>CAYVOW010000001.1:0-121373 GCA_964453585.1 uncultured Micropruina sp.
TTCAAGAACCCGTTCCGAGTCGAGTACCAGGTGGTCAACCTGGCCAAGCTCGGTGATCTGTTCCCCGACGGTGGCGAGGTCGGCCCGGCCGACCTGGTGGCCAAGGGCGCGGTTCGCGACGGCAGCCTGGTCAAGGTGCTGGGCAACGGGGAGGTGTCGGTTGCGCTGAAGGTGACCGCGCACGCCTTCTCGGCCTCGGCCAAGACCAAGCTGGAAGCTGCCGGAGGCAGTGCCACCCAGCTCTGACCCACGAGCACGCGAGGGCGGGACGAACCGGTGACGGTCGTCCCGCCCTCGGGCAATTCCGGGACGCTTACCGCCTGGCCGGCGTCGCCCCGGCGCTATCCTGAGCCGTCCGGTCACCCCCCGCCCTTGGAAGGACGGTTGCGCCGATGAGCACCTCCCCGTTGCATCACCAGGCGCTGGAGCGTCTCGGGCAGGACATCGTGGCCGGACGCTACCCCGCCGGATCGGTGTTGACGCTGGCCGGCCTGGAGGAGAGCTTCGTGATCTCCCGGACGGTGGCGCGCGAGATCATGCGGGTGCTTGAGGGGCTCGGCGTCGTCCACTCCCGCCGGCGGGTCGGGATCACCGTCCAACCCCGCGCCCAGTGGCACCTGCTCGATCCGCGGGTGATGTCGTGGCGGCTCTCGGGACCCGAACGCGCCCAGGCGATGCTCGAGGTCGTCGAACTGCGGGTGGCCCTGCAGCCACTGGCAGCGATGTTGGCGGCCCGCTACGCCACCAAGGCGCAACGGGACCGGCTGCTGGAACTGGCCGACAAGTTGTCGAACCTCTCCCTGGTCGAGTCCGCCGAGGCGGCTCAGGTGGACCTGGAGTTTCATGCGCTGGTGCTGCGTTCGGGACGAAACGAACTGTTCGCTTCGGTCGCCGCCCTGATCCGGCTCGTGCAACGTCCCGGCGAGGTGGCGCGGTCGATGGCCGACCCGCGCTGGGCGATTCGCTATCGGGGAATCGCGGTGGCCATCGCCAGCGGCGAGGAAGATCTGGCCCGGCGCTGGGCCGCCGAGCAGGTCCGGTTGCTGCTGGCGAGCGTCACCCGGCAGGCCGACGTGGTGCGTCCGGCGCAGGAGGAACGACCGGGGGTGGAGGGCTGGTCGGTCTGACCCGGCCGATGCCAGGAACCAAACACAGCGCTGGTAGAGTTTCTCGGGTTGCCCGGGGGTGTCTGCTCGGCCGGGTGCTGGTGAGATGTGAGGAGACCAGGTCGGATGCTGTCGGCCTTCGCTAACGCGCTGAGAACCCCCGATCTGAGGCGCAAGATCCTGTTCACCCTGTTCATCCTTGCGGTGTTCCGGCTGGGCTCGGTGATCCCCACCCCGAACGTGAACATGGTCAACGTGAACGCGTGTCGAATCGAGGCGAGCACCGGCGACGCCGCCGGCCTCTATTCGATGATCAACCTGTTCTCCGGGGGAGCGCTCCTTCAACTGGCGATCTTCGCGCTCGGCATCATGCCTTACATCACCGCGTCGATCATTCTGCAACTGCTCACCGTCGTGGTGCCGCGCCTGGAAACTCTGAAAAAGGAAGGCGCCGCCGGCACCCAGAAGATCACGCAGTACACCCGCTACCTGACCCTGGTGCTAGCCGTCCTGAATGCGACCGCTTTCGTGACGCTGGCGGTCAACGGTCAGCTCTTCCAGGGATGTAACCGCGAACTCGTGTATGACAAAGGCATTTTCGCCGTCGTGGTGATGGTGCTGGTGATGACCGCCGGCACCGGGCTGATCATGTGGATGGGTGAGTTGATCACCGACCGCGGCGTTGGCAACGGAATGTCGGTGATGATCTTCACCCAGATCGCGGCCCAGTTCCCCGCCTCCCTGTGGGCGATCAAGGAGAGCCGCGAGGGCGCCCAGGGCTGGCTCGCCTTCATCATCGTGATGGCAGTCGGCTTGCTGGTGATGCTCGGCGTCATCTTCATGGAACAGGCCCAGCGCCGGATCCCCGTCCAGTACGCCAAGCGGATGGTCGGGCGTCGCCTATTCGGCGGCACCACCACCTACATCCCGATGAAGGTCAACCAGGCCGGTGTCATCCCGGTGATCTTCGCCTCCTCGCTGCTCTATCTGCCAGTGCTTTATTCGCAGTTCCAGCCCGAGTCGCCGGTGTCTTCATGGATCGCGGCCAACCTCGTCCGCGGCGACCACTGGATGTACAACCTGACCTACTTCGTGCTGATCATCGGGTTCACCTACTTCTACGTGGCGATCACCTTCAACCCCGAAGAGGTCGCCGACAACATGAAGAAGTACGGAGGCTTCGTCCCGGGTATTCGGGCCGGAAAGCCGACCGAGAACTATCTGCAGTTCGTGCTGACCCGGTTGACCGCACCCGGCTCCCTGTATCTGGCCCTGATTTCGCTCATTCCGACGCTCGCCTTCATTCTCTTCGGAGCCCAGAACAACTTCCCCTTCGGCGGCACTTCCATCCTCATCGTCGTGGGTGTTGGCTTGGACACTGTCAAGCAGATCCAAAGCCAGCTGCAACAGCGCAACTACGAAGGGTTCCTACGATGAGAATGCTGATCATGGGTCCGCCCGGTGCCGGCAAGGGGACCCAGGCCTCGATCATCGGTGAGCACTATGGGATCCCCGCGATCTCGACCGGCAACATCTTCCGGCTGGCGATCACCAACCGCACACCCTTGGGTGAGCGGATCAAGCGGATCATCTCCGACGGCGGCTACGTCCCCGACAGTTTGACCATGCTGGTGGTGATGGACCGGCTCGAGGAGGAGGACACCAAGGGCGGTTGGTTGCTCGACGGCTTCCCCCGGACCAAGCGGCAGGTCTTCGCCCTCGACTCAGAGCTGGAGGATCACGGCTTCGAACTCGACGCAGTGATTTCGATCACCGCCGACGAGGAGGCGATCATCGCCCGGATGCTCAAGCGGGCCGAGATCGAGAACCGCCCCGACGACAACGAGGAGACCATCCGTACCCGGATGGAGGTCTATCACGAGCAGACCGACCAGCTCCTCGACGTCTACCGCGAGCGCGGGCTGCTGGTCGAGGTGGACGGCATGGGGTCGGTGGACGAGGTGTCCAAGCGACTGCTGGCCGCCCTCGCGGAGAAGCTCGGCCACTAGGTGCGCCGTCGGGCCCCCGCGATCGAGCTGAAGCGGCCCGATCAGCTCCTCATCATGCGCCGGGCCGGACTGGTGGTCGCCCGGACCCTGGCCCTGCTGCGCGAAGCCGCTCGTCCCGGCATCACCACCGCTCACCTGGACGAACTGGCGCGCGACTCGCTCGCCCAGGCCGGCGCCGCATCGTCCTTTCTCGGGTACGGCCCGGGCTACCTGCCGCCGTACCCAGCGGTGACCTGCATCTCCACCAATGACGAGATCGTGCACGGGATCCCCGGGGAGCGGGTGCTGAGTTCGGGGGATTTGGTCTCGATCGATTTCGGCGCCATCGTCGACGGCTGGCACGGCGACGCCGCAGTGTCGGTGCTGGTGGGAGAACCGACCGCCGAGGTGGCCACCCTTAGCCGGGTCACCCGGGACGCGCTGTGGGCTGGGATTGCCGCCGCTCGGATCGGTGGACGGCTCAGTGACATCTCGCACGCCATCGAGCAGCACGCCCTCGCCCAGCCGCGCCGCTACGGAATCATCCGTGAGTTCACCGGGCACGGCATCGGCAGCGCCATGCACATGGTCCCCGACGTGCCGAACTACGGTCGGGCCGGACGGGGGCCTCTGCTGGTGAAGGGCATGTGTCTGGCGATTGAACCGATGCTGACCCTCGGCGGCGAGGTCACCACCACCTTGGACGACGAATGGACCGTGGTCACCAAGGACCGGTCGATCGCCAGCCACTGGGAGCACACCATCGCGCTCACCGGGCAGGGTGTCTGGGTGTTGACCGCCGAGGACGGCGGCGAGGAGATGCTCAACTCCCTCGGGGTCCCCTTCGCGCCCTTGGCAGATTAGGGGCTTCCGCCTCACGGGAATACTCCGTATCGCGCAGCCGCAGGACCCGGGTACTCGTCGAGCTAGGACAACGTGAAGCATCAATCCCCGATCCGCAAGACGATTCTTGAGGGCGTCGGCATTCCCTGCGGAGAACCTGACCAGTCCGCCAGGCCGGCAGCTTTCTGGTGATCACCCACGCCCTGCCCGCTGTTTCGTCCACCGCCCCGACTACCCCTTGCGCTTGCTCGAACTCGGCTTGAGGGCCGAGGGGGACGTGACGTGAATTCCCGTCCAGTCGCTACCCACGCCGAGGCGACCGTCGACGACATCGACCTTCGATGAGCGATCCGGGGCCAGTCCGAAACTCTTGATTGGGCCCCGCGGTGTCGTCTCACGGGTCCACTGGCGCGACCGGGTCGCTGCTGGTTCACTGTCGGAGGTGTCCTCCTCGCAGCGCTGGCGCCACGTTGTGGCCGCCCTCACCGACCCGCAGCGGCGCAGTCTCTACGCTCGCGTCGTGCTTGCTGGCAGCGGTGGCAACGCCGTCCGCCGCGAACTCTTGGATCGGGCGGGGCAGCGGCAGCTCGAGGCCCTGCAAGAGGCGGGACTCGTGGTGGTAGGCGAGGACGGTTCCGCGGCCGACACAGACATCTTCACCACCTTGTTGAAGCAGGACGCAGCCCCGCCTGTGCTTGGCCCGGAGCGCTTTCTGCACGGTGGTCGACTGATCGGGTTGCCCCGACGAGACCGCGACCGGGAGGCGCTGTTCCAGCTGTTGACCGAGCGCGTGCTGGCTCCCGGTGAGGAGCTGGACGAGGCCACCTTCACCGGACGGCTGGACGACCTCGCCGCCGATCCGGTGGCGTTGCGTCGCCACCTGGTCGACTACGGGCTGATCGACCGAGATCCTGAGGGCTCCCGCTACCGCAGGGCCGCGCGATGAGCGCACCGATGCCGTCCGACCTAGAGATCGCCCGAGCCACCCCACTGCTGCCCCTGGACGAGGTTGCCCGGCGATCCGGCCTTGACCCGGCGGTCCTCGAACCGTACGGACGGCACGTGGCCAAGATCCCGCTGGCCGTGCTGGAGGAGGACCGGCCGCAGGGGAAACTGATCGTGGTCACCGCCATCACCCCAACGCCGCTGGGAGAAGGCAAGACCACCACCTCGGTGGGACTGGCCCAGGGCCTGGCCAAGCTCGGTCACCGGGCCACGGTGGCGGTTCGGCAGCCCTCGCTCGGCCCAACCATGGGGATCAAGGGTGGCGCGGCCGGCGGCGGCTACAGCCAGATCCTGCCGATGGAGCAGATGAACCTGCACCTGACCGGCGATACCCATGCGGTCAGCGCCGCCCACAACCTGCTGGCCGCCATGGTCGACAACCACCTGCACCAGGGGAACGCGTTGGGGTTGGATCAGCGCTCGATCACCTGGCGGCGGGTGGTCGACATGAATGACCGGGCGCTGCGGATGGTGGTGATCGGACTGGGCGGCAAGGAGGACGGCGTCGCCCGCCAAACCGGGTTCGACATCACCGCAGCGTCGGAAGTGATGGTGATCCTGGCGCTGAGCCGCTCCTGGGCCGACCTTCGGGAGCGCCTGGGCAGAATCATCGTCGGGTTCACCGCCGACGGTCGGCCGGTCACCGCCGAGGACCTGAAGGCGGCCGGAGCGATGGCGGTCATCCTGCGCGACGCGCTCGCGCCCAACCTGCTGCAGACTACGGAGAACACCCCGGCGCTGGTCCACGCCGGCCCGTTCGGCAACATCGCCACCGGTCACTCATCGGTGGTGGCCGACCTGATCGGCCTGGGCATGGGCGACTTCCTGGTCACCGAGGCCGGCTTCGGCTCCGACATGGGCGCCGAGCGGTTCTTCAACGTGAAGTGCCGGACGTCGGGGGTGACGCCGGCGGTGGCGGTGCTGGTGGTGACCGTCCGGGCGCTGAAGTCGCATTCGGGGCGTCACCGGGTGATCGCCGGGCGGCCGCTGCCCCCACAGATGCTGCAGGAGAACCCCGAGGACGTCCGCGAAGGCGCCAGTAACCTGGAGAAGCACCTGCAGATCCTGGCTGCCTTCGGCGTCCCGGTGGTGGTGGCGATCAACGCCTTCCCCGGCGACCACGCCAGCGAACACCAGGTGATCGAGCTGATCGCCCACCAGGCCGGAGCCCGGGTCGCGGTCAGCACCCACGTCGCCGATGGCGGTGCCGGGGCGATCGCGCTCGCCGAAGCCGTCCTCGAAGCCAGCCGGAGTTCCGCCGAACTCGTGCACACCTACGAACTGGACGAGTCGCTGACCGCCAAGATCGAGGCCATCGCCGAGGAGGTCTACGGTGCCGCCGCGGTCGATTACTCGGCCGGCGCGGCCGCCGACCTCAGGCGTTACACCGAGCTCGGCTACGGCAACCTGCCCGTGGTCATCGCCAAGACCCACTTGTCGATCTCCGCCGACCCGAAACTGAAGGGTGCACCGCGGGGCTGGCGGCTGTTCGTCCGGGAGGTTCGGCTGGCTGCCGGGGCCGGTTACGTCTATGCCATCTGCGGGGAGATGCGGACCATGCCGGGCTTGGGCGCCCACCCGGGAGCCGAGGGGATGGACCTGCTGCCCGACGGGACGATCGTTGGCCTCTCCTAATCGCGGAGACGCGCTGATCGGGGGATACACCGACGTAACACGTTCGTTCTAGGGTGTGCTGCGTGAGTGCCCTGTTCAGCGACTACGCCGGTTCGCCGGGTGGCGCCTACGACGAGATGATCTCGACCGACGGGGTTCGTCCGGCGTACTCCTCGGCGCTTCGTCAGCTGGGCAAGTTGGAGGACGGCGAAGTCCGATCCCGATCCGACTACCTGAAATCCACCTACCTCGATCAAGGCGTCACCTTCGACATCGGCGGCGAGGAACGGCCCTTCCCGCTCGACATCGTGCCGCGGATCCTGACCGCGGAGGAGTGGGCGACCGTTGAGGCCGGCGTCTCGCAGCGGGTCCGGGCGCTGGAGGCCTTCCTGGCCGACGTCTACACCGACGGGAAGGTGTTCAGCGACGCGGTGATGCCCCGGCGGGTGGTGGCCAGTTCGCCCCACTTCCACCGGGTGATGTACCGGGTGCTGCCTCCCAACGGCGTCCGCGTGCACGTGTCCGGGATCGACCTGATCCGAGACAATGCCGGGGTGTTCCGGGTGCTGGAGGACAACGTCCGGGTGCCGTCAGGGGTCTCGTACGTGATGACGAACCGACGAGCGATGTTCCAGGCGCTGCCCGAGGTAACCAGCCGGCACCGGATCCGTCCGGTGGAGCAATACCCGCTGCAGTTGCTGGCGGCGCTCCGCGCGGCCGCGCCGACCGGGGTCACCGATCCGACGGTCGTGGTGCTGACCCCCGGCGTCTACAACTCCGCCTACTTCGAGCATTCGCTGCTGGCCCGGATGATGGGGGTCGAACTGGTCGAGGGACGAGACCTGGTCTGCCATGGCGGTCACGTCTCGATCCGGACGACCCGGGGGCTGCGGCCGGTGCACGTGATCTACCGGCGGGTGGACGACGAGTTCCTCGACCCGGCGGTCTTTCGCAGTGACTCGATGCTCGGCTGCGCCGGGCTGATCAACGCGGTCCGGGCCGGCAACGTCACCCTCGCCAACTGCGTCGGAAACGGGGTCGCCGACGACAAACTGGTCTACACCTACGTCGGCGACCTGATCCGCTACTACCTCGCCGAGGAGCCAATCATCCCCGGGGTCGACACCTGGCGGATGGAGGACCCGGCTCATCGCGAAGAGGTGCTGGATCGCCTCGGCGAACTGGTGCTGAAACCGGTGGACGGGTCCGGCGGCAAAGGCATCGTGATCGGTCCCGCCGCCGAACCTGCCGAACTGGACGCGCTGCGGGAGCGCATCCTGGACAACCCGCGCGGCTGGATCGCGCAGCCGGTGGTGCAACTGTCGACCGTGCCGACCATGATCGAGGGTGCGATGCGTCCCCGGCACGTGGACCTGCGGCCGTTCGCGGTCAACTCGGGTTCGGGCATCTACGTGCTGCCCGGCGGGCTGACCCGGGTAGCGCTCCCGGAGGGCGAGTTGATCGTCAACTCCAGCCAGGGTGGCGGCTCCAAGGACACCTGGGTGCTGGCTCGCGACGGGGTGCGTGGTCAGCGCAAGAAGACCAAAGTGCAGGCCGTGCCGGTCTCGGTGCCGCTGGCCGACATCGGCGTCGAGGGTGTCCAACAGCAGCAGGAACAGCAGCAGCAGAGCCAACGGGAGGCGCCGTGCTGAGCCGGATCGCCGAATCGCTGTTCTGGATCGGCCGCTACCTCGAGCGGGCCGAGGACACCTGCCGAATCGTCGAGGTGCACCTGCAGTTGCTGCTGGACGACCCCAGCGTCGACCAGGAGGCGGCCGGGATGTCGCTGCTGGAGGTGATGGGCTGTCCGCCCGAGGAGGGTCACACCGCCGACCCCCAGCACGTGCTCCGGGTGCTCTGCTACGACGACGAGTCGGCCTGCTCGATCTCTGCGGCCCTCGGTGGCGCCCGCGAGTCGGCGCGGCGGGCCCGTGAAACGGTGTCGACCGAGATGTGGGAGTCGATCAACACCACCTGGAACTCGGTCCGCGGCGGACGCCTGGCCCGGATGCGTCCGGCGACCGCGTTCAAGTTGGTCAGGGAGCGATGCGCGGTCATCTCCGGCACCGCCGACTCCACGATGAGCCACGACGAGGGCTGGCACTTCCTCGTCCTGGGCCGCAGCATCGAGCGGGCCGACATGACCGCCCGGCTCATTTCGGCGTCGCTGACCTCGGGTTCGCAGACCGCCTGGAACAACGTGCTGCGCGGCTGCGGCGCCCACCACGCCTTCGTCCGGACCTACGGCGGGGTGACCACCTCGCGGGACGCGGCCGAGTTCCTGCTGCTCGACCGGCTGTTCCCGCGGTCGCTGGTGCACACCCTGGCCTCGGCGGAGGCGGCGCTGGCCTCGCTGGACACCGGGGATCGCCGGGCCGGTATCGAGGACGACGCCGAGCGGTTGCTGGGCACCGCGCGGGCGGCGCTGGAATACCGTCCCCCGGGCGAGGTGCTGCAGGACCTGCCGCGTCGGATGGCCGACCTGCAGGCGGTCTGCAACCAGGCCGGGGCGGCCATCTCCAAGCGCTACTTCGAGGGCGCGACCGCCGCCCAATGGCACGGAGGCAACCAGTGACCCGGCAACTGCGGATCGCCCATCACACCGGCTACGCCTACAGCGGTGCGGTGTCGGCGTCCCACAACGAGGTGCGGATGACGCCGCGGACCAGCCGGGAGCAGTATGTGGTCAGCTCCCGGATCGATGTGGCGCCGAAGCCGTGGCTGTCCAGCTACGTCGACTACTGGGGCACCCTGGTGACCGCCTTCGAGATCCGCGAGCCCCATCAGCGGCTGGACGTGCGGGCGGTGTCGGTGGTTGACGTCACCCGGCTCCCAACGGCCACCGGAACGCTCACCTGGGACGCGATCGGCGACGACGCACTCTCCGATCTGCACGTGGAGATGCTGACCGTCAACGAGCTGGTCGAGCCGGGGGAGGAGTTGCGGGAACTCGCCGCAGCCATCCGGGCAGGATCGCCACGTCCGGCCGACGCGGTCGCGGCGGTGATCGACCTGATTCGGGAGCGGGTGCGCTACGAGCCCGGGTCGACCCACGTTCGGACCCGCGCCGCGGACGTCTGGCGGGCCGGCGCCGGGGTGTGCCAGGACATGGTGCACCTCGCGGTGGGGACGCTGCGCGGGCTGGGGATCCCCAGCCGTTACGTATCCGGCTACGTGATGCCGTCGGCCAATCCTGAGATCGGCGAGACCCGGATGGGCGAGTCCCACGCCTGGTTGCAGTACTGGGACGGCACCTGGGTGGGGCTGGACCCGACCAACGACGCCGCTCCGGACGAGTTCCACGTCGAGGTGGGCATCGGCCGCGATTACTCCGACGTAGCGCCGCTGCGCGGGGTGTTCTCCGGCCAGGGCACGTCCGAGTTGTACGTCGAGGTGGAGATGACCGTCCTGGCCTGACCCGCCTGTGACCGGTGCCTATTCTGGACGGGTGAGCATGCTGCCCTACTCGTCGAAGTACCGCGCCACCCCCGAGGCGCCGGTGCCCGATGACGAGCGCGAATCGCTGGTGGCGAGGCTCAACGAGGCCTACGCGACCGGTTTGATCCCGGCAGAACGGTATCCGGTGCTGCTGGACCGGGTGTTCGAGGCGACAATCCTGGGCGATTTGGCCGAGGTGGTGGTCGAGTTGCCGGCCAAGGACACCTTCGCCGTCCCCGCGGCGATCGAGTCCGGGGTCTCGGCGCCCGGCGAGCTGGTCGAGGCCCGGGCTGCCGGTAAGGGCGCGATCTGGCTGGCGGCGGCGCTCGGCGGTGGCGCCTTGGTGATCGTCTTGCTGTTGGTGTTGATCCTGCTGTGACGCTCGTCCGCCCCGGCAGTTCAGAGCCCGCGGTGACCGACTGGCGGGAGGTCTCCGACCAGGACTTCGATGACCTGATGGTGACCCTCGTCCCGGCCGATGGGCGGCGGCTCGTGCTGATCGACGGACGCTCCGGCGGCGGCAAGTCGACGGTCGCGGCGGTGGTGGCGAGCCGGTTGGGGGCGGGCCTGGTGCACACCGATGACGTGTCCTGGCACCTGCACCCGACCGCCTGGGCCGCAGAGTTGATTGCCGGAGTGTTGACGCCGTGGCGAGCTGGCGAGTCGGTCCGTTTTCGGCCGCCCGGTTGGGTAGCGAAGGATCGCCCGGGGTTGATCTCGGTGCCGGCCTGCCGGGTGCTGGTGGTTGAGGGGGTTGGCGCTGCCCGCAGGGAACTGGCCTCATCGGCAGACCTGGTGATCTGGGTGCAGTCGGACGCCGCCCAGGCCCGCCGTCGCGGCGTGGCCCGCGACGTGGCCGAGGGGCGGACGCCAGCCGAAGCCGAGACGTTCTGGGACGAATGGGCCGCGGTTGAGGACCCGTTCCTGGAACAGGAACAGCCCTGGCGCCGGGCCGACTTGATGGTCAACGGGACGGCGGCGTCCGGGCACTGGGAGATCGCCCTGGGGACAGGCGAAGGGCCCTCGCACGTATGAGGTTCGAGGGCCCTTCTGGTTGATCAGGAGTGGTGACGCTCCGATCGACCACCTCTTCTCGTCCGATCCAGCGTGCCTGTCACCGGCCCGCCCGTTGGGTTTCCCCGCAGTACAGATCATCTCGTCCGAGGTGTCCGCTTCTCCCCGAAGGGATCCGCGTAAGAGATGTCTACGCCTCTTCGCGGGGCTTTTCAAGCCTTGGCGGACAAAAGTCCGGGTGCTTTGGATAACTCGGCGTGTCGTCCACCATCGTCCACAGACGAGGGGTTTTGGTGCACAGGGTTCTCCCCAGCGGATGTGGATAAGCCGCTGCTCAGCGCCGTCCAAGTGCCTTGTTGGTCGGCCTGATGTCTTGCCCGGTCAGGGCCCGATGGACCGCGTACGTGGCCTGGGCGCCCGTCAACAGGCAGGCCCAGGGGTCATTGCCGCCGCGACTTCCGCCGCTGGCCAGGAAGGTCATCGGCGTTGCCGCCCGCAGCGGAGCGAGTTTCCGCCAGGTTCGCCAGGAGTTCCAGGCCGGCCCCAACGAGGGATCAGGGACGCCGGAAGTGAAGTCGTGGCGGACGGCCCCGGCGTCGACGATCGGCCCCCCTGCGGTGTGGTGAATCACTTCGCCGTCGACGGAGCCGACCGGCGTCGCCGACAGGGCCGGCGCCCGGGCCGGCGTGGCTCGCCGCAGGGCCCTTCGCAGCGCGCGGTCCTCGCCGCCGGCGAGGTTGACGTAGGTCCAGGGGTTGGTGGCGCAGACCACGGCGGACGCGGCCAGCTTCGTCCGGCTGAGGTGAACCCGGTACGGCCCGATCGCGGTGACCTGCTCGTTCAGGCGCACCTCCACACCGCGGGTTCGTAGTCGCTCGACCAGCAGGTCGACCAACTCCGAGGCGGGAACCGGGACGGCGCCGCGAACGAGATGCCAACGGCCGAAGGTCCGCTCCAGGGACAGCCGGACGGCCTGCCAGCCGGGGGTCCGGCGAGGATCCGAGCCGATCCGCCACGCCACCGACGACACCACTGCGCCGAGGTGCGGATGGTCCAGGGACGCGGCGAGATCGGAGATCGTCCGGCCCGTGTTCAGTCGGCGACGGGTAGCCCAGGTCAGCCCGCCGGGAGGTGCTTCGGACTCCACGCCGAGACCGCGCAGCAGCTGCCACTGGCGATCGAGGGAATCCATGAGGTCGCGCCAGCGGGCCGCGACCGCGGGGCCGTAGGCGTCGGCCAACGTCGTCCACTGGGCGCCGCGCTCCGCGGGGAGGTTCAGTTCGTGCCCGTCGGAGAAGACGTGCGTGGCGGCCGGGGCTGGGACGAGGGCCACTCCCGCCCGGGTGAGTTCGGCGTCGAAGGCCCGTCCGGACTTCTTGAACAGATCGCGCCAGGGAGCGGGGAAGGTGAAGGCCGGTGGCAGGGTCTCCAGGCGTCCGGTCGGGGTGTCGATCGGGGCCCAGCGTCCGCCCAGCCGGGACCTGCCCTCGATCAGGACCACCTGATGGCCAGCCTTGGCCAGCCGGGCGGCAGCCGCCAGGCCGGCCAGCGAGCCGCCGACGACGACGACCGGGCCGCGACTCATCAGGTGGAGGGGGACGGTCCGGCGAACCAGCGTCGGAAGGCTCGCCAGCCGCGGCGGACCCGGCTGAACAGGAAGATCGTGAGCACCATCGTCAGCACCAGCAGGACGCCGGCCAGGATCGCCGCCGGCACCGGGTTGGTCAGCGCCAAGGCCAGGATGCCGGCCACCGAAAGGTCGCCGGTGACCGAGGCGGCGAGGTTGGTGACGGGTTCGGGGGAGGTGTTGACCGCCAGCCGCAGCCCCGCCTTGGTGAGGTGCGACAGCAGGGCGGTGACGCCGCCGATCGAGGCCAGGGCGATCGTGGCCAGGTCGCCGGACGCGCCACCCATCAGGGCGCCGATCACCGCCCCGGCGATCGGCCGGACGACGGTCGAGATGGCGTCCCAGGCGGAGTCGAGGTAGGGGATCTTGTCGGCGACGAACTCGACCAGGGCCAGGACGCCCATCACGATCAGCACGTCGGTGCGCTGGAAGCCCTCCGGCACTCCGCCCATGGCCGCGAAGCGGCCGAGCAGGCCCAGGATCAGCACCGTGGCATAGGCGTTGATGCCACTGGCCCAGGCGCTGGCGAAGGTGAGCGGAAGCATCTCCATGCGCACAGGGTACTGACGCGACCGTCACGCACCGCCGGTCAGCGCCGAGGACCGGCCCGATCAGGTGAGGTCGTCGTGGTCGCCGCGCGTCCAGGCGGCGTGCCGCTCGGCCGAGAACCGGACGATCCGCTTGGCGTCGGCGGGAATCACCGACCCGAAGTTGTTGTACAGCCGGTCGTAGGCGAACCCGTCCAGGGTGGCGGCGAGGCGCAGCACGACGGCCCCGGACAGCGGGATCCGGTTGGGATAGCTGCGCATGAACGACGCGGTGCCATCGGGGTTGACGAAGACGGTGTCGCCGGCGAGCACCACTCCCCGTCCGTCGGCGCCCGCCGCCCAGTGGACGACCGAACTGCCCTTGAAGTGTCCGCCCAGCTGGTGCAGGACGAGGCCGGGCGCCAGTTCGCGGAACCCGCGCCATACCTCGATCCGCGGCTGCCGCAGTTGCACCCAGTCCGCGTCGTCGGCGTTGACCAGGACGGGCGCGTCCAGCGCCTCGGCCCACGCGGTCTGGACGCCGAACATGTGCGGATGGCTAGCGGCGATCGCCAGCACCCGGCCGTGCTGGGACACCTCGACGAGAGCCTCGTCGCTGATCAGCCCCGGCGGATCCCACAGCAGCGATCCCTGGTCGGTCGAGACGAGTTGGCCGGTCTGCCCGATCCCGACCCCGGGCTCGGTGGTCAGCGACAGCAACCCCGGCTCGGGGCTGCTGGTCGACACCCGGTGGCCGTCGGCGATGAGAGCGGTGACGCTCGTCCAGCGTTGGCCGTCGCGGGGCACCCACTGCCGCTCGTCGGCGCAGATGGGGCACAGCTCGGGGTGATGGACGGGGTCGGTCTCGACGGCACAGGTGGCGCACAGGGTGCGGTCGATGCTCATGGCTCTAAGGCTCGCATATCCCTTGTCGCGGCCGTGGGCGGGCAGACTGATCGCCATGAGTGAGCTGACCATCACGATGGCGGACGGTGAGGCCGAGGCCATCGTCGCCGGAAGCGCCGGCCCGGGCGTCCTGCTCTACATGGACGCGATCGGGTTGCGCCCCGAGCTGGCCTGGATGACGGAGCGGATCGCGGCCTGGGGTTACGTGGTGATGGCACCGAACGTCTTCTACCGCGCCGGCTCGGTGGCGGCGCTTGCTCCCACCCGCGACCTGCGCGAACCCGGTGCCGCGGCGGAGTTCTTCACCACGAGGGCGATGGCCAGGGTGCGGGCGCTGACCCCCGACCGGCTGGCGGTCGACGCGCCCCGCTATCTGGACGCGCTGGCGGCACGGCCCGGGGTGAGCGAACCGTTCGGTGTTGTGGGCTACTGCATGGGGGCGCGGCTGGCGGTCCGAACGGCCGCGCTGGCGCCGACGCTGATCGCCGCCTGCGCGGGTTTCCACGGCGGGGGACTAGTCACCGACGATCCGGCGAGCCCGCACCGGCTGGTCGACGAGGCCCGCGCCGAGTTCCTGTTCGGCCACGCCGACGGCGACCGCTCGCTGACCCCGCAGCACGCCAAGGAGTTGGACGAGTCGCTCGCCGCGGCCGGGCGACGGTTCGCTTCGGCGATCTATCCGGAGGCCCGGCACGGGTTCACGATGCCCGATCTGGACGCCTACCAGGAGGCCGGGGCCGAACGCAGCCTCGTTGAGTTGCGGGCGCTCTTCGACCGGGTGCTGCGCGGCGATCGCTGATTTCACACGGCCTCTTGACGGATGAACCGAGCCTGGGGCTATATTTGAGACATCGAACACGTGTTCGATAATCGAGTCGGGGAAGGGCTCACAGCTCCCCGGTGCGGACGACCTCGACCCTCGTCCCGCCGGGGTCGTCCATTCCCAGGGGGGTGCGTGATGCGCAGGTTCGACGAGCCGATCGAGGTGCGGCCAGGGTTGATCGACGACCAGGAGGGCCCGGCCCACTTCGTGTGGCGTCGCCAGGTCTGGAAGGTGACCGAGCTGCAGCGGCGCTGGGTGGAGACCCTCGATTGGTGGAACTCGCCCCAGATCAGGGCCGCCCGCGGCGACGTCGAGTCCGCCGCCGAGGACGGCGATCTGCTGGCCGAGCAGGAGGTGTGGCGGGTGGTTGCCGCTCCCGGCCGCTGGGGGAGTCCCGGGGTGTACGAACTGGCCCACACCTGGGGCAGTGAGCAGTGGCGGATGCGAACGGTGATCGACTGATGGCCGAACCGCTGGCGCTGGCCCGGGCCGCGCTGATCCAGGCCGAACTCGCTGAGTATCCGGCCGATCGTTTCCTGGCCGCCCACCTGGCGGCCCTGCGGGTGGCGGCGGTGGTGCTGGCCGCCCGGGCCCACACCGCCTCCCGGCGCGGCGGGCTGAACGACATCTGGCGGCTGCTGGCCCGGGTCGCCCCCGAGTACGGCGAATGGGCTGGCTTCTTCGCCGCCACCGCGCTGAAGCGGCGGGCGGTGGCGGCCGGAGCGACCTCGCTGGTCAGCCTGCGCGAGGCCGACGACCTGATCCGGGACGCGTCGCTGTTCTGCGAGGAGGTGGCCCGGCGGCTGTCGTCCCGCCCGGCGGAACGTGAGTCCGGCCATGGGTGACCCGTTCGTCCACCTGCGGGTGGCCTCGGGCTACTCACTGCGCTACGGCGCCTCCCACCCCTCGGCGCTGGTCGACGCGGCCGCCGGACTGGAAATGGACACCCTCGCTCTCACCGACCGCGACGGCCTCTACGGCGCCGTCCGGTTCGCCAAGGCGTGCCTGCGGACCGGGGTGGCACCGGTGATCGGGGTGGACTTCGCGCTGGATCCCGGCTCGTCCCCTGGGCTTCGCCGGGCCGATCGGGCTGGCGGTCAGCTTCCGGTGCGGGGCCGGGATGATCGGTCCGGCGGCTCGATCTCTGAACTCCTTCGGCGGGGGGCCACGTCCGCTCCGCCACCGGCCCGCGGCGGGGAACTGCGTGACCCCCGGCTGCCCCGGGTGGTGGCGCTGGCGTCGTCCCGGACGGGGTGGGGATCGCTGTGTCGGCTGACCTCGGCCACGCACCTGGCCGGGGAGCGGGGGGCGCCGGTCCAGACCCGGCAACGGATCGGACAACACGCCGACGACCTGGTTGTGGTGCTCGGCGCCGACTCCGACCTGGGCGCGGCCCTGGCCGCCGACGATCCGGACGCCGCCGAACGCGTCCTGCGCTGCTGGCGGGAGGTGCTCGACCCGCACCAGCTGGCGATCGGGGTGACCAACCACCAGGTGGCCGGAGAGGGGCCGGGGTCAGCCAGCCACGCCGCCCGGATGCTGGCCTTCGCCGACGCCCATCAGCTCACCGGGGTGCTGACCAACGCGGTCCGGATGGCCAAGAAGACCCAAGCGCCCACCCTCGACGTGCTGGACGCCTCCCGGCGCCTGGTGCCCCTGGACCTGCGCAACATCGACCGGCGCAACGCCGAAGGCTTCCTCAAGTCGGGCAAGGAGATGCTGGCCATCGCCGAGGAGGTCAGCCGGCTGGCCGGACGCCGCGACGCCGAGCGGCTGATCGGCGACACCCGCAGTCTGGCCGTCCGGACTCGGCTGGATCCCCGGGCCGACATCGGACTGGGCGAGGTTCACCTGCCCGAGTTCGACGTCCTCGACGTCCGCGGTTCGGCGCCGGACGCGATGACCGCCCTGGTTCAACGCTGTCGGGCGGGGCTGGCCGCCCGGTATGGCGCGCCCACCGCGCAGGTCGAACAGCGTCTGGCGGAGGAACTGGCGGTGATCGCCGAGTTGGGGTTCGCCACCTACTTCCTCACCGTCGCCGAGGTGGTCGAGATGATCAAGGAGATGGGCATCCGCTGTGCGGCTCGCGGCTCGGGCGCCGGCAGCCTGGTCAACTATCTGCTCGGCATCTCCGGGGTCGATCCGATCCGCTACGGGCTGATCATGGAACGGTTCCTCTCCCCGCTGCGCCAGGCCCTGCCCGACATCGACATGGACGTCGAGTCGGCCCGGCGGACCGAGGTCTACGCCCGGATCCTGGACGTCTTCGGCGGCGAGCGGGTGGCCTGCGTGGCGATGCTCGACACCTACCGCGTTCGGCACGCCGTCCGGGACGTGGGGGCTGCGCTCAGCCTGCCGCCGCGTGAGATCGACGCGATCGCCAAGTCGTTCCCGCACATCCGGGCCGCGGACGCCCGGGCCGCGCTGCGCGACCTGCCGGAGTTGCGGGCCGCGGGGCTCGGTGCCAAGCGGCTCGACGTGCTGTTCTCGCTGGTCGAGTCGCTGGACGGCCTGCCCCGGCACGTCGCCCTGCACCCCTGCGGGGTGCTGCTCTCCGACACCACCCTGCTCGACCGCACCCCGGTCGAGGCCAGCTTCGGCGGCTTCCCGATGAGCCAGTTCGACAAGGACGACGTGGAAGACCTCGGACTGTTGAAACTGGACGTGCTCGGCATCCGGATGCAGTCGTCGATGGCCCACGCGCTGACCGAGATCCGCCGGGTCGAGGGGGTCGAGGTGGAGGTGGACGCGCTGGCCCCCTTCGACGACCCCGACACCTACGACATGATCGGCAAGGCGGCCACCCTGGGGTGTTTCCAGATCGAATCGCCCGGCCAGCGGGAACTGGTCGGCAAGTTCGGACCCTCGGACTTCCTCGACATCATCATCGACATCTCGCTGTTTCGGCCCGGACCGGTGAAGTCAGACATGGTGGTCCCGTTCCTGGAGGCCCGGCAGGGCTGGCGGCGGGCGTCCTATCTGCACCCAGACCTGGAACCAGTCCTGGCCGAAACCGGCGGGGTGGTGGTCTTCCACGAACAGATCATCCAGATCGTCTCGATCGTCACCGGCTGCACCCTCGGCCAGGGGGACGAGGCCCGCCGCGCCCTGGGCGACGTTCAGGGCAAGGCGGACGTGAGGCGGTGGTTCGTCCCCACCGCCCTGGGTCGGGGCTATTCGGCGGCGGTGGTGGAGAAGATCTGGAACGTCTTGGAGGCGTTCGCCTCGTTCGGCTTCTGCAAGGCCCACGCCGCCGCGTTCGCGCTGCCCACCTATCAGTCGGCCTGGTTGAAGCGGCATTACCCGGCGCACTTCCTGTCCGGGGTGCTCACCCATGATCCGGGGATGTACCCGAAACGGCTGATCCTGGAGGAGGCCAGGCGGCTCGGGGTGACCATCCTGCCGCTGGACGTCAACCACAGCGAGGAGGTGTACCGGGTCGAGCGGGTGGGTCGGACGGAGCGGTCCGGGCCCCCGGCCCCTGGCCGGCATCGCCGCCTGCTCCCCGGGGACGGGCTCCCCGACGGCCGCGGTTACGGCATCCGGCTCAGCCTGGCCGACGTGAAGGGGATCACCGAGGCCGAGATCGCCCGGATCGTCGCGGGTCGGCCCTACGCCTCGCTGTCGGACTTCTGGCAGCGGACGAATAACTCCTCGGCGGTGGTCGAGAGGCTGGCGTTGGCTGGCGCCTTCGATGCCCTGTATGGCGTGGGTGATCCGGTCGGGGTGCGGCAGCGCGGCGCCATCACCCGGCGCGATCTGCTGCTCACGGTGGCCGACCTGGAGCGAGCCGACCGGGCGCACGCCAGAGCCCACGGACGGGCCCGCGGGCTGGGGGTGCGGGTGCGTGAGCGCACCGAGACCGACCCGCGCGACCTGGCTCTGCGGCAGTCGCAGAAGGCCGCGCCGGTTCGTCCGCCCGAGGTTCAGTTGCCGTTGGACTTCAGCGAACCCGCCGTGGTCGAGGTCGACCACGGTTGGGGTTCGACGGGGATCGAGGACCCTTGGGCAGGGGTTGGAGGTTCGTCGACGGGGCTCCGGGACTCTCCGGTCGAGGCCGACGAACGCCCGGTCAGGACCGCCCTCCCCGGTGACGTGGTCGCCACCGGCCTGCCCGAACTGGACGACTCGGAGCGGCTGGCCGCCGAGTTGGAGATCCTCGGTCTGGACGCCAGCCGGCACGTCCTGTCGTCCCACCTGCCGTTCCTGGAGGCGCTCGGGGTGACCTTCTCGGCCGATCTGTTGGGGGTCCGGGCGCGCCGACAGGTGGTGATCGCCGGGGTGAAGGTGGCCACCCAGACCCCGCCGATCCGCTCCGGACGCCGGGTGGTCTTCCTCACCGTGGACGACACCACCGGGCCGGCCGACGCCACCTTCTTCGAGGACGCCCAAGGCCCCTATGCGGCGACGGTGTTCAACTCCTGGATGTTGGTGGTGCGCGGCGAGGTGCGCCGAACCGGCCCACGGGGAGTATCGGTGCGGGCGACCGGCGCCTGGGACCTGGTCCACCTGCACGGCGTCCACACCCAGGTGCTGGCCGAGACCGGGGATTCCGAGCGGGCGCTGGCCGCCGTCCGAGACGTCATGGACGAGGTACCCGAGGGCTTCGGCTTCGTTGGTGAGCAACTGGACGATCAGGCGGTGGAGTCCGCCGACTTGGCCGACGCCCAGACCCACGGGCCGGGCGGGGGCATGGGACGCCGCCGGGTGCTCGTCCACCCCAGCGGGTTCAGGCAGTCGCCGTACGCCGATGTTCGGCCGGCGGGGGAGTCGATCGACCAGGCGCCTCGCAAGCTGTGGCACTCCAGCCCCGGCAGTTCTGGGCACTAACCCGGCGTCAGGCCAACCCCTGGAGCGCCCTCACCCCTCGAGAGTCCTCACCCCTGGAGAGCGGTGTCACAGCCAACTTCTGGCGGCCGGAAGGTGACTCACCCACCGCTCGTCCGGCGTAGGCGGCCTCACCCCTGGAGAGCGGTGTCACAGGCAACTTCTGGCGGCCGGAAAGGTGACTCACGCACCGCTCGCCGGTATCGGCGGAGGGAGGGAAGGCGCTCACGTCGCCGCGCCGTTCTTCTCAGTTCGCAGCGCCTGAGCGCCGACGCGGTGGCCCGCCCCTAGCATGGCTGTCGGCGTCACCCGAACGGGTGGGGTTGCAAGGGGGGATCCACCGCATGTCCGACCTCAGTCGCCGCGTCGTGCTCACCGGCAGCATCGGGCTGACCGCCGCCGCTCTGGCCGGTTGCACCGGCCCGGAGCCGAGCACGACTCCGACCGCGACCACGTCCACCACGGCACCGTCGGCGACTCCCGCCACCTCGGCTCCGCCCCCGGTCGAGGTGCCCCGCTGGCCGCTGACCGGCAAGCTGCTGAAGAACCAGAAGGACGCCCAACACATCGCGGTCGCGGTGAAGGTGCCGGACAACCGCAACGAACACCCCCAACTTGGGTTGGAGAAGGCCGACCTGGTCTACGTCCAACTCGACGGTTATCCCCCCGAGGTAGGCCAGTCGTCGACCAGGTTGGTGCCGGTCTTCCACTCCCAGTTCCCCGACGCGGTGAACCCGGTCCGCTCGATCCGTCCGGTCGACATCCCGATGCTCAGTCCGATCAACCCGATCATCGGCAGCACCGGAGCGTTCCCCTGGGTTCAGGAGTACGCCGACGAGTTCGCCGACCATCTGATGGCCGAGCGCTTCTACCTGGCTTCGAAGGGCACCGGTGCCTATGGCATCCTGCGCAGCCGGGTCCGGGTGCTCAACGGCACCACCTACTACGACCGCGCGGTGATGTGCCACCCCACCGCGCTGGCCGCCCTGGCGACCCGGTTCAAGAAGGGCCCGCGGCAGAACTACTTTCCGTGGGCGGACGCCGCCGAGGCCAGCACCAAGGTGTCCGGCAAGCCCGCCAAGCTGATCCGGGTGCCCTGGAAGGTCGGCAACACCTACCCCATGACCTACACCTGGGACGCCGCGCAGAAGCGCTACCTGCGTTCCGAACCGTGGGGTCCGCACATCCTCGCCGGGGGGATCCGGGTGGCCTGCGACAACGTGCTGGTGATCAAGAACGAACACGTCTTCGGCAAGATCTACAAGAGCGGCCGGATCAAGACCGGCCCCGGCATCCACGCCGAACCGTTGCATCAGATCATCGACACCGAAGGCACCTTCTACTACGCCAACCGTGGCCGCTACGTCACCGGCACCTGGTCCAAGGGAAGCCCTGAAGAGCTGTTCTCGTTCACCCTCGAGGACGGCTCGCCGCTGCAGATGGCACCGGGCCAGACCTACGTGGAACTGCCGAACACCAACGCGAAGGTCACCTTCAACTGACAGGTGCGCCGGTGCGCAGCGCCAGCTAGAATCGAACACTCGTTCGATAGCTGGGGTTGATATGGCACGGGTGATCATGCACGTCGACATGGACGCGTTCTACGCCTCTGTGGAGTTGCGGCGTCGTCCCGAGCTGGTCGGCCGGCCGATGTTCGTCGGCGGCGCCGAACGCGGGGTGGTGCTGAGCGCCAACTACGAGGCTCGGGCCTTCGGCGTCGAGGGCGGCATGTCGTCCACCAAGGCGAAGCGACTCTGTCCGCACGCCGTCGCCGTCCCGCCCGACTTCGACGCCTATGCCCAGGTGTCGGCCGGCATCGTGGCGATCTTCGAGTCGGTCACCGCCCAGGTGGAGGCCGCGTCCATCGACGAGGCCTACCTGGACGTCACCGGCGCGATCAGGATGATGGGTTCTCCGCGACGGATCGGCGAATACCTGCGCGCGCTGGTCGCCGATGAGCAGGGAATCACCTGTTCGGTGGGGATCGGGCCCAACAAGTTCGTGGCCAAGATCGCTTCCGGACGGGCCAAACCGGACGGCCTGGTCGAGGTGTCGCCTGACGGGGTGACCTCCTTCTTGCATCCCCTGCCGGTGGAACGGATCGTCGGGGTGGGGGAGTCGACTGCCGGCACGTTGCATCGACTCGGGATCAGCACCGTCGCCGAGCTCGCCCACGTGCCCAAGGGAACCTTGCAGCGTGCCTTTGGTCCGCACCAGGGGGTGCTGTTGTCGGAGTTGGCCTGGGGGCGCGACGACCGGCGGGTGGTGGCCCGTCCCGGTGAGCGGGGGGTGGGTTGCCAGGAGACCTTCGCCCGCGACACCGACGACCCGAGGGTGGTTCACGCCGAGTTGCTGCGGGTCAGCGGCAAGGTCGCCTGGCGGATGCGCCAGGCAGGGGTGCTCGGGAAGACGGTCACCCTCAACCTCCGGTTCGCCGACTTCACCACCCTCTCCCGCTCACTGACCCGGAAATCGCCAACCGACGTCACCGACGACCTGTATGCCGATGCGCTCAGTCTTTACGCCAAGCTGGGCCTGCAGCGAGCCCGGATTCGGCGGGTCGGGGTACGGGTGGAGGGTCTGGTCGACCGTGATCGCGCCTACCAGCAGCCCACCTTGGATGCTGCGGATCGTGGCTGGCGAGAGGCCGAGCAGGCCGCCGACGCGGTCTGCGTGAAGTACGGGCCGGAGTCGGTGAAAAGGGCCGTTCTGACCCGCCGCAAGCGGCCTTGACCCCACCCAGGAGCGGGTTCCGTTTGTCTGCGCACCGACCTACACTTGGCTACACTTCGCGAGGACCAGGAAGGGAGGGTGGCCATGGCCCTGTCCGACGACGAACAGCGTCTTCTCGACCAGATGGAGGAAGCGCTCGCTGCTGAAGACCCCAAGCTGGCCAGCACCCTTCGTGGCACCACCACCCGCCGCCTCCATCGGCGCCGGGCCGCCATCGCCGGTGTCGGTTTCCTGATCGGGGTCGGCTGCCTGGTCGGGGGGATGGAGATCCATCCGCTGCTCAGCATCCTGGGCTTCCTGATCATGCTCGGCTCCACGCTGGTCGCGGTCACCTCTTGGCGCCATGTCGGTGAGACGGGTGACCTCGGTCGTGGTTCCGGTCCGCGGGCCGAGCAGGCGTTCATCGATCGCCTCGAGGACCGCTGGCGGCGGCAGGACGACTAACGCGGCCACAATCCGCGCCAGACCGAGCGCGGCAGCCACCGCCCGATGACCTGACGTCGTCTCGGGCGGTTCGCAATTTCTGACGCCACCAGGGTCACGTCCGTCGACAAGTCGGGCACGTCCCCGGGGGTCTGATCGAAGCGCGCCCGCTCCACCCACACCGCCAGCCGGTCCAACGCCTCGTGGGCTGGTGGCGTCAACCCGTCGGCCACCTGTTCGGCGATTCTGCGGGGACTCCCGGTTGGCCACTCATCACCGTTGTCCCAGACGACGTCGCGCAGTTCGTCCCAGGCGGCTTCCGCGCGCCCGGACGGATCGGACACGGCCAGCCGGATCGTGCGGCGACGGGTCCGAATCCAGCGGGGCAGGTAGCCACCGGCCGCGATCAGCGCCAGCAGGCCGGCCCATCCGCCCACGGTCCCCCACGCGATGCCGGGTCCGGACGTGGCCGGCGTCGGTTCGGCGCTCGGGGTTGGGGTCTCACTGGCGTCGGGTTCCTCCGACGTGCTGGGGGTAGGCGTCGGGGTCGGGGTTGGGGTGGCCGAGGTGGTGGGCGTCGCGTACGGCGGTGGCCCTCCGCTCACCGAGGGGGTCGGTTCGAAGGCCACCCAACCGAGACCCTCGAAGTACAGCTCGGGCCAGGTGTGCATGTCCCGGATCGACACCTCGAACTCGTCCCCGACCCGCTTTCCCGGCAGGAACCCCACCACCACCCGGGCTGGGATGCCCACCGTCCGAGCCATGATTGCCATCGACGCGGCGAACTGCTCGCAGTAGCCCCGCCGGTTGTCGGTCAGGAAGTCGACCAGCGCGGTGTACCCCGAGCCGCCTGCGGGCTCGGTGGAGTAGCTGAAGGTGTCCGACCGGAACCACTCCTGCAGGGCCAGTGCGCGCCCACCGTCGGTGTTCGCACCCTTCGTCACTTCCCGAGCCAGGGTTCGCACGTCCTCGGGGAGGTCCGCCGGGGTGCGGAGGTTGACCTCGGCGTCCGGGGGACGACCGGCGCGAGCCCGGGCCACCGTCGCCGCAGCCGGGACGACGTCGTGACTGACCACGTCGTAGCTGAGGTCCCTGGTCCCGGGACGATCGCTCGCCCCGGCCCACAAGACCACCATCGACAGCGGGTCATGGCGCCATTCCCCGGCGGCGTCGAAGGAGTTCGGCGCGTAGGGCAACGGCAGCCACTGCGAATCGAATCCCTCGATGCTGACCGTCGAGCGGCGTTCGGGGCCTGGCGTGGTGATCCCCGGAGCCGGGGGCAGGCCGCCGCCGAAGAGTTCCAATTGTTCCAGGTGCCACCCCGCGGAATCCATCCGGGTGAGCGCCGCCATCCGCAGGTAGGCCCCGGTCTCGAGGTTCGTTCGGTACCGGATCACCACCCGATCCGACGGCTGCTCCAGGTTTCGCTTGAGATCGAGGGAGGGATCAGCCATCTGGATCGGTCCGCGTCCCTGGAAGGGGCCGAAGCTGCCGCTGTCGCGAATCGGCGCCAGCGCCGAGAGCAGCACACTGCCGAGCGCGGCGACCAGCACCGTGATGGCCCCGACCGTGGCGACATAGCCGGGGCGGCTCCGGGTGTGGGTGGCAGCGGCGGTGCGGCTGGCCGCATCGGCGATGAACACCACGCCGAGCCCGGTGCAGAACAGCAGGAAGGTGAGCAGGCTCACCGAGGCGCTGTTCACCAGGGCGGGGATGGCGTAGCAGGTCAGCAAGGGGATCAGGATCAGTCCAGGACGACCCAGGCTGACCACCAACATGTCGGCGGTCAGGGTCAGCAGCACGACGCCGACGGCGGCGAGCAGGGCCACCGAGGCGTTGGGGCCCATCGGCGAAGAACTGGCCCGGACCCAGCGGACCGCATCGTCGATGACGGCGTTGAAGGCCACCACCGGGTTGGCGCGGCTGATCCCGCCCAGCAGCACGAGGCAGGTGGCAAGTCCCGCGGCGATCTGGGCCAGGTGCACCCAGCCTTCGGTGAAGCGCAGCCGTCGGCAGATGACGCCCACGTTGCCCACCACGATGATGGCCAGCCCTGACCAAACGAAGACCTGGGAGTCAGTGGTGATCTCCCGCAGGGACAGCACCGCACAGGCCATCGCGATCATCACCGCAAACCCCATCCGGTCCGAGCGCCTCATCGGTTGACTCCCGAGGTCAGCCGGCGCCAGCCTTCGACCAGTCCGACCTGGGTGGCGTCGCCGATCACCGACCAGCCGTCCGAACGCAGCAGGTCGATTCCTTCGGTCGAGGAGGCCGGGTCGTCCAGGGCCAGCAACGCCCAACGTCGGCCGCGCTCCCCGGCCAGCGACCGCAGCGCGTGCGCGTCCGAGGCGTCGATCTGGCCCAGCACCGCCACCACCAACTGGGCGCGACCGTGCGGCCCGGCGGCGTCGACCAGGCTGGCCAGGGTGGTCGAATCGGTGAGGGAAACGTCGGTCAGGAAGTCGAGCAGGGCGTCCTCGCGTTGGGCGCCGACGGCGCTGACGTCGGCGGACTGGCCCTCGGCGTCGATCAGGTCGACCCGGAAACCCCCGCGGGCGACGTGGACGCCGACCGAGGCGGCGGCTGCCACGGCCCACTCGAAGCTGGTCGAAACCGCGCCCACCGAGTGCCGGGAACGCCGCGAGTCCAGCAGCACCAGGGCGGTCGGATCCCAGGCCCGATCCTCGCGGCGCACCATCAGCCGTCCGGCGCGGGCGGTCGACGGCCAGTGGATTCGCCGGACGTCGTCGCGCGGCCGGTAGTCGCGGATCAGCGCGTCATCGGGCCCAGCCAGTCCGCTCCGCAGGGCGGCCGCCTCGCCGTCCAAGCCGACCCCGGAACCGTGGCTGAGGTCAGCCAGGCCGGTCACCGGCGGGGTGACCGAGAGCGGGGTGGGTGCCGCCTGACCCGCACTGATCGACGCCAGCCCCAAAGAATCGCCACTGCGCCACGACAACGGGCCCAACCGGTAGCGGCCGCGCAGCGTCGGGGTCAGGGCGTAGCGCAGTCGCACCGAGCGCTCGCTGATCCGCCGCGCCGCCACGAAGGTTGGGCTGCGTCCGACCAAAGGCGGCACCCGGTCCTCGACCAGGTCGAACAGACCAAGGCCCCACGGCCCATGGTGCAGGCGCACCTCCACCTCCACCGGCTGCTGGGCCGGGATCCGGTCGGGCCGGACGACGCGCTCGGCTGAGCGCCGGACAAGTCCCAGGGCCAACAGCACGGTCGCGGTGATCGGAAGCAGGGCCAGGAAGGCCCCGATCCACAAGATGTCGCGCTGCTGCATGACCACCGCGAACACGATCAACCCCACGCCGATGCTGAACAGTCCTACTCCGCGCGCGGTCATCCTCGGCATGGCTCAGCGGCGATCGGGTACCGGGACAGAGTTCGCCAAGGCGGTGACCAGTTCGTGGGTCGACGTTCGCGCCACGTGCGCGTCGGCGGTCAGCAGGATCCGGTGCGCCAGGGCAGGCGCGGCCAGGGCGACGATGTCGTCCGGCGTGACGTAGTGGCGACCCTTCAGCACCGCCCGGGCCTTGGCTGCCCGAAGCAGCTGCAGGGTTGCTCGGGGTGAAGCGCCCAGCCGGATCTGCGGGTGGCTGCGGGTGCGGTTCACCACGGCGACGACGTAATCCTTGAGCGCCTGGTGGACGAACACCGAGCGCACCCAACCGATCATCCGCAGCACCGAATCGACGTCGGTGACCGGCGCCAGGTCCTGCAGCGGGTTGCGCGCGCCGTGATGATCGAGCATCGCGGCCTCAGCGGTCGGATCCGGGTAGCCCATGTCGATCCGCATCAGGAAGCGGTCCCGCTGCGCCTCCGGCAGGGGATAGGTGCCTTCCATCTCGATTGGGTTCTGAGTCGCGAACACCATGAACGGCGTCGGCAGCGGGTGAGTTCGGCCGTCCACGCTGACGTGCCGTTCCTCCATTGCTTCCAGGAGGGCGGACTGGGTCTTGGGGCCAGCGCGGTTGATCTCGTCCCCGATCACGATGTTCGCGAACACCGCGCCCGGCTGGAACTCGAACTCGCGGGTTTCGGCGTTGAAGATCGAGACGCCGGTGATGTCGCTGGGCAGCAGATCCGGGGTGAACTGGATCCGCTGCGCCACCCCGCCCACGCTGCCGGCCAGGGCCTTGGCCAGCATCGTCTTGCCCACTCCAGGGACGTCCTCGATCAGCAGGTGCCCCTCAGCGAGCAGCGCGATCAGGGCCAGATCGATCACTGCGGGCTTGCCCTCGATCACGGTGCCCACCGCGGCCCGGATCCGGTCAGCGACCGCGAGGACTTCCTCCACTTCGCTCCCCGTGGTCTGCGTTGGCCCCAACTTCTCACTCCTGCCCGTTTTGGACGATCTGGCAGCCACCCTACTGGCCGTCACCAGCGCCCCAGCGTCCACCGAGGGTGTCCCCGCGCCGGATGGATGGGGACACGGCGCCCCGATCTTGCGTCTGGTGGTGGAAAGTGGCGTAAAGTGGGGGTAAGTGGAGGACCAGCGAGAGGGGATCAGGTGTTTCTTGGCACCCACACCCCGAAGCTGGACGACAAGGGTCGGTTCTTCCTGCCGGCGAAGTTCCGGGAGGAGTTGAAGGACGGGCTCGTGATCACCAGGCAGCAGGACCGCTGTTTGGCGATCTATCCAAGGGCGGCGTACGAGGCAGAGGCGACCAAGTTGATCGCTGGCTCGACCAGCCTGGCCAAGGTGCGGAACTTCCAGCGGATGTTCGCCTCCGGGGCATCGGACGAGACCCCGGACAGCCAGGGCCGACTCAGCATCCCGCCGCACCTGCGGGAGTACGCCCAACTGGAGCGCGACATCGTCGTGATCGGCGCGCTCAACCGGGTTGAGGTCTGGAGCGAGGCGCTCTGGGAGCAGTACTCGGCGAAGCAGGAGGCCGCTTTCGCCGAGATGAATGAAGAGATGTTCGACCCCCGGTAGGGGTTCGGAGCTCACCGACTCGTGCGGTGTGGCTTCGGTCCGGCCAGCTGGCGCACCTTCCCCGGTGCCAGGCGGAGCGGACCGAAACCACAACGCACGAATCAGCAATTGGGTAGGGAGGGAACCGATGGCAGGGCCGTCCGAGGCGCACGTGCCGGTGATGCGCGATCGCATCGTTGGCGTCCTCGCCCCCGCGCTCGCCAGCCCCGGAGCCTGCTACGTCGACTGCACGCTGGGCCTGGGCGGACACGCCGAGGCCGTTCTGACCGCCTTTCCCGACTGCCGACTGATCGGCATCGACCGCGACCCCGACGCGCTCGACCGAGCAGCAGCCCGGTTGGCACCCTTCGGCGACCGGGTCGAGCTGTTCCACGCGCGCTACGACGAACTGCCCCAGGTGCTGGACGAGGCCGGCCGCCCCAAGGTCCAGGCGATCCTGGCCGATCTCGGGCTGTCCTCGATGCAGATCGACACCCGCAGCCGCGGTTTCGCCTACTCCGTCGACGCCCCGCTGGACATGCGGATGGATCCGACCGAAGCCCTCACCGCGGCCACGGTGGTCAACACCTACTCCGCCGCCGACCTCACCAGGATCCTGCGCAGCTACGGCGAAGAGCGGTTCGCCGACCGGATTGCCCGCCGGATCGTGGCGATCCGCGAGGCGTCGCCGTTCACCCATTCCGCCGCGTTGGTCGCCGTCTTGACCGAGGCCATTCCGGCCGCGGCCCGGCACGGTGGCGGGCACCCCGCCAAGCGCACCTTCCAGGCGCTGAGGATCGAGGTCAACGGCGAGCTGACCTCATTGGAACGCTTCCTGCCGGCGGCAATCGCCGCCTTGGCGGTGGGCGGCCGGGTGGCGATCCTCGCCTACCACTCCCTGGAGGACCGGCTGGTCAAGCGCAGCCTCCAGGCAGCGAGTACCGACCGCGCGCCGCGCGGGCTGCCCCAAGTTCCGGTGGCGCTGCGGGCCCAGCTCAGGTTGGTGACCAAGGGTGCCGAGCGTCCCGATCAGCAGGAGATCACCGCCAACCCGAGGGCTGCCTCGGCCAGGTTGCGGGTGGCCGAACGAGTAAGTGAGGAAGCAGCATGACGGCACTGTTGGCACCCAAGGGTCCGGGGGAGCGGCGCGGCTGGGCACAGCTCAGGGCGGTGGCCAAGGCCGGACCCGGGCGGCTGTCCAGCCTGCCCTTCGTGCTGGTGATGGCAGTGGTGATGGCGTTGGGCATGGTCGGGTTGCTGGTGCTGAACACCACCCTCGGCGACCAAGCGTTCAACGTTCGCGACGAGCAGGCCAAGGCGACCGAACTCAGTTACCGGGTGGCCGATTTGGAGGCCCAGGTGACCGAGGCGCGCTCGTCCACCCAACTGGCGATCAAGGCGAGCCAGTTCGGCATGCGTCCCAACACCTACCCCGTCTACTTGACCCTGCCCGACGGCTCCCTGGTCGGCCACCCGACTTCGGTCACCGGCGGCGAGGTCCCCGAAGTCCGCTACCGGACCCCCGAGCAGTTGCTGGCCGAGGCCGAGGCGCGAGCCAAGGCTGCGCTGGCGCGGGCCGAAGCCAAGCAGCGGGCGGCCGAGGAACGGAAGAGGAAAGCCGCCGAGGAAGAGCGGAAGAAGGCCGAAGCGGCGCTGGCTGAGCAGGAAGCCCAGGCCAAGAAGGAGCAGGGCAACTGATGGCGTCACCCACCCTTCCCGGCCTGATCCGCAAAGGCGCGCGCCGGTTCAGCCGGGCCCGCTGGCCGCTCGCCTCCTCGGTCGGTCGGCTCCGGGTGCTGTTGCTTGGCGTTGCCGTGGTGTTCTCGATGTGCGCCGGCCGGGCGCTGCAGATTCAGGCCTTCGAGGCCAGCGCCTACGCGGCCGAGGCGGCCACCCAGATGCGGCAGGTGCGTGCCCTGCCGGCCCTGCGCGGGACGATCACCGACCGCTTCGGTGACGTCCTCGCCTACACCGAGCCGACCGTGCTGGTCTTCGCCGACAACCGGATGATCAAGACCAACGGCAAGTTCAAGGAGCCGATGACGGCGAACGATCAGCAGAAGGCCGCCGCCGCACCGTCCCAGATCGCCGACATCCTGGCCCGGAACCTCGGCGGAGATCCGGCCACCTACCTGACGCAACTGGCCCGCGACACGAGCTACCAGATCCTGGCCAAGAAGGTGTCGGCGGCGGCGTTCAGCAAGATCAGCCAGGAGATGTCGCAGGCGAAGCTGATCGGCCTGTTCAAGGAGGCGGCGCCGTCGCGCCGCTACCCCAATGGGTCGTTGGCATCGAACGTGATCGGGTTCGTCAACGAGGAGGGCGACGCCGCGGCCGGACTCGAACTCACCTTGAACCGTGACCTGTCCGGTCGCAACGGCAAGGAGATCTACGACAGCTCGCCGAACGGCAAGATTCCGCTGGGCGAGAACGTGATCACTCCCGCGGTCAACGGCAAGAGCTACACCACCACCCTTGACTCCGGGCTGCAGTGGCAGATGGAGCAACTGATCGCGCAGCAGGTCCGGATCGGCAATCACGAGTCCGGCGTGGCCCTGGCGATGGACACCCGCACCGGCGAGGTGCTCGGCATGGCCAACTACCCGAGCTTCGACAGCAATGACCCGGGGTCGGGCAAAACCGCGGACATGGGGAACCGGGCGGTCACCGACGCCTTCGAACCGGGCTCGGTGCAGAAGGTGCTGACCTTCGCGTCCATGCTGGACGCCGGGGTGATCACCCCAGACGACATCGTCTCGGTGCCCGGCTCGATCAAGTCCGGGGACTTCACGATCCACGACGCCACCGCCCACGCCACCGTCCGGATGACCGCTCGCGGGGTCTTGGCCAAGTCGTCCAACGTCGGCACGATCAAACTGTCACGCAAGCTGCCCAAGGCCACCCTGATCAACTACCTGAGCAGTTTCGGACTAGGCCAACGGACCAAGATCGGCCTTCCCGGTGAGGGGACGGGTTCGCTGCCGAAGCCGACCCTGCCCGACTACCAGCGCGACTCCGTCGCCTTCGGGATGGGTCTCTCGGTGACCGCGATCCAGGAGGCCGCCGCCATCGCCGCGATCGCCAACGGCGGGGTGTACAACGCGCCAACCCTGATCAAGACCATCACCGACACCGCCGGCAACACCACCACGCTGCCGCGCCCCGAGCCGCGCCGAGTGATCTCGGCCAAGGCGGCGACGGAGGTGGCCGAGATGATGGAGCAAGTGGTCGCGCAATCGATGTCGCAGGTGTTCACCGTCGACGGATACCGAACCGCGGCGAAGACCGGAACCGCGCACGCGATCAACCCCAAGACCGGGAAGTACAAGGGCTTGTACACCTCGACGATCGGCTTCGGGCCGATCGAGGATCCGCACATCCTGGTCTACGTGGTGATCAAGACCCCGGACGAGAACGCCTTCGGCGGCAGCCTGGCCGCTCCGGTGTACGCCGACATCATGCGGATCGCGCTGCCTCGGTACGGCGTTCCGCCCTCGCCCACCAAGTCGGTGAAGAAGCCTCTCTACGAAGAGCCGTGATCTCCACCGGCAAGGGGGTCGAGCCGCTACCGTGACTGCCGATGGCTGAGCCCACGGGCCTGCGCCCGCACATTCAACCGATCCCTCTCGATCGGCTGCTCAAGGACGCCCCACCGGTTCCGATCTCCGGCCTCAACCTCGACTCACGCCGGGTCGAACCTGGGGATCTCTACCTGGCGTTGCCGGGAACCGTCCGGCACGGCGCAGACTTCGCCCGGGCCGCCGTCGACCGCGGCGCGGTCGCGATCCTGACCGACGCCGACGGAGCTCGACGAGCCGTCGATGTCGGCGTTCCCCTGGTCGTGGTCGAGTCGCCGCGCGCGGTGATGGCCCGGCTGGCGGCCGACTTTCACGGCCGTCCCGCGCAGCGACTGCAGATGTTCGGGATCACCGGCACCAACGGCAAGACCAGCACCCTGTTCCTGCTGGAGGCAGGGTTGGCCGCGGCAGGTCGCACCGTCGGCACCGTCGGCACCATCGGGTTCCGAGTGGCCGGACGAGAGCTTCCCGCCGAGCGCACCACGGTGACCACTCCGGAGGCACCCGATCTGCAGGCGTTGCTGGCGACGATGTCCCAGGCCGGCGCCGACGCGGTGGCGATGGAGGTCTCGTCCCATGCCCTGGCTCTCGGCCGGGTGGACGAGATCACCTTCGACGTCGCCGCTTTCACCCACCTTGGCCGCGATCACCTCGACTTCCACCACGACCTGGAGGAGTACTTCTGGGCCAAGGCGTCGCTGTTCCTCAACGGCCGCTGCCGGGCCGCGGTGGTCAACATCGACGACGACGCGGGTCGCCGGCTGGCCGAGCTGGTTCGCCAGGAGGGCCGGGCTCGGCTGGTGACCTGCAGCGAGTTGGCCGAGGCCGACTACCGGATCGCGTCCTGGACGAGCGACGAAACCGGCCGCAGCCGGGTCAGCCTGCACACTCCCGGCGGGGGGCTGGACTTCACCGTCGGCATGGTCGGCCGGTTCAACGTGCTCAACGCGATGACGGCTACGGCGATGATCGAGACCGCCGGGTTGTCCTTGACGGCCGCAGCGTCGGCGTTCGCCACCGCTCAGGTGCCGGGTCGAATGCAGCGGGTCGACCTGGGGGTCGGTGCACCGCAGGTGGTGGTGGACTTCGCCCATACCCCGGAGGCGGTGCGGGCCGCGCTGTCCGCCCTGCCGGGGGGTCGCAGGGTGGCCGTGATCGGCTGCGGCGGAGACCGTGACCCGATCAAGCGCGGACCGATGGGGGAGATCGCCGCCGAACTCGCCGAGGTCGTGGTGGTCACCGATGACAACCCGCGCTCCGAGGAGCCGGCGGCGATCCGGGCCGCGGTCCTGGCCGGCGCCCGGCAAGGGGCCAGCGCCAGCGGCGCCCTGGTGTTGGACGGCGGGGACCGACGTTCGGCGATTCGGACCGCGCTGGAACGGGCCGATCCGGCCGGCTGGATCGCCATCCTCGGCAAGGGCCACGAGCGCGGCCAGAACATCGGCGGGGTGATCAGCCCCTTCGACGACGTGGTGGTGGTGCGTGAGGAATGGGACGAGTTGACCGGAAGGCGTGAAGCCGATGCGTGAACGATCGTTGGCTGCGGTGGCCGCAGTCCTGGGCGCCGACCTGCCCGCAGGGGCCAGCGCCGACCTGACGGTGGGGCCGGACGTCGTGATCGACTCGCGTCACGCGACGGCCGGAGCACTGTTCGTAGCCCTGCCGGGTGAACGCGTCGACGGACACGATTTCGCGGTAGCTGCGGCCGCCAACGGGGCGGTCGCGATGATCGGCTCGCGACCCGTGGCAGCACTGCCGACCCTGGTCGTCGAGGACCCCCAGCAGGCGCTCGCCGAGCTGGCCGGTCAGGTCGTGGCCGAGGAGGCCGCCCGGGGGCTCGTCCGGATCGCGATCACCGGATCGTCGGGAAAGACCTCAACCAAGGACCTGGTCGCCCAGGTGCTGGCCGCGGCCGGCGCCACGGTGAGCCCGCCCGGCTCGTTCAACAACGAGATCGGCGTCCCTCTGACCGCATTGCGGATCGACCATCAGACCCGGTTCCTGGTCTCCGAAATGGGGGCCCGCGGACTGGGCCACATCGCCTGGTTGTGTTCGTTCGTCCCCCCGACCATCGCCGCGGTGCTGAACGTCGGTCATGCCCACCTGGGAGAGTTCGGCTCGGTCGAGACGATCGCTCAGGCGAAGGGCGAGATCGTCGAGGCGCTGGACGAGCACGGCTGGGCGGTGCTCAACGCCGACGACCCGGCGGTATCGGCAATGGCGCCCCGGACGTCCGCCCGGACCGCCTTCTTCTCCATTGAGGCCGAGCCGGATCGCGGCGATCTTCGGGTGTGGGCCGAAGAACTGGTGCCCGACGAACTGCAACGCTTCCGCTTCGCGCTGCGCTGCCGAGGAGTGGTGACCGGCCGGGCCACCGTTGCGCTGACCGGATCGGGACGGCATCAGGTGGCCAACGCCGTGGCCGCCGCGGCGATCGGCCTCGCCGCCGGTCTGGACGTGCCGACGGTGGCCGCAGCCCTGACCAACGCCAGGGCCACCTCGCGCTGGCGGATGGAACTGCACCACACCGACGACGGAGTGCTGGTGGTGAACGACGCCTACAACGCCAACCCCGACTCGATGACTGCGGCCCTGCATGCGGTGGCCGGGCTGCGCCGCCCGGAGGGTCGGCTGTTCGCCGTGCTGGGCGACATGCTGGAGCTCGGCGACGACGCCGCCGCCGCGCACCGTGCCATCGGTGACCTGGCGGGTCGCCTGGACTTCAGTGTGGTCGGCGTCGGCGAGCTGGCCCAACACCTGGTGGATGCCGCGATCGAGGCGGGATCCGAAGCGCGGATGATCCCGGTCGAGCAGGCTGCTGAATCGTTGCGGCCAGAGCTGTCACCGGGCGACGTGGTACTCGTCAAGGCGTCTCGGGGGCTAGCGTTGGAGCGGGTCGCCCAGGCCCTGACCGAGCCGACACCAGGAGGTACTGCGTGAGGAACATCCTGCTGGCCGGCGGCTTGGCGCTCTTCGGCACCCTCTTCGGCACCCGCTACGCGATCGCCTTGCTGGTGCGTCGCGGCTACGGCCAGTTCATCCGTGACGACGGCCCCACCGCCCACCACACCAAGCGCGGCACCCCCACCATGGGCGGCATTGTGATCATCTGTTCGGTGGTCCTGGCCTACGCCATCGGCCACCTTGCCACCTGGACCCCGCCCACCCCTTCCGGGCTGCTGGTGCTCTACCTGTTTGTCGGTCTCGGCGTGGTCGGTTTCCTCGACGATTGGATCAAGATCTCCAAGGCCCGATCGCTGGGCCTCAACTCGACGGCGAAGCTGGTCGGGCAAGGGCTGGTCGCGGCCACCTTCGCGATCGCCGCCTTCCAGTTTCCCAACGAGCGTGGCCTGACCCCGGCCAGCACCTTCATCTCCTTCCTGCGCGACATTCCCTGGCTCGGCCTGCCGCTGTGGCTGGCGGTGCCCTGGATCGTCCTGCTGATTGCCGCCTGGTCCAACGCGGCCAATCTGACCGACGGTCTGGACGGCCTCGCCACCGGCGCCTCGGCGATGATCTTCGCCGCTTACGCGGTGGTGAACATCTGGCAGTCCCGGCAATGGTGCGCGGTGATCTCGACCGCCGGCCCGCAGTGCTACGACGTTCGGGATCCGTTCGACCTGGCCGTGGTCTCGCTCGCCCTGGCCGGTGCCTGCTTCGGCTTCCTGTGGTGGAACGCCAGCCCGGCCAAGATCTTCATGGGTGACACGGGGTCGCTGTCTATCGGTGGCGCGCTGGCGGCACTGTCGATCCTCACCCGCACCGAGATCCTGATGGCCCTCGTGGCCGGACTGATGGTGATCATCACCTTGTCGGTGGTGCTTCAGGTCGGGTACTTCAAGCTGACCAAGGGCAAGCGACTGTTCAAGATGGCGCCGCTGCAGCATCACTTCGAGTTGCTCGGCTGGGCCGAGATCACGATTGTGATCCGGTTCTGGATCATTTGCGGACTGTGCGTGGCGCTGGGGCTCGGCGTGTTCTACGCCGAGTGGGTGGTCGGCCAGTGAGGGACTACCTGGCCACCGTGAACCGGCTCTCCGACTGGTCCGCGGTGCGGGCCGTGGTCGCCGGACTCGGTCGTTCCGGCTTCGCCGCCGCCGACGGCCTGCTCGAACTGGGGGCCAGGGTGCTGGTCTTGGACGACGCCGACTCGGCCGGCAACCGGGAGAAGGCGAAGGTCCTGGAACTGCTGGACGCTGAGGTGCGGCTGGGCCCGGGCGCCACCGCCGCCCTGCCCGAGGACACCGACCTGGTGATCGCTTCGCCGGGGTGGCCGCCGACGATGCCGCTGCTCGCTGCGGCCGTGACTCGCGGGGTGACCGTCTGGAGCGAGGTCGAACTGGCCTGGCGGATGATGCAGCCGGATCGGGTGATCCCCTGGCTCGCCGTCACCGGCACCAACGGCAAGACCACCACCACGATGATGCTGGAGTCGATCCTGACCGCGGCCGGCCTCACCACCACAGCCGTCGGCAACATCGGTCGTCCGATCATTGAGGCGCTCTTGGACGAGGTCGACTACGACGTGCTGGCGGTGGAGCTTTCCAGCTTCCAACTGCACTGGACGAGCACCCTCAGCCTGCACTCCGCGGCGGTGTTGAACCTGCAACCAGATCACCTGGAGTGGTACGCCGAGCCGTCCGCCTGGAGCGGCACCGACTCGCCCATGGGCGGCTACGCCGCCGACAAGGCAAGGATCTACCAACACGTCCAGCACGCCTGCGTCTACAACGTGGCCGACCAAGCCACCGAGCGGATGGTGGAGGACGCCGAAGTGGTGGAAGGTGCCCGGGCAATCGGGTTCACCCTGGGGATCCCGGCGCCCTCAATGCTGGGCGTGGTGGACGACGTGCTGGTCGACCGCGCGTTCATCGCCCAGCGGCGCGATTCGGCGATCGAAATCGCCAAGGTCTCCGACATCGTCCCTTACGCCCCGCACAACGTCGAGAACGCGCTCGCCGCCGCGGCTCTGGCGCGCTCCTTCGGCGTCCCGCCCCAGGCGGTCGCGGAAGGGTTGCGATCGCTGGCGCCGGGCGATCACCGGATCTCCGACGTGGCCACCATCGGCGGCGTGCGCTACGTCGACGACTCGAAGGCGACCAATCCGCACGCTGCGGGCGCGTCCCTGAAGGCCTTTGACCCGGTGGTGTGGATCGCCGGGGGCCAAGCCAAGGGGACCACCTTCGACGATCTGGTGATCGCGCACCGGGATCGGTTGCGGGCGGCGGTGCTGCTCGGCGTCGATCGCGAGGTGATCGCCGACGCCCTTGCCCGACACGCCCCGGCAATCCCGGTGTTCCTGATCGATTCCCCCGACACTGGAGCAATGGCTCAGGCGGTGGCCGCAGCCGCGTCGTCGGCACAACCGGGCGATGTCGTCTTGCTGGCCCCCGGTTGTGCCAGCAAGGACATGTACTCCGGCTATGACGCGCGCGGTCGCGCCTTCGCGGACGCGGTCCGACAACTGGCCGAAAGCGGGTAAAGGAGGACCGGAACCGTGGCGATCCTGACTTCCCCGCCCGATCGACCCAAGACCAGGTCCCGCCGCCCCACGATCCTGGCGCACTGGCTCTCCCACCCGCAGGCGAGCTTCTACCTGGTGCTCGTGCCCACCCTGCTGCTGCTCGGGCTGGGCGCCATGATGGTCTTGTCGGCCTCGAGCGTGGTGGGTCACCGGCAGTTCGGCGACTCCTACTACTTCGTCAAACGGCAGCTGCTGTTCCTCGCGATCGGCGGGCTCGGCGCCTGGATTCTGTCGCGAATGAACGTCCGGCGGCTGCGTGCCCTGGGTTGGCTGCTGCTGTTCGCGGCCTTCATCCTGCAGCTTCTGACTTACACGCCGCTGGGTTGGGGCGAGTCGAAGGGCAACGTCAACTGGGTTCAGTTCGGGCCGTCGATGTTCCGCATTCAGCCCTCGGAGATCGCCAAGCTGGCGATCATCGTCTGGGGGGCCGATGTGCTGGCTCGCAAGCAAAAGCTGCTGGCCGCTCCCAAGCACCTCCTGGTGCCGTTCATCCCGGTGACCGTGACCCTGATCCTGCTGGTGGTGCTGCAGCACGACCTCGGCACGGCGATGATCATGGGCGCGATCGTGGTCGCCATGCTGTGGTACGTCGGCGCCTCCTGGAAGCTGCTCGGCGGCATTGCGGCCGGGGTCGGCCTGGCGGTGGTGGGTCTGGTCCTGACCTCGTCCAACCGGATGGACCGGATCCTCGGCTTCCTCAACCCCGGCCACGACCAGTTGGGGGTTAACCTCCAGCCACAGCGAGGCATCTTCGCCCTCGCCACCGGTGGCTGGTGGGGACGGGGGCTGGGCGCCGGTCTGCAGAAGTGGGGCTCCCTGGCCGAGGCGCACACCGACTACGTGCTGGCAGTGATCGGCGAGGAACTGGGGCTGGTGGGCACGTTGATCGTGCTCTCGCTGTTCCTGGTCCTCGGCTACGCCGGCTTCCGGATCGCGCTGCGGTCCGATCAGGCATTCACCCGCTACCTGGCCGCCGGCATCACCGTCTGGTTCATGATCCAGGCGCTGGTCAACGTGATGGTGGTGCTGCGGATGATCCCGGTGCTGGGCGTGCCGCTGCCGCTGCTGTCGTACGGTGGCTCGAACCTGCTGGCCAACCTGGGTGCGCTCGGCATGCTGCTGGCCTGCGCCCGGATGGAACCGGGCTACCAGCGGGGACTCGCTCGACGGCGTAAGCCTAAGGCGGAGGTTTCCAGCGTGGTCGAGGGACGCCGCCGCGTTGAGGTGGCGCGGTGACCCGAGTCGTCCTGGCCGGCGGTGGCACCGCTGGTCACACCTCGCCCCTGATCGCCACCGCCGAACGCCTGGTCGATCTCGATCCGGGGGCTGAGCTGGTCTGCGTCGGCACCCCCCGTGGCTTGGAGAACACCGTGATCCCGGCTGCCGGGCTTCGGCTGGAGCTGATCCCGCCGGTTCCCATGCCGCGTCGTCCCACCCTGGAGCTGTTCGCGGTGCCGGGACGGCTGTGGGCGGCGGTCCGGGCGGCCCGGGACATCCTTCGTGCCCATCGGGCTGAGGTGGTGGTCGGGTTCGGCGGCTACGTGTCGTCCCCGGTCTACCTGGCGGCCCGGACGATGGGCGTGCCGGTCGTGATCCACGAACAGAACAAGGTCCCGGGTCTGGCGAACCGAATGGCCGCCCGCTTCGCCAAGGTGGTCGCGGTCAGCTTCCCGGAAACGCCTCTGCCGAACGCCCGCTACCTGGGGCTGCCGGTACGCAAGGGGATCGCCGAGCTCGACCGGCCGGCCCGCCGGTCCGAAGCCCGGGTTTCCTTCGGCCTGGCCGTCGACCGGCCCACCCTGCTGGTGTCGGGTGGTTCCCAGGGGGCGTTGAGCATCAACAACGCCACCCTCGGCGCCCGCGACAGGTTGCTGGCCGCGGGCATCCAGGTGCTGCACGTCCTGGGCCCGCGCAACATCAGCGACGCCGACGTGCTGGTGACCGACCCGAACACCGGTGCGCGTTATGTGCCGGTGGGCTACGTCGACGCGATGGAGGACGCCTACGCCGCCGCCGACCTGATGGTCGGGCGGTCCGGCGCCGGCACGGTGATGGAGACCGCCACGGTGGGCCTGCCGGTAGTCTTCGTGCCGCTGCCGCATGGCAACGGGGAACAGGCCAAGAACGCTGACTTCCTGGTCGCAGCAGGTGCTGGCCTGCTGGTCGACAACGCCGAGTTCACCGCCGACCGGCTGGTGGCCGAGGTGCTGCCGCTGTTCGAGCAGCCAGCCCGGTTGGCTGCGATGAGCGCGGCGACCGCCGATGCGGTTCCCCCGGACGCCGCGGGCGCCCTGGCCCGACTGGTTCTGGACGCCGCGGGAGGGACGCACTGATGGGACTGATCGAGCCGGTCCCGCTGCTCCCGGTCACCGAGTTGGGGCCGGTGCATTTCATCGCCGTTGGCGGTGCCGGAATGAGCGGCATCGCCGCCGCCTACGCCGACCTCGGCGTTCCGGTGAGCGGCAGCGATGCTCGTGACTCCGCCACCCTGCAGGCGCTGGCCGGGCGTGGACTTCACGTTCACGTCGGTCACGACCCGGCCCAGTTGGGGGACGCGCAGACGGTGGTGGTGTCGTCGGCGGTGCGCGAAACCAACCCCGAGCTGGCGGCGGCGCGCCTGCGCGGCCTAAGAGTCTGGCATCGCAGTGCCGCCCTGGGGGCCCTGATGCTGGGCCGACGAGGGGTCGCGGTCACCGGGACGCACGGAAAGACGACCACCACCGGCATGATCGCCGAAATCCTGACCGCCTGCGAGGTCGACCCCAGTTACGTGATCGGATCCCCGCTGGCCTCGTCCGGACAGAGCTCGCACGTGGGTGCCGGCGACGCCTTCGTGGTGGAGGCGGACGAATCCGACGGCTCCTTCCTGCAGTACCCGGCGGAGATCGTGGTGATCACGAACGTGGAGGCCGATCACCTGGACAACTGGGGGACGGCTGAACGCTACGCCGAGGGCTTCGTGGCCCTGGCCAGCGCTCCGGGAGTCAGCACGGTGATCATCAGCCAGGACGACCCCGGCGCTCGGGCCGTCGCCGAGCGCCTGAGGGAGCAGGCGGTCACGGTGGTCACCTTCGGCGAATCAGTTGGCGCCGACATCGTGCTCAGCGATCTCACCTACGCCGGGCTGACCGCCACCGCCACCCTGACCACCCGAGACGACCAGGGCCCGCTGCGGCTGGCGGTGCCGGCCCGCTACAACCTGCATAACGCGGCCGCCGCCTACGCTGTCGGCCGGGCCTTGGGCCTGTCCGGCCCGGCCCTGCGAGCCGCCGCGAGCAGCTTCTCCGGCACCCATCGGCGCTTCCAGTACGTCGGCGAGTCCGGCGGCGCCCGGGTCTATGACGACTACGCCCACCACCCCACCGAGGTGCGCGCCCTGCTGACCGCAGCCCGGACGATGATGGGCGCCGGCCGGGTCGTCGCCTGCTTCCAACCACACCTGTTCAGCCGGACCCGCGACTTCGCCGACGACTTCGGCAGCGCTCTCGCGTTGGCCGATGAGGTCGTCGTGATGGACGTCTACCCGGCTCGCGAGGAACCGATCCCCGGCGTCACCGGTGCCCTGGTGTCGGACGCGGTCGCGGCCTCCGGCCATCAGGCGGTGCGGTTCGTGACCGACCAGGTCCAGGCTGTTTCGACCCTGCGGACGCTGATCCGACCCGGTGATCTGGTGCTGACCATCGGCGCCGGGGACGTCACCGCGGTCGGGCCGGCCCTGGTGGCGGCCGGGGGGCACCGATGAGCAACGCCCCGGTCAGCGACGTCACCGGCCGGCTGGATCTGCGCCGCCGGTTCAGCCGACGGCACCGGCTGCTGCTGCTCGGCGTCGGGGTCACCGTGCTCGCGCTGATCGGGGGGCTGATCTGGCTGGTGGCCGGATCGTCGGTCTTGGCCGTCCAGCAGGTGCGGGTCGAGGGGGTGAAGGTGCTCACCGCCGACGAGGTCAAGCAGGCGGCGGCCGCGCCGGTGGGGCGTCCGCTGGTCTGGGTGGATCCGGGCGGGATCGCCGATCGCGTCGCCGGGCTCCCGGCGGTAGCGAAGGTGTCGGTGAGTCGCGGCTGGCCCAACGCCCTGGCGATCGTGGTGACCGAGCGGACACCGATGTTCGTGGTCGAGGCCGGCGGCGGCTTTCTGGTCGTGGACGGTGATGGGGTGGCGTTCCAAGCGGTCGCGGTCGTCCCGAAGGGCCTGACCATCGCCCAGGCCGACGCCACGGCGACCAGGGTGCTCAAGGACCTGGGCACCGTGCTGTCGGCCCTGGATCCTGGCCTTCGAGCCCAGGTCCGACGGATCCGGGCCACCACCCCCGACTCGATCATCCTCGAACTGACCAGCGGCGTTCAGATTGTCTGGGGTAGCGCTGAACAATCGGAGCTGAAGTCGCAGGTGATCAGCGCCTTGATGAAGGTGCACAAGGCGTCGCGGTACGACGTTTCATCGCCGTCGAATCCGGTAGCCCGCTAACTCTCGATCCCAACCCTGAAGTAGTACTTGAGGGACGCGCCGGGCGGTCCGGCTCACGTGGACGCTGCCCGGCTCACCCCGTAGCCTTCTGCACAACGTCAGGCGAGTACCTTCCCCAGGTTCAAGAACACCTTCAGACTCGGCTTTCGCAACGGCAAACGCTGGACAGAGGGTGAATATTCGTGGGCACTGCATCCCAGAACTACTTGGCCATCATCAAGGTCGTCGGCGTCGGGGGAGGCGGCGTCAACGCCGTGAACCGGATGATTGAGGCTGGCCTTCGCGGAGTCGAGTTCATTGCGGTGAACACCGACGCTCAGGCGTTGCTGATGAGCGACGCCGACGTGAAGCTCGACATCGGCCGCGACCTGACCCGCGGCTTGGGCGCCGGGGCCGACCCGGACAAGGGTCGCCAGGCCGCCGAGGACCACTCCGACGAGATTGAAGAGGTGCTCAAGGGTGCCGACATGGTCTTCGTGACCGCGGGTGAGGGTGGCGGCACCGGCACCGGTGGCGCTCCCGTGGTGGCCAGGATCGCCCGCTCGCTCGGCGCCCTGACCATCGGCGTGGTCACCCGTCCGTTCAGCTTCGAGGGCCGTCGCCGGGCCACCCAGGCCGAGGACGGCATCAGCTCGCTGCGCGACGAGGTCGACACCCTGATCGTGATCCCCAACGACAAGCTGTTGGAGATGACCGACCATCACGTGGCCATCCTGGACGCCTTCCGGCAGGCCGACCAGGTGCTGATGCAGGGCGTCTCGGGCATCACCGACCTGATCACCACTCCGGGCCTGATCAACCTCGACTTCGCCGACGTCAAGGCAGTGATGTCGAACGCTGGTTCGGCGTTGATGGGCATCGGCTCGGCTCGGGGCGAGGATCGGGCCCGGGCAGCGGCGGAGATGGCGGTCAGTTCGCCCCTGCTGGAGGCGTCGATCGATGGTGCACACGGGGTGCTGCTGTCGATCGCGGGTGGCTCCGACCTGGGCCTGTTCGAGGTTTCCGCTGCGGCCAACCTGATCGAGGCCGCCGCCCACGAAGACGCCAACATCATCTTCGGCACCGTGATCGACGACGGCCTCGGTGACGAGGTGCGGGTGACCGTGATCGCCGCCGGGTTCGACGGCGGTCAGCCGCCGCGGCGGCAGCCGGGGATCGGCCGGCATTCCGACCTGCGTAAGGATCGTCCGGCTCCGCCGAAGGCGCCCGAGCCCAAGCCAGAGCCGGTTGTGACCAAGCCGGCGCCGGTCGACGAGGCGCCCGTGGCGCCGACGCCGGTCCCGTCCCGGCCGGCGATCGATCCGGACGACGACCTGGACGTCCCCGACTTCCTCAAGTAAGGGTCAGCGGCCCAGCGACGAGGGCCCGCCGGGCATGGCCAGGCGGCGCCCGCTGTCGTGAACCGTGTCACCGTCCACGTCGTAGAAGGCAAGGGCTCGGTCGGCGAAGAACTGAGCCACCAAGGTCCGTCCGTCGCTGCTGAAGATCACGCCCTGGGCTGCCGCCCCGGCCGGCAGGTCGGCAACGAGCCGCGCGGGGCTGGTGGCCAGCGAGAAGACCTGGAGGCGACCCTCCGGGTGGTGCCCCGGCGTCCCTGGGGGAAGGTTCGACCCACCCATGCAGAGGGCCGCCGCGAGGCGGCCGTCCGGTGACACCGCCACTCCCTCGGGGATCGAGGCGACGGTCACGTGCTGGACGGCCCGGAACGGGCGGCTGGTCAGGTCAACCACGGTGAAGGAGTCGACGTCGGCGACCATCCGCCCCTTCTTGGTAGCAGATCCGGCCCAGCCAACGTTGCCGATCACCGCCACGTCCCCGGAGTCGGCGATGCTCACCACGTACGGCGAGACGCCGGTCCCGATCCGATCGTCCAGCAGCACGGGTTCGGGCGAGCTGAGATCGACCACCACGGCACCCTGCTCGTGGCGTAGGGCGATGATCGCCGCCGAGCCATCCGGGACCACGGCCACCCCGGCCAGGGTGCCGTCACTCAGCCGCAGCCGCGAGGCAACCTGAACTGAGTCGCCGATCACCGAGCAGGTGACCAGTTCGCCGGTCACGGTGGTGACGAGCAGGCGGGAACCGTCGGGGGTGAAGGCCAGGCCCTGAGGATGGGCGCCCAGACCGATCCGGGTGACCTGCGGCTTCTCGGCGTTGAGGTCGATCACCTGCAGTTCATGATCGAACTGCAGCCCTTGACCGGCGACGTACCGGGTCGGGGCGGCCACCGCAATCCAGCGCCGATCGGGGGAGAGGGCGACCGCCTGGGGCGGCCCGACGATCGAGGTGGACACCTCAACCGTTCGGACCACCCGGGCTGCGCCGCCGTCGAGTTCCACCAAGCAGACCGTGTCGGGGCCGGGACTCTCCGGAAAGAGGTCCCGACCCTCCGATCGCACCAGCTTGGCGTCGTTGGCCGAGACGAGCAGCGGCGACATCTCAGTAGCCCAGCGAGGGATCGACGACGTTGCGCAGCGGACGCTGATCCAGGTAGGCGCGCAGGTTGTCGCAGAAGATGTCGCAGATCCGCTCGTCCTCCTTCGAGTCCAGTCCGCCGGAGTGCGGGCTGATCAGCACGTTCTCCAGATCCCACAGCGGGGAGTCGTCCTCGAGCGGTTCGCGCTCGAACACGTCCAGGGCGGCGAAGCCGACCTGACCACTGCGCAGGGCCTCGACCAGGTCGTCCTGAGCGATCACCGTGCCACGGCCAACGTTGACCACCGTCACGCCGCGTTTGGCGGCGGCGAAGACGGCGGCGTTGAACAGCTTCTCGGTCTGCTGGGTGCCGGGCAGCGTGAGCACGATGTGGTCGGCGCGGCCCACGATGGCGGCCAGGTCATCGAGGGAGTGGACCTCGTCCACGTTCTCCACCGGGGACGCGTTGCGGTTGAGGCCGATCACCGTCATGCCCAGCGCCTTGGCGCGCTTGGCCACCTGTTGCCCGATCCCGCCGAGACCGGCAACCAGGATGGTGCTGCCCTCGATCGGATGGCCCACCACCCGGGTCGGCCATTCGTGCGCTCGCTGTTGGCGTTGCAGTCGCGGCAACTCCTTGCAGCCGAGGAACACCCCGAAGATCGCCCACTCCGCCAGCGGAATCCCGTGGGCGCCCGCGGAGGTGGTGAAGGTGATCCGGCTGAGCGCCTCGTCCGGCAGGTCGGCGGCCAGCACCTGGCTGCCGCCGCCTGCCGCCATCGTCATCACCCAGCGCAGCCGCGGGTTGGCGGCCACCGTTCGGGCGAGTTCGGACGGCTTGACGTCCGGGATGCCGTAGAGCACCTCGGCGATGTCGACCATGGCGTCGAACCGTTGCTGCTGCTCGGGCGTCCGCGACCAGTCCGGGTCACCGGAAAAGTCTGCGGTGTGCCTCATCGGGGGGAGCAGTTCCTGATCGACCACCACCTCGACCCGAGGGTCGACGGCGGCGATCCGATCGCACAGCTCGGGCGTCAACGGAGTGGCCACCACGACGCGGACGGTCTGCTCAGACATGGACGGCCTTCTCCCCGGCGTCGTTGAGCTCCAGGAGGCTGCGGCCCCGGGTCTCAGGGGTGACGAAGGTGGTGGCGAAGGAGATCAGGGCCAGGATGCAGGAGTAGATCGCGATCACCCACCAGGCGTTGCCGGTGGCTGCCAGCAGCGCGGCGCCGACCAGGGGAGCGATACCGCCGGCAATCACCGCCGAGAACTCACGGGCGGTGGCGACACCGGTGAACCGGTGCTGGTTGCCGAACAGTTCGGGGAGGAGGGAGCACTGCGGGCCAAGCATCGACTGGACACCGAGGCCGATGCCAACACCCATCACCAGCAGCACCAGCCAGACCTGGCCCAGCGTCAGCAGGTAGAACCCGGGGAAGGCGAACAGAGCGGTGAACAGGGCGCCCCAGCGGTAGACCGGAACCCGGCCGACTCGGTCGGAGAGCCAGCCGAAGAAGACCACGGTGAAGGTGGCCACCAGGGCGGCGACGACAGCACCCCAGGTGCCGATCAGCTTCTGGTCGGCGAAGGCCGGCAGGCTGGCGACGAAGGCGAGCAGCAGCGCGGAGTAGATCGAGGAGTTGCCGTTTTCGCCCATCCGCAGGCCGATGCCGATCAGGATGTTGCGCTTCGAGGTGGCGATGGCCTGACCGACCGACTGCTTGACCGGAGCCTCGCGGTGCGACTCCGCCTCTTCCAGAGCCTCGAAGGCCGGGGACTCCTTGAGCTTCATCCGGATCACCACGGCAACGATAATCAGCACGAAGCCGAGCAGGAACGGCACCCGCCAGAGCCAACTCATCAGCAGTTCGCGGTTGGCCAAGCCCAGCAGGGCGAAGGTGGCCGCACCGAGCAGCGTGCCGACCTGGATGCCGACGAAGGGCAGGGCGGCGAAGAATCCGCGCCGATGCTTGGGGGCGAACTCCGAGATCAGGACGGTGGCACCGGCTTGCTCGGCGCCCGCTCCGAGACCCTGCGCGATCCGCAGCGCGACCAGCAGGATGGCTCCCCACATGCCGGCGATGTCGTAGGTGGGCAGAAGGCCGATCAGCATCGACGAACCACCCATCAAGGCGATCGTGATGATCAGGATCAGCTTGCGACCCAGCTTGTCACCGAAGTGGCCGAAGACCAGGCCACCGATGGGACGAGCGGCGAAGCCGACGGCGTAGGTGCCGAAGGACGCGATCAACGCGCCGGCGGCGCCCAAGGGCTTGAAGAACAGCTCGCCGAAGATCAGCGCGCTGGCCAGGCCGTAGATGTAGAAGTCGTAGTACTCCAGCGCCGAGCCCACCGAGGAGGCGAGGGTGGCGCGGCGCAGTTGGACCGGGTCGACGTCAGTGGCGTCGGTTCGAACCGGGATATGTGCTCCGGTATCAGACATCGTGGACTCCTTTGTGCCTTGTGGGGTGTCTGGTGATCACAACTATGCACGATAGAGAGAACACTGTCCAGTAGAACGAACAACAGTGCTCACACTGGTGGATCGAAGTGGTAGCAGGGGAGAGCTCAGCCGACCAAGCCCGGACGTTGGTCTCGCCGGATCTGGGGGTGTGACGCGGTCAGATGGTCTGCATCGGGTTGCCGAGCAGCTTCGCCACTCGGCGCAGTTCTCCGAGCATGAGGTCTTGTTGCTCTGGGGTGAAGGTCGACTTCAGCTTGGTCACGCTGATCGCCAGGATGGGGGAGCGGACCCCTCGGGTGGGTACGACCACGGCCAGTCCGGCGACGTTGTCGGCCGACTCCTCATCATCCGAGGCGTACCCGCGCACCCGGGCCAGCCGAACGTCCTTGAGCAGCTTGGCGACGGTCCGGCGACTGTGCCGGGTCATCCGCGGAAGTTCCGGAATGCCGTAGTAGAGCCGCTCGATCTCGGAATCGTCCAGCCGGGCCAAGAGCGCCTTGCCTTGGGCGCAGGCCGAAGCGGGGAAGCGGTCGCCGATGTTGGTGGTGAGCCGGATCGCCGGATGGCCCTCGTAGCGGGCCAGGCACAGGGTGTCGATGCCGGCCGAGGTGGAGAGCCGGACGGTCTCGCCGGCGAAGATCTCCGATTCCGCGCACACCTGATAGAACTCGCCGATCTGGTCGAGCCGGGCCAGGTACGACCCGCCCAGTTCGACCAGTTTGCGACCCAGGGTGTAGCCGAGGTCGTCGCGCCTGATCACGCCGCCGGCCTCCAGCGCGTTACAGATGGAACTGGTCGAGGACTTGGGCACCCCGATGGCGCGACTCAGGTCGCTCAGCGTCATCACCCCGTCCTGGCTGGCGGCGATCGCGTCCAGGATCGCGATGCCTCGGACGACGGCAGGGGCGGCCCCGGGAGGGGTGACGTCGGTTCCACCACGGGCAGGCATGGGAGCACCCTAGCCCTCGGTCGCGGCAGACCTGCTCTCGATCCACCGTTGCACCACCGACGAGTCCAAATCCCCTAGTCCATCGGCGGTCAGGCCCGAGTAGGCGGCAAACAAAGGAAGTGTCGTGACCAGCTGCAGCCCGGAGCGATCGGCCTCTTCGAGCACGGCCCGCAGGTCCTTCACCAGGAACTTGGCAGGGCCTGACGCGGTGTGGTCGCGCTCGACGAACCGTCGAGCCTTGACGTCAAGGATGCGACTGGCCGCGTAGCTCGTCGACAGCAGGTCGAAGAGTTTCGCCACGTCCAGTCCGGCGCGCTCGGCCAGCAGCGACGCCTCGGCCAGCGCCACCACCTCGGCTGCGACGATGAGTTGGTTGCAGGCCTTGGCCACCTGGCCAGCCCCGAGCGGGCCCAGGTGCTCGACTCGTCCGGCGGACGCCATCACCGCCAGCACCGGTTCGACCTCGGCGACCTCACCGCCGACCATGATCGAGAGCGTGCCCTCCTCGGCACCCTCCTGGCCGCCGCTGACCGGAGCGTCCACGACGCGGATCCGCGGGTCGACCGCGGCCAGATCGGCCTGCAGGTCGCGGACGTCCTGCGGGGAGCAGGTGGAGGACACCACCAGGGTGATCGGACCCCGCACCCCGGCCAGGACGCCGTCCGGCCCCTCCAGAGCCGCCCGGACGTGGGCGATCTCGGGGACCATGAAGATGACGACTCCGCATTCGCGGGCAACCGCGCGACCGCTGTCGGCGGCCACCGCGCCCAACTGGGCCAGGTGGGCCGCCTTCTCGGCCGACCGGTCGTACACATGCAGTCGTTGGCCGCTGGGAAGCCCTTGGGTCAGGTGGCGGGCCATGGGGAGCCCCATGATCCCCAAGCCGATGAAGCCGACGTCCATGTCTTGGCCATTCGATCTAGTGAACACTGTTCTGTTTATTGAACAACTCTGCTACGTTTACGTCAACACCCACAGCTGGCCAATGACGGCCACGAATATGGAGAGAACCAACGATGGGCTCACCCTTTGATCTCACTGGATCCCTAGCTCTGGTCACCGGTTCCAGCCGCGGCATCGGCCGTGCGCTGGCCCGCGGGCTGGCCGACGCTGGGGCAACGGTCATTCTGCACGGTCGGGATCACGCCCGACTCGACCAAGCCCGCGAGGAACTCGCAGCCACCGGCGGCCAGTACATCACCGCCGCCTTCGACCTGACCAGCACCGAGTCGGTCCGCTCCGGCGTCGAAGCGATCGTCGAGGCGCACGGCGTCCCGGACATCCTGGTCAACAACGCCGGGATGCAGCTTCGGGCGCCGCTGACCGAGTTCACCCTCGATCAGTGGAACACCCTGATCGCCACCAACCTGACCAGCGCCTTCCTGATGGCGCAGGCCCTGGCTCCGGGCATGGTGGCGCGCGGCTCCGGCAAGATCATCAACATCGGGTCCATCCAGAGCCAACTGGCTCGGCCCTCGATCACCCCCTATTCGGCGACCAAGGGCGGCATCGTGATGCTGACCAAGGGACTCTGCGCCGACCTGGCGCCGTCCGGAATCCAGTGCAACGCCCTCGCACCGGGATACTTCGCCACCGAGCTCACCTCGGCCCTGGTCGCCAACGAGGAGTTCAGCGGCTGGGTCAAGGGTCGGACGCCCGCCGGGCGCTGGGGCGAGGTCGAGGATCTGGCCGGGACCTGCGTCTTCCTGGCGTCGCGGGCGGCCGACTTCGTCAACGGACAGGTCATCTTCGTCGACGGCGGAATGTCGGCGGTGGTCTGATGCGTACCGCGATCATCGAAGGAGCCCATCAGCTCAGCGTCGCCGACGTCGCCGTGCCCGACCCCGGGCCGGACGAGGTGCGGGTGGCGATCCGTTATGCCGGCATCTGCGGGTCCGACCTGAGCTACTACAACAAGGGTGCTGTCGGCGCCTTCGTGGTGAAGCATCCGCTCGTCCCCGGACATGAGGTGTCGGGGGTGGTGGACCTCGACCCGTCCGGTGAGCTTGAACCGGGCACCCCGGTGACCCTGCATCCCGCCTCGCCGGGAGCGGCGGTGATCGGGCTCGACGACCGACCCAACATTTGGCCGGGAGGTCGGTACCTCGGCAGCGCGGCCACCGACCCGCACACCCAGGGCGCGATGGCCCAGTACTTCGTGGCGCGGGCAGATCAGCTCCGGGTACTGCCCGGCTCGCTGCCGCTGCGTCGAGCAGCGCTGGCCGAGCCGCTGGCGGTCGGGCTGCACGCGATCGTGCTGGCCGGGGACATCTCCGGGCTGGACGTGCTGGTGAACGGAGCCGGCCCGATCGGCCTGCTGCTGGCCGGGGCCGCAGCGATCAAGGGCGCCCGGGTGACGGTGTCGGACGTTCTTCCCGAGGCGTTGGAGCGCGCCCAGACCCTGGGCATCGGGTCCACGATTCTGGTCGGCTCAGAACCCCTCGGCGAAGAGCGGTTCGACGTCGTCTTCGAAGCCTCGGGTGCCCCACCAGCCTTCTCGCCGGGCCTGCACGCGCTGCGTCGCGGGGGCACCATGGTTCAACTCGGGATGCCCGCGGCCGGCGACCACCCGGTTGACGTGTCGCCGCTGGTCGCCCGGGAGTTGATCTATCGCGGCTCGTTCCGGTTCAACGCCGAACTCGATGAGGCGATCACCATGCTGGACGACCACGCCTGGCTGGAGAGCATCGTCACCCACGAGTTCGGCCTCGACGACCTCGTGTCGGCCTTCGATCTGGCCTCCGACCCGCGCCAGTCATCGAAGGTGGTCGTCACGCTCTGACCGCACGCCCGCCCCGGGCCTACCCTGGGGGCCATGCTGGCCCGACTGCGATCACGCGATGTACTTCTTCCGGACTGACCACGTCGCGTTCACCGACGCGGCCGGGCCCGAGGGGGACGTACTCACCCTCGGCGGCGCGCACGGGCGAGCGGGGCGCCCACCCGGCGTCAGCGTGGTCGAAGCCGACCTCGGGATTCGGTTGGCGCTGGTGCGTCAGGTCCACGGGCGGGACGTGGTGGCGGTGGGCGCCGAGAACGTGGATCAGGTGGCGCAGCAGGAAGCCGACGCGATGGTGACTGCCACCCCGGGGATCGGGCTGGCGGTCCGGGTGGCCGACTGTGTTCCCGTGCTGTTCGCTGACTGGCAAGCCGGTATGATCGGCGCCGCCCACGCGGGCCGGGTCGGTCTCGCCGCCGGAGTCCTCCAAGCCACGGTCGTGGCACTGCGCGAACGGGGTGCGACCGACCTGCAGGCATGGATCGGACCGCATATCTGCGGACAGTGCTACGAGGTTCCGCCTGAGATGGCCCACGACATCGCATTGAAGGTGCCCGACGTGGCTTCGGTGACCAGGGCGGGGACGACCGGCCTTGACCTGGGCAGGGGAGCGGCGGCCGTGCTCCACTCGCTCGGAGTCGAGGTCCAGCGGGTTCACGGGTGCACCCACGAACGCGCCGACCTGCACTCCCATCGACGCAGCCCCGACTCGGCGGGACGACAGGCCGGGATCATCTGGCTCCCGTCCTGACCCCGCGTGTCGCCTCCGGAAGGCGGTCGGCGAGATGTCAGGATGGATCCGGTTGTATCGCTGGGCGACTGAGGGAGCAGACGATGGCCGACGGACTCAAGAAGGCCGCGATCTGGTTGGGGCTGGTCTCCGACAACAACGACTTGGATCAGCGGGGCAACGATGACCTGACCGAAGAGGTCGTTCGGTCCGATCCCCGCCGCGAAGAGCCGCATTCCGCCACCGTCACCGAGCTGGAGACTCGTCGTCCGGTGCAGCCGGTTGTTCGTCCCGCGGACCTCTCCCGAATCATCACCGTGCACCCGCGCACCTACAACGAGGCGCGCACCATCGGCGAGAACTTCCGCGACGGCATCCCGGTGATCATGAACCTGGGCGACATGGAGGACGCGGACGCCAAGCGTCTGGTCGACTTCTCCGCCGGACTGATTTTCGGGCTGCGGGGCAGCATTGAACGGATCACCAGCAAGGTGTTTCTGCTCTCCCCGCAGAACGTCAACGTGACCGCTGAGGACAAGGAGCGGATCGCCGGAGGCTTCTTCAACCAAAGCTGATACCGGCTCGGCACCTGGTCCTTTCCCTCGTCTTGCCTCACGTCAATATGTCCGCCAGTGATTGATGCGTGCCTCATATGAAATGTCCGGATGGTTAGGCGGCGGGGCGGGTGCCGAGGGTGCGGTTCTTGGCTAGGTCGATGAGTTGTTGCTGGATGTGGTTGATGCCTCGGGTGATGCGTGCCGGGTTGAGCTTGTCGTGTTCGGCTGCGAGCCGGGTTCGGGTCGCGGGGTCGGTCGGCTCGGTGTCGAGGAGCCGCTGGTAGGGGGTTTTGGGTTTGTCGTAGACACGCTTCTTGCGGCCGCTGCGGGTCTGGGTCCAGTCGACGGCTTTGACGCAGGGCAGCAGGTGGTTCTTGCGGGCCATGACCAGGTCCCAGAGTTGGTTGAGCAGGGCGAGTTCGGTGTCGGTTTCGTAGCGGTATCGGAAGGCGTGCCGGCGGATCCAGTCGCCGTTGCGTTGTTCGATGTGGGCGTTGTCGTTGTGGTGGTAGGGCCGGCCGCGGGTGATCGGGATGTGGTGGTCGTCGCACCAGGCGATCACGGACCAGTTCATGAACTCGGAGCCGTTGTCGAAGTCCATGCCGGCGATCGGGAAGGGTGCCTGTTTGGCGATCCATTCCAGGCCGGCGTGGACGTGCACGAACGCGTTGTTGCGGATGCTGCGCAGCATGGTCCAGCCGGTCACCGGATCGGTGGCTGACAAGGTGCGAAGGAACTCGCCTTTGAGTGTGTGGCCGCAGTGAGCGACAGTGTCCAACTCCAGAAATCCGGGCACGGTGATCGGGTCGCCGGTCGCAGTGCGCAGCGGGATCGAGGACCGCAGGATGTGCGAGGGTCGGGTGCCGGACAGGCTAGCGGCGGGGTAGCCGGCAGCCTTGTGCGGTTTCAGGTAACGGTCGATCGTGGCTGCCGACATCGACCGTAGTTCGGTGATCACGGTGTCGCTGACTCGGTCGGCGACCTTGCCGAGCTCACGGTCACGAACCAGCCGGGACAGGGTGTCTTCCATCACCACGGCCAGGTACTTGCCCGATGGTTGACCGGCCAGCCGCCACACCTCTTGCAACACGATCAGCGCATCGTAGGAGTACTTGCGTGGGCGTGGTTTCCGCTGCTGGTCGCGGGCCGCGCCCTTGCGGGTGGCCGCGGCCCTGATCGCTCGGCGGGCGTGATCGCGGGTCCAGCCCGTTGACGCCACCAGCGCGTCGAGGATGCGGCCCTTCTCAGCTCTGTCCGCCTTCGCGTATTCGCGGGCGAACTTCTTGGTCACATCACGGCGCGACGCCATCGACAACTCCCTGCTCACAGACCCAGGGAACCCCCACAGCTACGCGGACATCCTCATGTGAGGCACGCGCTGCCCTTCCCGGACCTTTTACGTGAGTCAAGTCGTCCCTTTGTGCTGCCATCGACGAGGCAGTAGCCTGAGGAACCGCTGAGTCCTCAGCGAGGGGCCCCGGTAACACCGCCCAGGACCGCAACGGACTTGTCCATACCCGATCACGTGAGGTGAACGATGACCCTGACCTTGGAGCAGGTGCGCCAGACCCGATTCCACCTGGCCCGACGCAATGGCTACGAGCCCGTCGACGTCGACAACTTCGTCGACAAGGTGGAGGCGACTCTGTCGCAACTCACCGAGGAGAACGACACCCTCAAGCAGCAGCTCGAAACTGTGTCGTCAACCGAGCCGAGCGGCATTTTTGTCCCCGGTCCGGGCGAAGACCAGGAGAAGGAGTCGCTGCGGCAGGAGTTGGAGCACTCGCAGGCGACCGTCGCTGAGCTCCGGGCGTCGCTGGAGAGCCGCGAGGCCGAGGCGAACGATTTGCGCTCCGCTTTGGACGCACGGGACGCCCAAGCCGCGGAGCAGCCGGCCGAGACCGGCGAGGATCAGGGCAATGCCGAACTCGACGCGCTGCGCCACGAGTTGGAGGGCCTGCGCACCGAACTGGCCAACCGGGACGCCGAATTGCACCGTCTGCGCGGGGAACTGGAGGGCGCCCACGGCGAGCTCGACTCGGTGCGGGGCGAGCTGTCGGGTCGCGACCAGGAACTCGCCGCGGCTCGAGCCGACTTGGAGAACGCTCAGACCGCCACCCAGGTTCAGCCCGTCGTTTCGGACGTCCCGACCGGCCAGGTCGAGAACATAGTGGTGACCGCCGCCCCCGAGGCATCCCAGGCCGTCACCAAGTTGCTGCAGATGGCCACCGAACAGTCGGAGCGGCTGGTGGGCGAGGCTCAGGTGGAGGCGAGCCGGCTGGTCCAAGAGGCCCAGAACACCGCCCAGCAGACGATCGACGAAGCCAACCGCAAGGCCCACGAGGCGATGACCGACGCCCGCACCCGTGCGGAGCGGATCGAGTCGGAGGCCCGGGTCAACGCCGAGAAGCTGACCTCGGACGCCGACGCTCGGGCCCAGGCGGTGAACGGCGAAGCCGACGCGCGCCGCAACGAGTTGTTCAGCGCCCTGGAAAGCGAGCGCGACACCTTGCGCGGCAAAGTCGACCACCTGAAGGCATTCGAAGGACGCTACCGGGAGAACCTGACCAGGCACCTGCAGAGCCAGATCGACGTTCTCGGTGAAGCCAACCTGACCCCCGATGACGAGCCGGCGCTGCTGGGCGAGCCGGCCAATCAGTCGGCCACCCCGCGGCTCGATGCTCTGCTGAACGAACAGGGCTGATCTCCGTTTGGCGGGGCCCGGGAAGAGACCTTCCCGGGCCCCGTCTTTTGACATTTCAAATCGCCTCCGACAAGTCTTTACGCGCCGTGGTTCGGTGGTACTCTCTGCGCTCAGATAACCCCAGCGAGGAGGCGACGCGGTGACACCTGCACGGAAGGCAACGGCGTCGGTGCAGCCCGCGACCATTCCCATCGCTGAGGGCGAAGAGCCCTGGACTCAGGAGGAAGTCGAGGAGATCCGCGAGGAGCTGCTCGACGAGATCGCCCGGATGGAGCGCCGGATCCAGGTCGTCGAAGCCGGTTTGGCGGATCTCTTCGAAGAGGGTTCCGACGGCGCCGGGCGCGACCCCGCCGACGTTGGTTCGACGAACTTCGAACGCGACCAGGAAATGTCGCTGGCCCAGAACGCGCGGGACATGCTGGAGCAGGCGCAACTCGCCTATCGCCTGTTCGAAGCCGGCGAATACGGCGCCTGCGAGTCCTGCGGCCAGCCGATCGGCAAGGACCGACTGCAAGTCTTTCCGCGCGCGACGATGTGCGTGGCCTGCAAGCAGCGGGAGGAACGGCGATAGTTCAGTCCCGCCCCTCCCGCATCCTGAGTCCGGGCCGCGCCAGGGCGTTGAGCCTCGTCATCGGAGTCCTCGGCTTCCTCGCCGACCTCGCCACCAAGACCTGGGCCCTGACCAGCCTGAGCACCCCGATTCAACTGATCCCCGGCGTCCTCTACCTGCGACTGATCCGCAACCCGGGCGCCGCGTTCAGCATGGGGGAGAGCTTCACCGTTGCCCTGACCTGCCTAGCGATCGCGGCGACCGTGTTCCTGCTCGCCTGGGTGTTGCCCCGCGTCCGGCACCTGGGCTGGACGATCGTGGCCGGATTGCTGCTGGCCGGGGTCACCGGGAACCTCTGGGACCGACTGACCCGCGAACCTGGCCCCTTCCACGGTCACGTGATCGACATGATCCAGGTCCCCTTCTTCGCGGTGTTCAATGTCGCCGACATCTGGATCAGTTGCGCCGCGGTGCTGGTGGTCTGGCTGTCGATGGTCACCAAGGTCGGTCTGGACGGTCAGCCGGCGACCGACAAGCCGCCCGCCGACGCGCCGCGATGAGCGTCCTGTTCATCCCCGACGGGCTGGACGGCGAGCGCCTGGACGCGGCCGCCGCTCGGATGACCGGCCTCTCCCGGACTCGGATCGAGGAGTTGATCGCGGCCGGCCTGGTCCGGCTCGACGGCCACGCGGTGCAGAAGAAGACCCGGGTGCGGGCCGGCTCCCTGTTGGAGCTCGACCTGGCCGAGCCGAAGCGAGTGACGGTCACCCCCCGCGAGGTTGCCGGGATCCGGATCGTCCACGACGACGCCGACATCGTGGTGATCGACAAGCCGGCCGGGGTGGCGGCGCATCCCAGCCTGGGGTGGGACGGGCCCTCGGTGGTCGAGCATCTGGCCGCAGCCGGGTTCCGGATCAGCACTTCGGGAGTGCAGGAACGCCAGGGGATCGTCCAGCGCCTCGATGTCGGGACGTCCGGCCTGATGGTGGTGGCGAAGAGCGAGCACGCCTACACGATCCTCAAGCGTGCCTTCCGGAGCCGGACCGTCGACAAGGTCTACCAGACGCTGGTCCAGGGCCACCCGGACCCGTTCGACGGGACGATCGACGCCCCGATTGGTCGGCATCCCGGCGCCGAGTACCGGATGGCGATCATCGACGGCGGCCGGCACAGCGTCACTCACTACGCCACGGTTGAGGCGCTGCGTTCGACGACCCTGCTGGAGGTGCACCTCGAAACGGGACGAACCCACCAGATTCGGGTGCACCTGATGGCGATCGGGCACGCGTGCGTCGGTGACCCCACCTACGGTCCGAACCCGCCGCTGGCGGCGCGGTTGGGCCTGGAGCGGCAGTGGTTGCATGCGGTCGAGCTGGGTTTCGACCACCCCGGGTCGGGCGATCCCGTGCGCTTCCACTCCGAACCGTCGGCAGACCTTCGCGGGGCCCTGGAGATCGCTCGTCGAGACTGACATCGTTCACTCGCTGGTAACACCGATCCGCTAGGGTCTGGGACGTGGAAGGCGTCCGTAGAGCAAAGATCGTCTGCACCCTGGGTCCCGCCGTGGACAGCCTGGACAAGGTGCTTGAGTTGGTTCATGCCGGCATGAACGTCGCCCGGCTGAACATGAGCCACGGTGATCACACCGATCACATGAAGCGGCTCGGTTTCGTCCGCGATGCGGCCCGGATCGCCGGCCGGCCGGTGGGGGTCTTCGCCGACCTTCAGGGCCCCAAGATCCGACTCGGCCGGTTCGCCGAGGGGTCGGCGATCCTGGAGCCAGGTGCCACCTTCACGATCACCATTGAGGACGTCCCCGGATCGGTTGAGCGCTGTTCCACCACCCTGAAGACCCTCACCAAGGACGTGAAGCCGGGCGATCAGGTGTTGATCGACGACGGCCGGATCGTTCTGCGTGCCACCGAGGTGACCGACATCGACGTGGTCACCGAGGTGATCGTCGGTGGCGTGGTCAGCAACAACAAGGGAATCAACCTGCCCGGTGTCGCGGTTAGCGTCCCCGCGTTGAGCGACAAGGACGAGGCGGACCTGCGTTGGGCGCTTCGCCACGGGGTCGACATGGTCGCCCTGTCCTTCGTCCGGTCGCCGGAGGACTACGCGCCGGTGCGCGCAATCATGGACGACGAGGATCGCCACGTGCCGGTGATCGCGAAGATCGAGAAGCCCCAGGCGCTGGAGCGCCTTCAGGAGATCATCGACACCTTCGACGCGCTGATGGTGGCCCGTGGCGACCTGGGCGTGGAACTGCCGCTGGAGATGGTGCCTGCCGTGCAGCGGCGGATCGTCACCGCGGCCCGGAAGTGGGCCAAGCCGGTGATCGTGGCCACCCAGATGCTGGAGTCGATGATCACCAACCCGCAGCCCACTCGCGCAGAAACGTCCGACGTGGCCAACGCCATCCTGGACGGGGCCGACGCGGTGATGCTGTCGGGGGAGACCGCCGTGGGCGCGTACGGGGTCAAGGCCGTTGAACTGATGGGCCGGATCATCAAGTCGACCGAAGAGGTCGGCATGGACGACATCCGCAAGATCGAGTGGGACGTTCACACGATGAGCGGCATCATCTCCAAGGCCTCGGTCGAGGTCGCCGAACGGATCGGCGCGAAGTACCTGGCGGCGTTCACCATCTCCGGCGACACCCCGCACCGGCTGGCGCGGCTCCGCTCCCGGATTCCGCTGCTGGCCTTCACCCCGCTGCCCCGGACCGCACAGGAACTCACCCTCGCCTGGGGCGTCCAGTCGTTCGTGACCCCGGAATACACCACCACCGACGACATGGTGCGCTCGGTGCAGGACGCGTTGATGGAAACCGGCTGGGTCGAGGTGGGGGACCTGATCGTGATCGTGGCCGGAAACCCTGGGCGCAAAATGGGCCACACGAACTCGATGCGGATCTACCAGATCCACTGATACTGGTGCCGGAGAGGGGAGTCGAACCCCTACGACCTATCGGTCAGACGGGTTTGAGCCGTCCGCGTATGCCATTCCGCCACTCCGGCTGGAGCCCTACGATTCTGCCACACGTCGCGGAGCCCCGGCGCCGCCACGATAAGGTTGAGCCACACCCACCAATCCCCGTGACGCAAGGACCCTTTTCGCCGTGACTGCTGACAAGCCGCAATCAACCAACGCTGCACCCCGAGTGCTGGTGGCCGAGGACGAGGCGCTGATCCGGATGGACCTGGTCGAGTTGCTGACCGGCGAGGGTTACCAGGTCGTCGGCGAGGCCGGGGACGGCGAGCAGGCGCTGGAACTGGCCCGCTCCCTTCGTCCCGACCTGGTCGTGATGGACGTCAAGATGCCGAAAATGGACGGGATCACCGCGGCGTCGACCATCGCCGAGGAGCGGATCGCCCCGGTGGTGATGCTGACCGCTTTCTCGCAGCGAGAACTGGTGGAGCGCGCCCGGGAGGCGGGGGCGATGGCCTACGTGGTCAAGCCGTTCGACGCCTCCGATGTCGTCCCGGCGATCGAGATCGCGATGGCCCGGTTCGCCGAGATCCGTGGCATCGAGGAGGAGGTCGCCGACCTGGAGGAACGGCTGGCCTCGCGCAAAGCCGTGGACCAGGCCAAGGGGCTGCTGCAGGAGGGCCTGGGGCTCAGCGAACCGGAGGCCTTCCGCTGGATTCAGAAGACCGCGATGGACCTCCGCAAGTCGATGCGCGAGGTCGCCGAAGGGGTCATCGACCACTCCAAGGCCGGCCAGAAGCCCAAGAAGAAGTAGCCCCCGTTACGGCTGCGGCTCAGGGCGCCGAGGTCGCTGCAGGTAGCAGGTGACCCGGGCAGTGCATAGGCGTTCACCGGCGTCGTCGGTCAGGACGACCTCCCAGGTGCCGAGGCGCCCGCCGACGTTGAGTGGGGTGGCGACGCCGTTGACCCAGCCGTCTCGGGCGGCTCGGTGGTGGGTGGCGTTGATGTCGACCCCGAAGATCTGCCCCCCGTGGCCGACGGCCGCGTAGGCCGACAGCGACGCCAGCGTCTCGGCCAGCACGCAGGAGGCGCCGCCGTGCCAAAACCCGAAGGGCTGGGTGTTACCCGCCACTGGCATCCGGCCGCTGCTGCGCTCGGCGCTCAACTCGAACAACTCGATGCCCATCTTGGCGTCGAGTGCGCTGGTCATCCCGTTCGTCCACTCCGGCAGGCTCATGGCGGCAACTGTGGCACACGGACTGTCGGGGCGCTCCGCTAGGGTCGCTGGGGTGAGCGACGCGCCAGGAACCCTGCTGCTGATCGACGGGCATTCGATCGCCTACCGGGCCTTCTTCGCGCTGCCGGTGGAGAACTTCTCCACCACCACTGGGCAGCACACCAACGCCGTCTACGGGTTCACCTCGATGCTGATCAACGTGCTCCGCGACGAGCAGCCGACCCACCTCGCGGTGGCCTTCGACGTGTCCCGGCAAACCTTCCGCAGCAGGCTCTACGACCAGTACAAGGCCAATCGGTCGACGTCCCCGGCCGAGTTCTCGGGGCAGGTGTCGCTGATCAAGGAGGTATTGGACGCCCTCAACGTCACCCACGTCGAGCTGGACGACTTCGAGGCCGACGACATCATCGCGACGTTGGCCAAGCAGGGCGAGGCGCAGGGGTTGAAGGTGCTGATCTGCACCGGCGACCGCGACACCCTGCAGTTGGTCACCGACCAGGTGACCGTCCTCTACCCGCGCAAGGGGGTCTCCGACCTGGCCCGAATGACGCCAGCGGCGGTGCAGGAGAAATACTTCGTCAGCCCGGCGCAGTACCCAGAACTGGCCGCTCTGGTGGGCGAGTCCTCCGACAACCTGCCGGGGGTGCCGGGGGTGGGGCCCAAGACCGCGGCGAAATGGATCCAGGTATACGAGGGTTTGGAGAACATCGTCCGGCGGGCGGACGAGATTCCCGGCAAGGCCGGTGAGTCCTTCCGCGCCCACCTGGCCGATGTCGTCCGGAACCGGGAGGTGAACGCGCTGATCGGTGACCTCGACCTGCCGGTCCCGGTGTCCGAACTGGAGCGGCGCGACTGGAACCGCGAGGCGGTCCACACGGTCTTCGACGGGCTGGAGTTCCGCGTCCTGCGCGACCGGCTGATGGAGACGCTGCCCGCCGAGCAGGCCGGTCCGTCGGGCGGGTTCGAAGTGGTCGGCGACGTCCTCGAACCCGGTGCGCTGGCCGACTGGCTGGCCGAGCACGGGCGCGGCGACCTGACCGGCTTGGACGTCACCGGCACCTGGCGGGCCGGGAGCGGCGACGTCACCGGGATCGCGCTGGCGGCTGCCGACGGGGCCGCCTGCTGGCTGGACGCGGCCGAACTCATCCCGGCCGATGACCAGGCGTTGGCGGCCTGGCTGGCCGACCCGGACTCCAAGAAGGCGCTGCACGATGCGAAGGGCCCGCTGTTGGCCCTGTGGGCACGCGGCTGGGAGCTGAACGGCCTTGCCAGCGACACCCAGTTGGCGGCCTACCTGCTTCGGCCCGATCAGCGGATCTACGACCTGGCCGACCTCACCGCGCGGCACCTGAAGCGCGAACTGGCCGCCGAGGGCCCAACCCGGGAGGCGTCCGATCAGTTGGCGTTCGACTTCGAGGATCCCGACCAGGGTAAGGATTCGATGATCCGAGCCCGGGCGGTGATCGATTTGGCCCAAGCGCTGGAGGCGGAACTCGCTGATCGCGGGGGAGCGTCGTTGCTTGCCGAGGTCGAGTTGCCGCTGCTCAAGACCCTGGCCGAGATGGAGAAGGTCGGGATCGCGGTCGATGCCGACTATCTCGACCGGCTGCACGCCGACTTCGACGCGGCCGTCCGCGCCGCCGAGTCGGACGCGTTCGCGATCTTGGGGCGGCCGATCAACCTGGGATCGCCGAAGCAGCTTCAGGAAGTGCTCTTCGACGAGCTGGGCATGCCCAAGACCCGGCGGACCAAGACCGGCTGGACGACCGACGCCGAGTCGCTGGAGTCCCTGTTCGCCAAGACCGAGCACCCGTTCCTGGCCCACCTGCTGCGGCACCGCGATCAGATCCGGCTGCGGCAGACGGTCGAGGGATTGCAGAAGTCGATCGCCGACGACGGCCGGGTGCACACCACCTACATCCAGACCATCGCAGCCACCGGACGGCTGTCGTCCACCGATCCGAACTTGCAGAACATACCGATCCGCACCGAAGAAGGGCGACGGATCCGGGAGGCGTTCGTGGTCGGCCAGGGGTATGAGTCGCTGATGACCGCGGACTACTCGCAGATCGAGATGCGAATCATGGCGCACGCCTCCGCCGACGACGGACTGATCGAAGCGTTCAACTCGGGTGAGGACTTCCACACGGTGATGGCCTCCCGGGTGTTCGGGGTGGAGCCGGAGGCCGTCAACACGACCATGCGGGCCCGAATCAAGGCGATGAACTACGGCCTCGCCTACGGGCTGAGCGCCTTCGGGCTCAGCCAGCAACTCAAGATCGAGGTGTCGGAGGCCCGCGGGCTGATGGAGGAGTACTTCGAGCGCTTCGGCAACGTCCGTGACTACCTGCGCGAACTGGTCCGGACGGCCGGAAAGACCGGTTTCACCGAAACCATCCTGGGCCGCCGCCGCTACCTGCCGGACCTGACGAGTTCCAACCGACAGCGCCGGGAGATGGCCGAGCGGATGGCGCTGAACGCGCCGATTCAGGGGTCGGCCGCGGACATCATCAAGGTGGCGATGCTTGATATCGAGTCGGCGCTGGATTCGGCCGGGCTGAAGTCGCGGATGCTCCTCCAGGTGCACGACGAACTCGTCTTCGAAGTGGCGCCGGGGGAGTCCGCGGCGCTGGAGGTGCTGGTCCGCGACAAGATGGGCCACGCGGTCGACCTGGCCGTGCCGCTGGAGGTGTCAGTAGGCACCGGACGCTCCTGGCACGACGCCGCGCACTAAGCGCTGCGGCACCCGCTCGGCGCCACCAGCGGACCCTGAGCAGGAGCTGACCCCGCACACAGCCGACGCCAAGGTGGCGCGCGCAGGATCGTCCTCATGACCTTGGTTGCCACCACTCCTGCCGCTGTGCCGACGCCGAGCCGGGTTGAACGCTCGGCGCTCGACGCGGCCGCAACGCCAGCGGTCTGGGTGGGGCTGGTCGGCTCGTCGGCCATCGCCATCGGGGAGTTGCGGCGCCGGGGGATAGGCCTCGGAGCCTGGGTCGACCAGACAGTGTCGGGCCGGGCCGTCGCCGTGTGGTGGATCTTTACCGGAATCCTGCTGCTCAGCCTCGCCTGGGTGCTGGCCCGGCCCCGGGACGGACGCGCCGCGCTGCCACTCGGGTTGGTGGCTGCGGTGTGGGTCGTTCCGCTGCTGTTTCTGCCGCCGCTGCTGAGCACCGACGCCGGGTCCTACGCCGACCTCGGCTGGATGGTGAGCCACGGATTCGACCCCTACACCCAGGGCCTCGGGACGACCGGGTCGCCGTTCGCCTACGGGCGGGCCTGGCGCGGGACGACATCGGTGTACCCGGCCGGCTCCCTGCTGCTCTTCGGCTGGGTCGTCGCGGCGACCGGCGCCCAGGCGTTCTGGTCGGTGGTCGCGCTCCGCGGCCTTGCCCTCGCCGGGCTGGTGCTGCTGGTGGTCGCGGTGCCGCGGTTGGCCCGCACTGTGGGGGCCGATCCCCACCGAGCGGTGTGGTTGGACGCGCTCAACCCGATCGTGATCGTCCACGGCGTCGGTGGGGAGCACGTCGACCTGCTGATGGTGGGCTTCCTGGTCGCCGGACTGGCCCTGGCCCGGACGCGGGCCGGGCTCGTCCTCGGCGCGGTGGTGATTGGCCTGGCCGCCCTGGTCAAGCAACCGGCTCTGCTCGCGGCACCGGTTGTCGGCGCGCTGTGGCTGATCGGCCGGCGGCCCACCTGGCCGCGGACCCTCGTCCATGCCGCCGGCACGTCGGCGATCGCGCTCGCCACCTTCGTCGCGATCAGCCAGACCACCCTCGGCCTCGGCTGGTTGGACGGCACCGGTTCTCCGACCAAGTCCGCGACGCCGACCCTCGCCTACCTGATCGCCCAGGCGGCCGGGAACCCGGCGGGGCTGCAGTCGATCCTCGAGCGAGTGGCGGCCTTCATCGCCGTTGCGGCGGTCGGCTACCTGGCCGTGCGTCACCTCCGGAACCGCCCGCTGCGCTTCCTCGCCTTGGCGTCGGTCGCCTGGGTGGCCGGGTTCGGCGCCGTGCGCGAGTGGTACCTGGTCCTCCCCCTCGCCCTGCTCGGGCTGGCGGTTGGCAGCCGGTGGCTGGTGGGGATCGTCCCGGTAACCGTGCTGTTCGCCGTCATCGGGGTCTTCGTGGAGTACCAGCGCTGGTCGGCCGGCGACGCGTTCTACACCTCTCTTGGTTGGGCGGTCGTCTTCTCCTTGACGGCGTGGGGAATCGATCGTCTGCGCGTGCGATCGCTCCTTCTGCCGGTCGGTGGACAACGGCCTCGCGCCGTGGGCCGTCCGGCGCCCAGTGACCGGTGAGCAGGCCGATCGAGCGTGCCGTGTCCGCACCGCGATCACCCGAGTCAGTTCGGCCTCGTGGACGCGGTCGGTGGTCGCATCGGGGTCCGATCGCCGGTCCAGCACGGAGAGCTCCCAACGTCCCGGCCGGGATCGCGGTCCCTCTCGGCCGTGCTCAATCGATTCCCACTGGTCGTTTTGCCCGTCGTCGCGGGCGTCCCATAGGCTTAGTCCTTGGTGCCCTCCGTCCGGCCTCGGACCGAGTGGGCTGGTCATGCAGGAGAGCGCCGCCACACACATCTCTACCTCAGTTATCGGAGCCCTACTACATGACCTCCACTCCAGAGGCTACCCAGGTCGCGATCGACGATCTGGGCTCTCCCGAGGCCTTCCTGGCCGCGGTTGACGCAACCATCAAGTACTTCAACGACGGCGACATCGTCACCGGCACCGTCGTCAAGGTCGACCGGGACGAGGTCCTGCTCGACATCGGTTACAAGACCGAAGGCGTGATCCCTTCCAAGGAACTCTCCATCAAGCATGACGTTGACCCCTTCGACGTGGTCGCCGTCGGCGACGAGATCGAGGCTCTCGTCCAGCAGAAGGAAGACAAGGAAGGCCGCCTGATCCTGTCCAAGAAGCGCGCCCAGTACGAGCGCGCCTGGGGCACCATCGAGAAGGTCAAGGAGTCCGACGGCGTCGTCACCGGCAAGGTGATCGAGGTGGTCAAGGGCGGCCTGATCATCGACATCGGTCTGCGTGGCTTCCTGCCCGCGTCCCTGGTCGAGATGCGGCGGGTCCGCGACCTCCAGCCCTACGTGGGCATGGAGCTCGAGGCCAAGATCATCGAGCTGGACAAGAACCGCAACAACGTGGTGCTGTCGCGTCGCGCCTGGCTGGAGCAGACCCAGTCCGAGGTTCGCCACACCTTCCTCAACCAGCTCGCCAAGGGCCAGATCCGCAAGGGTGTCGTCTCCTCGATCGTCAACTTCGGCGCCTTCGTCGATCTCGGCGGGGTGGACGGCCTGGTGCACGTCTCCGAGCTGTCCTGGAAGCACATCGACCACCCGTCCGAGGTGGTCGAGGTGGGCAACGAGGTCACCGTGGAGGTGCTGGACGTCGACCTGGATCGCGAGCGCGTCTCGCTGTCGCTGAAGGCGACCCAGGAGGATCCCTGGCAGACCTTCGCGCGCACCCACCAGATCGGTCAGATCGTGCCGGGCAAGGTCACCAAGCTGGTGCCCTTCGGCGCTTTCGTCCGGGTGGAGGAGGGCATCGAGGGCCTGGTCCACGTGTCGGAGCTGGCCGAGCGCCACGTCGAAATCCCCGAGCAGGTCGTCTCGGTCAACGACGAGGTCATGGTCAAGATCATCGACATCGACCTGGAGCGTCGCCGGATCTCGCTGAGCCTCAAGCAGGCCAACGAGGGCGTCGACGTGGCTGCCGACGACTTCGATCCGGCGCTGTACGGCATGTCGGCCTCGTACGACGAGCAGGGCAACTACATCTACCCCGAGGGCTTCGATCCCGAGACCCAGGAGTGGAAGCCCGGCTTCGAGGAGCAGCAGGCGGCCTGGGAACGGCAGTACGCCGAGGCCCAGACCCGCTGGCTGGCCCACAAGAAGCAGGTCGAGGAGGCCGAGGCTGCCGGTGTGCAGGCCGCGGTCACCGAGGCGAGCACCGCCGCGTACTCGGCCGGCACCACCGACGCAGCCCCCGAGGGCTCGCTCGCCTCTGATGAGGCGCTGCAGGCCCTGCGCGACAAGCTGACCGGCGGAAACGTCTGACCTTCGCGTCATCCAACTCGCAAGCCCTCGTCCATTCCGGACGGGGGCTTGCGGCGTCGTGGGCGCCTCTATGGTTCAGTCGTGGGTTTGGAGAGTCCGCGTTCAGCCGGCATCTGTCGTGTTGGGTTTCCTGGGTTCTCTGGCCGCCTCGGTCGGGTCGCTTAGTTCGGCCCGCGTGGTCCCGCCACGGCCTGGTCGGTCCACGTCCTCCCAATCTCCATCGCCCTGATGTGCGCGTTTCTAATGGTCGTCCTCGTCCGCCAGCCTTCCGGAGGCCCGATGGCACTTCCGGCACTGGTCCTGGCCGCGCTGATGCTGTTCGGTCCCGCCACTCAAGCCTGGTATGCGATTCCGCTGATGATCTGTGCGGGGCTGCTCCGGGTGTCCGCTCGGTGGTTGGAGGGAATCGGGATCACGGTGAATGTCTGGGCGTTGGCCTTCATCCCGGCGTCGGTGGTTTGGCTGGTCGGCGTTGCCTTCACCTGGGTGGCAACGATCACGACGGTGCTGGGGCTTTGGCTCTTTTCTCCGGCCAGAGCGCAGGGCGTGGCAGCTAGCTCGACAACCCACCAGGTCGCCCGGCGGTTAGGTTCGGCCGCTGCCGGGCTTGAGGCATCATGGGCGCATGTTGCAGGTTGGCCTCACCGGTGGGATCGCCTCGGGAAAGTCGGCGGTCGCCCAACGCCTGGCTGCCAAAGGAGCCTTGGTGATCGACGCGGACGTGCTGGCCCGTGAGGTAGTCGAACCGGGAACACCAGGACTGGCCGCGGTCGTGGAGCGCTTCGGCCCCTCCGTGCTGCGCCCCGACGGGTCCATGGACCGTGCCGCGATGGGCCGGCTGGTTTTTGCCGATGCAGCCGCCCGGCGCGATCTGGAGGCGATCATCCACCCGGCTGTCCGGGCGCGCGCCGCCGGACTCACCGCCGCCGCCCCCGACGATGCGATCGTGGTCCAGATGATCCCCCTGCTGGTCGAGACCGGTCAGGCCGACGCCTTCGACCTGGTGGTCGTCGTCGATTGCGACCCTGCGGTACAGCTACTCCGGATCATGGACCGTGACGGCCTCTCCCGAGCAGAAGCAGCGACCCGGCTGGAGGCACAAGCGAGCCGCGACGAACGGCTCGAAGCCGCCGACCTGGTGATCGACAACTCCGGATCGCTCACCGATCTCGACGAGCAGGTGGACGCGGTGTGGACGCAGTTGGCGTGGGCGCAACGAGACGGCGGCGATCAGTTGGAGTCCTGGACAGACCCCTTTCCGGAGATGACATGAGCGACCAGCGTCCCGTCGATTACGACCCTTACCCGTTCGCCGAACCCCGGGATCCTGACGCACTCTCCGCCACCCCGCCGCCGCTGGTCCACCAATCGCAGGCGTGGACCCCGGCGCCGCCGCCGACATCCGCGTCGCCCGGCAGCGGTCCGACCCGTCGGCTGGTGCTGGCCGCGATTGCGGTGATTGGCGCAGTGGCGGCCACCGGCGTCCTGTCTGGGCGTCGGGACGAGGGCGAGGCCCCCCCGTTCGAGTTCAATCCGGAGGAATCGATCGAGCCGGACCCAAGCCTGACCTTCGGCGAGGGCGGCGAGTTCCAGGTGTACCTGCCCGACGGGTGGGAGGTGAAGACCCGCGGTCGAGCGATGATCGTGCTCGGTAACGACGACAGTAGGATTATCGCCCGGGCTTACGGGGTGCCGGACTCGGCCGAAGGCGTCACGGAAGCCGAGACGATGTCGACCAGGTACGCCAGCGAGGTGGCGGCCCGCCGGGCGCCGAAGCGAGACGATCTCTCCCAGGGCGACTACTCCATTGGCTATTACCGGGCCGACGGGACGATCAACGGCGACCCGGCCACCGTCGAGGCACAGGTGAAGATCTTCCGGCCCGATGGGCGGGCGCTGGCTGTGATCCTGGTGCACCCGGAGTCGGCCGACCCGGACGTGGTGCGCTCGATGCCCGAGGTGATGGACTTCCTGATGGAGCAACTCTGAGGCTCGCCCAGCCGTTTCCTTTGGTGATGAGCCCCGGGCCTGAGAGACTGGGCCGCCCCCGGCCCCTCGGCCGAGCCCTCACCATGAAAGGAATCGCCTGCCGTGCAATGCTCTCGTTGCCTAGCAGAAGCACCGGACGAAGCCCACTTCTGCCAACGTTGCGGCCTCGACGTCACCGGCGGTGACGCCAACCGCCGCGGTTCATACGCCGCGAAGCCGGACGAATCGGTCGTCTCCTTGAAACTCGTCTCTTCGATCATGCCGCGCGGTGCCGCCGCTCGGCCGCGCACCTATCAGTACGCCCTGGGAGTTGCCCTCTTGGCCGTTCTGGTGGCAGCCGCCTCCGGGGCTCTGCCGGTCGCCGTGCTCTTGGCCGCCTTCGCCGTCCCACTGGTGTACATCGTTTACCTCTACGACGTGAACCTCTGGGAGGACGAACCCGTTCTGGTCACCGGGCTGGCCTTCGGCCTGACCCTACTGGTCGGCGCCCTGTGGACCTGGCTGTGGCTGGGCTGGCGGGGTCCGCTGCGCGGGGACGGCTCCGAACTCTCCTCGTCCGCGTCGATCTGGGGTTTCGTGATCGCCGGCCTGGTGGTCCCGATCGTCGGTGAACTGATCCGTCAGGTCGGCCCGGTGGTCCTGGCCAGCCGTCCCGAGTTCGACGACCTGATGGACGGACTGACCTTCGGTGTGATCTCCGGGGTCGGCTACGCCACCGCGGACACCCTGATCAAGCACTGGCCGTTGATCACCGGCGGCTACGCCGGCACCGATGGATGGGCCACCTGGACGTCGCTGCTGGTGTTGGAGGGATTCATCAAACCGCTGGTGATGGGCACCGCCACCGGGATCGCCTGCGCCGAGTTCTCCGGACTCGGCAAGGGCTACGACGGCTTCACCGGCCGCTACTACCGAGGCGTCCTCGACGCGATCGGGGCCAACCTCTTGTTCGGCGGCGGGCTGTACCTGCTCAAGTTCCTGAACGAGCCGCTGTCGCTGATCCTCAGCATCGTCTGGGGGCTGGCGATCCTCGCCTTCCTGATCATTCGGGTCCGCACCGTCCTGCACCGCGGGCTGATGGAAGCGGCGATGGAAGCCTCCTCTCGGGAGGCTGGCGCCACTACTGACGACATGGGCTTCTGCCCGGTCTGCGAGATGCCGCTGCTTCCTGGCGCCGCCTTCTGCTCCGCCTGTGGGGTCAGCGTCCGGGCCGCCGGACGGGTCGCCCATGCGACGACCACCGAAGGAGGGGACCAGGCATGAGCCAGCCGCAGAATCCCCAAAACCCGCAGTATCCGCCGGCCGGCCAGAACTACCCCGGCGCTGGCGGCCCGCAGGGCCAGCCGTACCCGACCCAGGGCGGTCAGCCCGGCTACCCACCCCTGGGCTACCCGGGGCAGGGTGGACCGGGCCAGCCGGGTCAGGGCGGCTTTCGGCCGGCCGCGGCCCCGCCCAAGGGAAACAAGTTGGTGCTCGGCATCGTGGTGGCCGGCCTGGTCGCCGTGGTGTTGATCGGCATCCTCGCGATGTCCCTGTTCGGTGGACGACAGGCCCCTGAGCCGAACGCCACACCCACCGTGGCCACCTCGGCGCCGACGGCCAGCCCCTCCTTCCAGCCCACGGAAAGCCCGACCGCTGAGCCGACCGTGAGCACCACCCCGGAGCCGACCGACAGCCCCACCACCCAGCCGACGGATCCGTCCGGTGCGGTGGAAGTCGGCCTTGGCACCTCGGTTGTTCCGGTGTCGGGCTGGAAGCAGAGTTACCGCGACGAGCTCAAGAACTACACCGAGCTCAGCGACGGGACCGCCCTCCTAGTCACCCAGGCCTTCCGGGTCGACAGCGGGGTGAAGGGCACCCAGATCGTCGACAGCTACGTCAAGCAGCTGGCGGCCAAGATGACGGGTGTGCAGAAGGGCACGGTCAAGGAACTGGACGTCGGCAACGAAGCCCTGTCGGTGGGGGTTGGCGCCGTTCGTGGCACCAAGGCCACGAGCCAGGGCTCGATCAAGCTGGTCTACACCGTCTTGATCTCGGTCAGGACCGATGGGCTGTCGGTGATGGCCACGCTGATCACCGACTCCAGCACCGATCCCGCCGATTATCAGGAGGCATACCTGGAGATGGCGTCCAGCCTGCTGAACAGCCAACTGGCTGCCTGATCACAGCGAAGGCGGGTCCCCAGCCGGGGGCCCGCCTTCGCTGTGCGCGAATCTGTCAGTGGCGGCACCTACGCTGGCGATCATGCGTCCCTCGACCGACATCCAGCGCCGCGTGGCCCCGTTCACGATGCACGCCGACTTCCAGGCTGCCGGCGACCAGCCGGCGGCGATCGATGAGCTGGAGCGCCGGCTGCGGGCCGGTGAACAGGACATGGTGCTGCTCGGGGCCACCGGCACCGGCAAGACAGCGACCGTGGCCTGGCTGGCCGAACGGGTGCAGCGTCCGATGCTGGTGCTGCAGCCGAACAAGACCCTGGCCGCACAGTTCGCCAACGAACTGCGCCAGTTCTTCCCCGACAACGCGGTCGAATACTTCGTCTCGTACTACGACTACTACCAACCTGAGGCCTACGTGCCGCAGACCGACACCTACATCGAGAAGGACTCCTCCCTCAACGAGGAGGTCGAGCGACTGCGACACAAGGCCACCTACTCCTTGCTGACCCGGCGAGACGTCATCGTGGTGGCGACCGTGTCGGCCATCTACGGGTTGGGCACCCCGCAGGAGTACGTCGATCAGATGGTCACCTTGCGGGTGGGGCAGGAGATCGAGCGAGATCTGCTGCTGCGGCGCCTGGTCGACATTCAGTACACCCGCAACGACCTGGCCGCCACCCGCGGAACCTTCCGGGTGCGAGGCGACACTCTCGAGGTGTTTCCGATGTACGAGGAGTTGGCCTGGCGGGTGGAGTTCTTCGGCGACGAGATCGAGGCGCTGTCGACGCTGAACCCGTTGACCGGCGAGGTGGTCACCGAGGATCAGGAGCTCTACATTTTCCCGGCCACCCACTACAGCGCCGGCCAGCAGCGGATGGAACGAGCGATCGGCGACATCGAGGTCGAACTCGCTCAGCGGCTGGGTGAGCTCGAAGCCGAGGGGAAGCTCCTGGAAGCCCAACGGCTTCGGATGCGCACCGGCTACGACATCGAGATGATGCGACAGATCGGTTCCTGCTCCGGTATCGAGAACTACTCGATGCACATCGATGGACGATCCCGGGGGAGTGCCCCGAACTGTTTGCTCGACTACTTCCCCGACGACTTCGTCCTGGTGATCGACGAGTCGCACGTCACCGTCCCGCAGATCGGAGGCATGTACGAGGGGGACTCGTCGCGCAAGCGCACCCTGGTGGAACACGGTTTCCGGCTGCCGAGCGCCATGGACAACCGCCCCCTGCGCTGGGACGAGTTCGTCGACCGGATCGGTCAGACCGTCTACCTCTCGGCCACCCCGGGCGCCTACGAAATGGCGAAGTCCGACGGCTTCGTCGAGCAGTTGATCCGACCCACCGGCCTGGTCGATCCGGAGGTGGTGATCAAGCCGACCCGCGGCCAGATCGACGACCTGATGGGCGAGATCCGGACCCGGACCGAACGCAACGAGCGCGTCCTGGTCACCACCTTGACCAAGAAGATGGCCGAGGATCTGACCGACTACCTGATGGAGAACGGAGTCCGCACCCGGTACCTTCACTCCGAGGTGGACACGCTGCGCCGGATCGAACTGCTGCGCGAGCTGCGGCTTGGCGAGTACGACGTCCTGGTCGGCATCAACCTGCTCCGCGAGGGCTTGGACCTGCCCGAGGTGAGCCTGGTGGCGATCCTGGACGCCGACAAGGAAGGGTTTCTGCGCAGCGAGCGCTCGCTGATCCAGACCATCGGCCGGGCCGCCCGGAACGTGGCCGGCCATGTGCACATGTACGCCGACAAAATCACCCCCTCTATGGCGGCCGCGATCGACGAGACCAACCGTCGGCGCGACAAGCAGGTCGCTTACAACACCGCCAACGGCATTGATCCCCAGCCGCTGCGCAAGAAGATCGCCGACATCACCGACCTGCTGGCCCGCGAGGATGCCGACACCGCCGGGCTGATGACCAGGTCCGGGGGCAGGCGTCCGATCAGCCCCACGCCGTTGCCACCCAAGGGGCATCGCAACACCGAGGGCCTGGCGGCGGCCGACATGGCAGGGCTGGTCCAGGAACTCTCCGAACAGATGCACGCGGCGGCGGCGGAGTTGCAGTTCGAACTGGCCGCGCGGCTCCGCGACGAGATTTCCGACCTGAAGAAGATGCTGCGGCAGTTGATCGAAGCAACTCGCTAACCATCTCCACCTGCCGAACCGGCGACCAACCCGATTGGTGGGCGCTGGGCTCAGGATGCGAGAATGGGGCGAAGGAGGGGAGTACTCCCTTTGCGTTGCGTCGTCATCACGGTCTGATCGAAGGCCCGGCGTTTCGGCTGATCACCAGTGGTGGAGACCTCCGGCAACTGTCGCTGCTCACGTGGAGGTCCCTGTCTTGCACGTCACACCCACCGTCTGGTTGATCACCGTGGCCATCACCGTCGCGGTGCTGGCCTTCGACGTCTTCGTGATCGGACGTCGTCCCCACGAGCCCTCGATGCGTGAATGCAGTATCGCGATCGGGATCTACGTGGCACTCGCGGTGGTGTTCGGTGTCGGCGTCTGGGTCTTCTCAGGAGGCCGCTACGCCGGCGAGTTCTTCGCCGGCTGGCTCACCGAGTACAGCCTCAGTATCGACAACCTGTTCATCTTCGTGATCATCATGAGCAACCTTCGGGTGCCGCGAAAACTTCAGCAGTACGCGTTGATGGTCGGCATCATTCTGGCTCTGCTCTTCCGGGCGATTTTCATCGCCGTTGGTGCCGCCGCGATCGAGGCGTTCAGTTGGATCTTCTTCATCTTCGGCGCCTTCCTGATCTACACCGCCATCAAGCTGTTCAAGGACTACCTCCAGCCTGAAAGCGACGACGAGACCACCGAGAACGCCTTGATGCGCTGGGTGAAGAAGCGGTTCCGGTCAACGCCGGAGTACCACGGCACGCACCTGACCATCGTCGAAACCGACGAGAGCGGCCGCGCCCGTCGGCTGATCACTCCGATGCTCTTCGTGATCCTCGCCCTCGGCAGCACCGACCTGCTCTTCGCGCTGGACTCGATCCCGGCGATCTATGGCCTCACCCAGGAGGCCTACCTGGTCTTCACCGCCAACGTCTTCGCCCTGATGGGCCTGCGGCAGTTGTACTTCCTGATCGGTGGGCTCCTGCAGCGGCTGGTCTACCTGTCGGTTGGCCTCTCGGTGATCCTGGCCTTCATCGGCGTCAAGCTCGTCCTGCACGCGATGCACGAGTATCACTGGGACGAGCGGCTCGGATTCAACGGCGAGATCCCGATCTGGATCTCCCTGCTGGTGATCATCGGCACCCTGGTGGTGACCACCGTGGCCAGCCTGATCAAGTCGCGGCGCGACGCCCTACAGCAGCGGTAACCGCAGGCCGTTAGCCCCGCTGACCGCGTCGTCCGCGGCGCGCCCGGTGAGCCACGCCCACAACTGGGCGTCGCTGCCGGTCACCACGATCGGGTCACCGTGCCCCCCAACCGACTGCGCCACGCCCGACTCGCTCTCCACCCGAAGGGCTGGCCCGCTCGCCGGGTGCCGGTAGGTGAGGTGCCACTGCAGCAGCCAGCGGGCCGGGACCGGGTCGAGGTCGGCGGCGCCGAACCCGCAGTCGAGGTCGATGTGGTGGAGGACCACCTCCTGCAGCCGGGCCATCGGAATTTGGGCCAGGGTCATCTCGCGCCCCGCCAGACGCACCGGGTAGGTCCAGTCCACGACCAGGTCCAACGTGCGAGCCAGCCCGCCAGCTGAGGTGTCCAGGTCGATCTGGTGGGCCAGGCCGCTGCGTTCGGTGTCGCGTTCAATGGCCGCGAATCGCTCCCGCTGATCGGGGTAGGCCGCTGCTGGCTGCCCACGCAGAGCGGCCGCGACCACCAGGAGCAGGGCGTCGGCGCCGCGGCTCACGTGGGCCGCGATGTGGGCCCGCGACCATCCCGGCAAGGCCGACGGCGCCGACCATTCGCCGTCGCTCAGACCGATGGTGTCCCCGAGGAGCCGCTGGGTCGCTTCGAGCTTCCGCTTACGGACTGTCTCCACCGGCGCGGAGAACCCCTGCTCGGTCATGGGGACCAACCTACGGCCCGGCGTGGCGGACCGCCCACCCCCACGCGGACACCGGACAACGCCGCCCCAAAGACTGTCGGAGGCAGCGTCTAGCATGATCGCCGTGAACGACCGCCTGATTATCCGCGGTGCGCGGGAGCACAACCTGCGCAACGTGAGTCTCGACCTGCCCCGAGACGCGCTGATCGTGTTCACCGGGCTGTCGGGGTCGGGCAAGTCGAGTCTGGCCTTCGACACGATCTTCGCTGAGGGCCAGCGGCGCTACGTCGAGTCGCTGTCGGCCTACGCGCGGCAGTTCCTCGGTCAGATGGACAAGCCCGACGTCGACTTCATCGAGGGCCTGTCGCCGGCGGTCTCGATCGATCAGAAGTCCACCAACCGCAACCCGCGCTCCACGGTCGGCACGATCACCGAGATCTACGACTACCTGCGTCTGTTGTTCGCGCGGGCTGGACGAGCGCATTGTCCCGAGTGCGGGGAGCCGATCAGCCGGCAAACCCCGCAGCAGATCGTCGATCGGTTGCTGGCCCTGCCCGAGGGAACCCGGTTCCAGGTGTTGGCACCGGTGGTGCGGGGTCGCAAGGGCGAGTATCAGGACCTCTTCCGGCAGTTGGCCGCCCAGGGGTTGAGTCGCGCCCGCGTTGACGGCGAGGTGCACCAGTTGGTCTCCCCGCCGACCTTGGACAAGCAGAAGAAGCACTCGATCGACGTGATCGTTGACCGGTTGGCGGTCAAGCCGAGCGCCAAGCAACGGCTCACCGACTCGGTGGAGACCGCGCTCGGCCTCGCGTCCGGAGTGATCGCCATCGACTTCGTCGATCGTGCGGCCGACGATCCGCTCCGGGAGCGCCGCTACTCCGAGAAGCTGGCCTGTCCCAACGAGCACGACATCGCGATCGAAGAACTGGAGCCGCGGCAGTTCTCGTTCAACGCCCCTTGGGGGGCGTGCCCGGCCTGCTCCGGGCTCGGGACCACCTCGGAGGTCGACGTCGATCTGGTCATCCCCGACACCGGGAAGAGCCTCGCCGGTGGGGCGATCACGTCGTGGACGTCGGTGTACGTGGCGGGCTACTTCCAGACCCTGTTGAGTACCTTGGCCGACCAGCACGGCTTCTCCATCCACGTCCCGTGGCGCGACCTCAGCCCCGCGGTGCGCCGGCTGGTTCTGGAGGGCGTCGCGCAGCCGTTGCAGGTCCGCACCCGGTCAAGGCATGGTCGGGAACACTCGTTCAAGGCCAAGTACGAGGGCGTGCTGCCCTATATCCGTCGCCGCCACGCGGAGGCCGAGTCCGACAGCGCCCGGGAACGCTACGCCGGCTTCATGCGCGAGGTTCCCTGTCCCACCTGCGGCGGGGCCAGGCTCAAGCCCACCTCGCTGGCGGTCACGGTCGGCGGCAAGAACATCGCCGAGGTGTCCAGCCTGTCCATCGATCAGGTGGCCATCTTCATGCGCACCCTGGAGTTGACCGAGCGTGAAGCCCAGATCGCCGAGCGGGTGGTCAAGGAGATCAACGAGCGGCTGCGTTTCCTGCTCGACGTTGGCCTTGACTACCTGAGCCTGTCCCGCTCGGCCGGCAGCCTGTCCGGCGGCGAGGCGCAGCGGATCCGGCTGGCCACCCAGATCGGGTCGGGTCTGGTCGGCGTCCTCTACGTGCTGGACGAGCCGTCGATCGGTCTTCACCAACGTGACAACCGACGGCTGATCGACACCCTGGTCAGGCTCAAGGAGCTCGGCAACACCCTGATCGTGGTCGAACACGATGAGGACACGATCCGGACCGCCGACTGGGCGGTGGACATCGGGCCGGGGGCCGGGGAACACGGCGGCAAGGTGGTGGTGTCCGGACCGGTCGCGGAACTGCTGGCCAGTCCCGATTCGCTGACCGGGGCGTACCTCTCCGGCCGCCGGAGCATCCCGCTGCCGAGCCGACGACGACGTCCCAACGGCAACGCGATCACCGTCCACGGCGCCGCTGAACACAACCTGCGCAACGTGGACGTGTCCTTTCCGCTCGGCCTGTTCATCGCGGTCACCGGGGTCTCCGGCTCGGGCAAGTCGTCGCTGGTCAACTCGATCCTTTACAACGCCTTGGCCAAGCAGCTGTACAGCTCCCGAGTGGTCCCGGGCAGGCACCGCTCGATCACCGGCATCGAGCACATCGACAAGAGCATTCACGTCGATCAGTCCCCGATCGGCCGGACGCCGCGCTCCAACCCGGCCACCTACACCGGGGTGTTCGACCACATTCGGCGCCTGTTCGCTGAGACCCCTGAGGCCAAAGTGCGTGGCTACCAGCCGGGCCGGTTCTCGTTCAACGTCAAGGGCGGCCGGTGCGAGAACTGCGCCGGTGACGGGACGATCAAGATCGAGATGAACTTCCTCCCCGACGTCTACGTGCCGTGCGAGGTGTGTCACGGCGCCCGTTACAACCGGGAGACGCTCGAGGTGCACTACAAGCACAAGACGATCGCCGAGGTCCTCGACATGCCGATCGAGGAGGCGGTGGAGTTCTTCGCCGCGATTCCACCGATCGCCCGCCACCTGCGAACTCTGGTCGACGTGGGCCTTGGCTACGTCCGGTTGGGTCAGCCGGCGACGACACTGTCCGGTGGTGAGGCGCAGCGGGTCAAGCTCGCTTCCGAGCTGCAGAAACGCTCCACCGGGCGCACCATCTACGTCCTGGACGAGCCGACCACCGGCCTGCACTTCGAGGACATCCGGAAGCTATTGGGGGTCCTCGGTCGGCTGGTGGACGCGGGTAACACCGTGGTGGTGATCGAACACAACCTGGACGTGATCAAGACCGCGGACTGGGTGATCGATCTCGGACCCGAGGGTGGCTCCCGGGGTGGCGAGGTGATTGCCGAGGGCACCCCGGAGCAGATCGCGGCCAACCCCAGCTCCCACACCGGGGCCTTCTTGGCCGAGGTGCTCCAGGGGCGTCAGGTGCCGTTGGCGGACGAGGCAGCCCCGCTGATCGAGGTGGCGGTGAGCAGGGCGCGGCGGCCGAGCCGCAAGGCGGGCTGATGGCCAGGGAGGCCAGCTATCGTCCGGCACCGGGGACGATCCCGACCGGTCCCGGCGTCTACCGGTTCTCCGACGCGCAGGGCCGAGTGATCTACGTCGGCAAGGCCAAGCACCTTAGATCGCGCCTCAACTCCTACTTTGCCGACACCTCGGCCTTGCACTTTCGCACCCAGACGATGGTTCGGACCGCCACCCGGGTGGAGTGGACGCTGGTCCAAAACGAGCTGGAGGCGCTGCAGCTCGAGTACACCTGGATCAAGCAGTTCGACCCCCGGTTCAACGTCAAGTACCGCGACGACAAGTCCTACCCCTGGGTGGCGGTGACCTGGGACGAGGAGTTCCCGCGGGTCTACGTCGGACGCGGTGCGAAGCGCAAGGGCACCCGCTACTTCGGGCCGTACGCCCACGCCTGGGCGATCCGGGAGACGCTCGACCCACTGCTGCGAGCGTTCCCGATGCGCTCGTGCACCAACGGGGTGTTTCGCAGTGCCAAGGCGAGCGGCCGGCCCTGCCTTCTCGGCTACATCGGCAAGTGCGCCGCGCCCTGTGTCGGGCGGATCGATGCCGACGATCACCGCGCGCTGGTGCAGGACGTCTGCGACTTCCTGGCCGGTCGCACCGGCGATCTGCGGCGCAAGCTGGAGGAGCAGATGCGCACGGCCGCCGCCGAGCTCGAGTTCGAGAAGGCCGCGGTCCTGCGCGATCAACTGCACGCCCTGGGCCAGGCCACCGACAAGAACGCGATCGTGTTGGCAGACGCCACCGACGCCGACGTGGTGGCGCTGGCCGAGGATCCGCTCGAGGTCGCGGTTCAGGTGTTCCGAGTTCGCGGCGGGCGGGTACGGGGGGAGCGGGGCTGGGTGGCCGATCGCACTGACGATGCCGACACCGGGGGTCTGTTGGAGTCCTTCCTGCTGCAGCTCTACGCCGAGGAGTCGGAACAGGGAGTGCCCCCGCTGATCCTGGTGCCGACGCTGCCGGCCAGCACGGCCGTGCTCGCGCAACTGTTGTCGGAGTTACGCGGCGGCCGGGTGGACCTGAGGGTGCCGCAGCGCGGCGACAAGCGGATCCTGATGGACACCGTCACCCGCAACGCCGCCGATGCTCTCGTCCTGCACAAGACGCGTCGGGCCGCGGACCTGTCGACTCGTAACCAGGCGTTGGAGGAGATCCAGCAGGCACTCGGCCTGCCCACCGCCCCGTTGCGGATCGAGTGCTTCGACGTGTCGCATCTCCAGGGAACCGAGATCGTGGCCTCGATGGTGGTCTTCGAGGACGGGCTTCCCCGCAAGAGCGAGTACCGGCGCTTCATCATTCGCTCGGTGGACGGCAGCAACGACGTCGGCGCGATCAACGAGGTTATCGGGCGCCGCTTTGCCCGACTGCTGGACGATCAACGCTCGCTGGCAGCGGGGGAGGATGGACCCGCCTTGATCGACCCCACCACGGGTGCCCCGCGCAAGTTCGCCTACCTACCGTCGCTGGTGGTGGTCGACGGCGGCGCACCTCAGGTGGCTGCGGCCGCACAGGCCATGCGAGAGAAGGGGATCGTTGACGTCGCTCTGTGCGGCCTCGCGAAACGTCTGGAGGAGGTGTGGTTGCCCGACGAAGAGTTTCCGCTGATCCTGCCGCGGACCAGCGAGGGCCTGTATCTGCTGCAGCGGATCCGTGACGAGGCGCATCGCTTCGCCATCACCCACCACCGCAGCCGGCGCAGCGCCTCGATGGTGGAGTCGCTGCTCGATCAGGTCCCCGGCCTCGGTGAGGTGCGGCGCAAGACCTTGATCAAGCACTTCGGGTCGCTGAAGAAGTTGCGCGCCGCCGAGGTCGACGAGATCGCCCAGGCGCCCGGGATCGGGCCGAAACTGGCTGCTGCAGTCAAGCAAGCCCTGGCCCAGGAGTCGCCAACTGAAGCGATCAACACCGCCACCGGCGAGGTCACCTGACCGCCATAATGGGCCACATGGCTGAGGTAAGTCCGGTTCGTTTCCTGGTGATCACCGGTATGTCCGGCGCCGGCCGTCGGACCGCCGCCCACACCCTGGAGGACCTCGGCTGGTACGTCGTGGACAACCTGCCCCCGGTGCTATTGCCCCGGCTGCTCGAGATTGCCCGGGAGCGCGCCTTCGACAAGGTAGCCGTGATCGTGGACGTCCGGACCAGATCGGCCTTCGAACAAATCCCGGCCGCCTTCGACATGCTGGGGCGCGCCGGGGTGGTGCCCCAGATCCTGTACTTGGACGCCAGCGACGAGGCGATCGTCCGCCGCCAAGAATCGGTGCGGCGCCCGCTGCCGCTGCAGGGCGAGGGGCGAATCCTCGACGGGGTGCAGCGGGAACGGGCCAGGCTGGGATCGCTGCGGGCAGTAGCCGACGTGGTGATCGACACGTCCGACCTCAACGTCCATCAACTCGCCGACCGGGTCACCCACACCTTCGGCTCGCCGGGCGACACCGACCTGCGGGTGACGGTGATGTCGTTCGGGTTCAAGAACGGCATTCCGCTGGACGCCGACATGGTGCTGGACGTCCGGTTCCTGCCCAACCCGCATTGGATCCCCGAACTGCGCCCGCAGACGGGCCTTTCCCAGGCTGTCTCCAGCTATGTCTTGGGTCAGCCGGCGGCCGGTCCCTTCCTGGACCAGGTGGAAGGCCTGCTGCTCACCATCGCGCCCGGCTACCAGCGCGAGGGTAAGCGGCTGGCGACGATCGCCGTTGGCTGCACTGGCGGCAAGCACCGAAGCACCGCCATGGCCACCGAGATCGCCAGCCGGCTCCGCGAGCGGGGGATTAGCTGCGACGTCCTGCACCGGGACCTGGGGCTGGAGTGACCAGCGACTTCCGTAACCTGCCGTCGGTCGTCGCCTTCGGTGGCGGTCATGGACTGTCCGCGTCACTGGGTGCCTTGCGCCACGTCACCCCGAACCTGACCGCGGTGGTCACGGTGGCCGACGACGGCGGCTCGTCGGGACGATTGCGCGACGAGTTCGACATCCTGCCGCCGGGCGATCTGCGGATGGCGCTGGCGGCCTTGTGCGGAGACGACGCCGTGGGACGAACCTGGGCCGACGTCCTTCAGTCGCGCTTCCAGGGCGACGGGCCGTTGGCCGGCCATGCCATCGGGAATCTGCTGATCGCCGGGCTGTGGCAGCGGCTACCCGATCCGGTGGCCGGACTGGACCTGGTCGGTGAACTGCTGCACGTCCGCGGCCGGGTGCTGCCGATGGCCGCGGTGCCGCTGTCGATCGAGGCAGACGTGATCGGCCTCGACCCGACCCGCCCCGACGAGGTGTCGGTGATCATCGGGCAGGCTGAGGTTGCCAAGACGCGGGCCGAGGTGCGCGGAGTACGGCTGGTGCCGGCGGACCCGCCGGCGCATCCGGCGACGGTGGCCGCGGTGCGGGCGGCCGACCACCTGGTGTTGGGTCCTGGGTCATGGTTCACCTCGGTGATTCCGCACCTGATGGTGCCGGCGTTAGCCGAGGCATTCCAAGCGTCACGCGCGCAGCGGATCCTGGTGCTCAACCTGGTGGCCTCCGACGAGACCGACGGCTACAGCGCTGGCGACCACCTCCAGGTGCTGGCCGATCATGCTCCCCGGCTACGCCTCGACGCCGTCGTGGTGGATCCGAGTTTCGCGACCGATCGGCATCTGGCCGCTTACTGCGCCTCGCTGGGGGCGGAGCTGCTGGTGCGGGACGTCCGGATGCGCGACGGAACACCTCGTCACGACCCGCATCGGCTGGCGGCGGTCTTCGCGGAGCTGTTCGGCGTCTAAGGTTTGACGTACCCCGAAGCCGACGTGAGGATGACAGCCATGGCCATGACCCATGAGGTCAAAGCGGAACTGGCGACCATTCAGGTGACCAAGCCCGCTTGCCGCCGAGCCGAAGTGGCGGCCATGCTGCGGTTCGCCGGTGGCCTGCATCTGGCCGGGGGACGGATCATCATCGAGGCCGAACTCGACACCGGGGCCGCTGCGCGTCGACTGCGCACCGCGATCCTCGACTTGTTCGGCTTCACCGCGGAGTTCGTCGTCATCTCTTCCAGCGGATTGCGGCGGGGCACCCGCTACCTCGTCCGGCTGATCCGCGACGGCGACTCCCTGGCTCGCCAGACCGGCCTGGTTGATAACCGCGGACGCCCGGTCCGCGGCCTTCCGGCGGCCGTGGTGAGCGGTGGCCTGGACGTGTCCGTGGCCGCCTGGCGCGGCGCCTTCCTGGCCCATGGGTCCCTGACCGAACCCGGCCGAAGCATGGCCATGGAGGTGACCTGTCCGGGGTCGGAGGCGGCGTTAGCACTGGTCGGGGCGGCGCGGCGGCTGGGGATCAGCGCCAAGGCCCGAGAGGTCCGCAACGTCGACCGGGTCGTCATCCGCGACGGAGACGCCATCGCGGCCATGCTGACCCGCCTCGGGGCTCACCAGTCGCTGCTCGCCTGGGAGGATAAGCGGATGCGGCGCGAGGTGCGCGCCTCGGCGAACCGGCTGGCCAACTTCGACGACGCCAACCTGCGCCGCTCGGCCCGGGCGGCGGTGGCCGCGGGAGCCCGGGTCGAAAGGGCGCTGGAGATCCTCGGCGAGGAGATCCCGGACCATCTCAAGGTCGCCGGACTGCTCCGCCTGGAGCACAAGCAGGCCAGCCTCGAGGAGCTCGGGCAGTTGCATCAGCCGCCGCTGACCAAGGACGCGGTCGCCGGTCGGATTCGACGGCTGCTGGCCACCGCCGACAAGCGCGCCGGCGACCTGGGGATCCCCAACACCGAGGCCAGCCTGAGCCCCGAAATGCTCGCTGACAAAGACTGAAACCAGACCGGCGAAGGGACTCCCACATTGCCGCTGGTCCACCCGTTTGGACAGTTTCCGCCAGGCCTTTCCGGAGCGGTGTTTTTCGTTATTGTGGACCCGTCCACCCTGCCTGCTGACTGAGGCAAAATACTCCGACGAAGGGGAACCATCACATGAGCGTGAAGGTTGGTATCAACGGTTTCGGCCGCATCGGTCGTAACTTCTTCCGGGCCGTCAAGGCCTCGGGGGCCGACATCGAAGTGGTCGGCGTCAACGACCTCACCGACAACAAGACCCTGGCCCACCTGCTGAAGTACGACTCGATCCTCGGTCGCTTCCCGGGTGAGATCTCCTACGACGACGAGTCGATCACCGTCGACGGGCACAAGATCATGGCCTACGCCGAGCGCGACCCGGCGAAGCTGCCCTGGGGCGAGATCGGTGCCGACATCGTGATCGAGTCCACCGGCTTCTTCACCGACGCCAGCAAGGCCAAGGCGCACATTGACGCCGGCGCCAAGAAGGTGATCATCTCCGCCCCGGCGAAGAACGAGGACCTGACCGTGGTGATCGGGGTCAACGACGACCAGTACGACGGCTCGCAGACGGTGCTCTCCAACGCCTCCTGCACGACCAACTGCCTGGCCCCGATGGCCAAGGTGCTGGACGAGACGGTCGGCATCGTGCGTGGCCTGATGACCACCGTGCACGCCTACACCGCCGACCAGAACCTGCAGGACGGCCCGCACAGCGACCTGCGTCGTTCCCGCAACGCCGCGCTGAACATCGTGCCGACCAAGACCGGTGCCGCTCAGGCCGTGGCTCTGGTGCTGCCGAACCTCAAGGGCAAGTTCGACGGCTACGCGCTGCGCGTCCCGACGCCGACCGGTTCGGCCACCGACCTGACCTTCGTGGCTGGCCGCGAGACCTCGGTCGCCGAGATCAACGCCGCCATCAAGGCCGCCGCCGAGGGCCCGCTGAAGGGGATCCTCTCCTACACCGAGGATCCGATCGTGTCCAAGGACATCGAGACCGACCCGCACTCGGTGATCTTCGACGCCGGCCTGACCAAGGTGATCGGTGACCTGGTCAAGGTCGTCGGCTGGTACGACAACGAGTGGGGCTACTCCAACCGCCTGGCCGACCTGGTCGTCCTGGTCGGCGAGAAGCTCTGACCCTCACCCCCCACAAGTAAAGAAGAGGCTGAAGTGAAGTCAGTACAAGACCTTGGTGACCTGCGCGGAAAGCGGGTCCTGATTCGCTGCGATTTCAATGTCCCGCTGGATGGCACCACCATCACCGACGACGGACGGATCCGGGCGGCGCTGCCGACCCTGACCCAGTTGCGGGACGCGGGCGCCAAGGTCATCGTGCTGGCTCACCTCGGCCGCCCCAAGGGTGCCCCCGAGGCGAAGTACTCGGTGGCACCGGCCGCCAAGCGCCTCGGCGAGTTGATCGGAGCCCCGGTCAAACTCGCCGAGGACGTGGCGGGACCCTCGGCCCAGGCGGTGGTCGACTCGCTGGCCGACGGTGAGATCGCCATGCTGGAGAACGTCCGGTTCGAGCCGGGGGAGACCTCCAAGGTCGACGCCGAGCGCGAAGAGCTGGCGGCCAAGTGGGCCGCGCTGGCCGATGTCTTCGTCTCCGACGGCTTCGGCGTGGTGCACCGCAAGCAGGCCTCGGTCTACGACATCGCCAAGCTGCTGCCCAGTGCCGGCGGCACCCTGGTCAAGAAGGAAGGCGACATCTTCGGCAAGGTGCTCTCCGACCCGGATCGCCCGTTCGTGGTGGTCCTCGGCGGGGCCAAGGTCGCCGACAAGCTGGCCGTGATCGACAACCTGTTGAAGACCGCCGACACGCTGATCGTGGGCGGCGGCATGGCCTACACCTTCCTCAAGGCGCAGGGCCATGAGATCGGTGCCTCCCTTCTCGATGAGGCAAGCATCGCCACCTGTCAGGGCTACCTGGAGCAGGCGGCGGCGTCCGGCAAGCAGATCCTGTTGCCGGTCGACGTGCGGATTGCCGACGGCATGGATTTCGGCGCCCGCACCGTCAATGGCCCGGTCGAGGTGGTCGCAGCCGACGCCATCCCCGACGGCAAGATGGGCCTCGACATCGGCCCGGAGAGCGAACAGTTGTTCGCCGACGCGATCAAGGGGGCGGCCACCGTGGTCTGGAACGGCCCGATGGGCGTGTTCGAGATCGCTGAGCTGGCCCACGGCACCGAAGCGGTCGCCCAGGCGCTGGTCGACAGCCAGGGGCTGACCGTGGTGGGGGGCGGCGACTCCGCCGCGGCCGTCCGCCAGCTCGGTCATGCCGATTCCGATTTCGGCCACATCTCCACCGGTGGCGGTGCGTCACTGGAATACCTCGAGGGCAAGGAACTGCCCGGTCTCGCCGTTCTGGAACAGGAGAACTGACCCATGTCTCGTACGCCCTTGATGGCCGGCAACTGGAAGATGAACCTCAATCACGTGGAGGCCGCCGGGCTGGTTCAGAAGCTCGCTTGGACGCTCGCTGACGCCAAGTGGGACCCGGCCCAGTCCGAGGCCGCGGTGATCGTCCCGTTCACCGACTTGCGGACCGTGCAGACGCTGGTCGAGGGTGACAAGCTCGACCTCGGCTACGGCGCGCAGGACGTGTCGGTTCAAGACTCCGGCGCCTACACCGGGGAGATCTCGGCGTCGATGCTGGCCAAGTTGAACTGCAAGTACGTGGTGATCGGGCACTCCGAGCGCCGCGAATACCACGGCGAGGACGACGCCACCATCAACGCGAAGGCCAAGAAGGTGATCGCCGCCGGCATGACCCCGATCGTCTGCTGCGGCGAGGTGCTCGAGATCCGCAAGCAGGGCACCCACGTGGAGCACGTGCTGGAACAGGTCAAGGGATGCCTGGACGGGCTGTCCAGTGACGAGGTCGGCGCTCTGGTGATCGCCTACGAGCCGGTCTGGGCGATCGGCACCGGTGAGGTGGCCACCCCCGAGGACGCTCAGGAGGTGTGCGGGGCGATTCGTGGCTTCGTCGCCGACAACGTCTCGGCGGAGGCGGCCGACGCGGTGCGCATCCAGTACGGCGGCTCGGTCAAGTCCAGCAACGTCGTCGACATCATGGCCAAGCCGGACGTCGACGGTGCGCTGGTCGGCGGCGCGTCCTTGGACGCCGACGAGTTCGCCAAGATCGTCTGCTTCTACAAGGTGGCCGCCGCTGGCTGAGCGGCTCGGGCTCGGCCAGCGCCGATGCTTCGATCCCTGCTGCGGTGAGTTAGGATCCTCTGCGTGATTCTCGTCCCCCTGATGACGTGGCCGGTCCTGACCTTGTCCATCATTTTGATTCTGACCAGCCTGGTGTTGGCCCTGTTCATCTTGTTGCACAAGGGGCGCGGCGGCGGCATGTCCGACCTCTTCGGCGGTGGCATGTCCACCTCGATGGGTGGCACCTCGGTGGCCGAACGAAATCTGGACCGGCTGACGGTGGTGGTCGGTCTGGTCTGGTTGACCTGCATCTTCGGGTTGCTGGTGCTCTACCGGTTCTTCCCCGACTACGGAACGCTCGGCTGAGAAGGAGACATTGGTGGTTGGTGGTAGCGCGATCCGGGGGAGCCGGGTCGGGGCGGGTCCGATGGGCGAGGCGGAACGCGGCGACGCGGCCCCGCGCCTGTACGTCTCCTACTTCTGCTCGAATCGGCACGAGACCAGGCCCGCCTTCGCGGCCGACGCTCTCGTCCCGGAGACCTGGGATTGCCCGCGGTGCGGCCTGCCAGCGAACCTGGATTCGGAGAACCCGCCGCCACCGCCCAAGATCCAGCCCTACAAGACCCACCTCGCCTACGTGAAGGAACGGCGCACCGACGCCGAGGCTGCGGCCATCCTGACCGAGGCATTGCAGTCGTTACGCGCCAGAAGGGCCTCCGGAGAGGTCATTTACTGACCACTCCGAAGGCCCTGATCTGCTGGCTCAGGGCGCTTCGCTGATCGCCGCCCCGAAGCGGGCCGCCCCACTCGGTGGGGTCACGACCCGTCCGGTGCTGCCCCAGCTCAGGACGTGCACCCGGCCGCCGGCAAGTCCGGGGATACCGACGAACAGCGCACGCTCCGAGGCGCTGGTGGCGGTGGCCAGGGACGTTCCGTAGGCGGCGTTGGCGCTCGTCGCGAGTCCGGCCGAGGCCAGGTCGTAGGTGGTCTCGGAGCCGAGTGCGGTGATTGGGAAGACCTGAACCAGACCGGCGTTGCTGGTCGGGGTGTCCTCTCCTGGTGCTCCCACGGCGAGGCGCACCGGGGAACTCAGGAAGGACAGGCTGGCGCCGAACTTGTCTCCGGCCTCGGAGACCCCGGTCACTCCGCTGGTGTTCTGGTTGAGCGCCGCTCCTGGGACCAGCGAGGTGCCAGTGCTGCTAAACAGGTTGACGGCGCCGGCCGACGCTGCGCTGCCGACAGCCTCCCCGGGGGCGCCTACCGCGACCCGGCGGGTGGCGGTCGAGGACGAGTAGACGGCCACGCTGGCGCCGAAGCGGTCGCCGGTCTCGGCGGTCCCCGGTACCCCGGTGCTGTTTTGGGTCAGCAGTTGCGCCGAGCCACCGGTGTGTCCCCCGTCGTGGATGGGCGGCAGCAGGGTGACTGAGCCGGCCCGGGCCGCGCCGCCGACCGATTCCCCAGGGGCGCCGACCAGGAGCTGCCATAGCGTGTTGTCACCCCCGGTCAGTCCGAACCCCAGGGCAACGGCCGCCCCGAACTGGTCGCCCTGCTCGGCGCTGTCGGGGACCCCGGCACTGTTCTGGGTGTATTGAGCGGGCATGGTGGCGAAGTCGCCGGAGTAGTGCAGGACGTGCACCGCGCCCGCATCGACGATGGTGCCAACGTTCTCGCCGGGGGCTCCGGCCACGATGATCGAGTAGTCGTGTCCTCGATTGTTGCCCACCGCGACGGACGCCCCCAGCCGATCCCCGGCCTCCACCGTGCCGGCGAGCTCCGCCTGGGTGAGGAACTGCGCGTTGTGCGCGCCGTTGATGCCGGCGCCATCGCCGAAGAAGACCCCGACGGCACCGGCATCGGCGGCCCCGTTGACGTCCCGGCCGGGAATGCCGACGACCAGACCGTCGCAGGCGGACTGGGTGATGTTGTCGGCGGCCAGGGAGGCGCCGAAGGCGTCTCCGGCTTCCGGCGTGTAGCCGAGGTCGTCCACCGTCAGCACGGCCTTCACACCGTCACCGACCCGGCCGTCGGCGTCCCCGTAGAGGATGACCACTCGTCCGGCGCCAACCTGTCCGTCGACCGTTGCCCCCGGGTCGCCGACGGCGAGATCGGCGTAACCGTCGCCGTTGAAGTCAGCGCCGGTGCCGGTGTAGTTCTCGCAGCCGACCGCGTGGGCCACCGTCGGGCTCATGATCCACGACGTGGCTGCCAGGGCCAAGGAACAGGTGAGCGTGATGAACCGCATTATGCCTCCCTTATCGAAGGGCGCCGCTCGCCCTCACTCGGTCAGTAGTCGCCAGCGCGCGGCTGCGATACCTCGGGGCAACTTCACAGATCGCACTCGTAGTACGGCAGCCCAGCGGCGGCGTCGCGGTCGAGCAACCACAGGGTGCGCTCCCGACCGCGAACGACCCCCGCCGGAATGGACCGGTCGCCGGCAACGGCCTTGACCACCGAGGCCGCCTTGTCCTGACCGCTGATCAGGAACCAGACCTCGGCCGCCCGCTCTAGCGCCGGGATGGTCAGGGAGATCCGTTCCGGTGGCTCTTTGGGAGAGTCGCTCACTCCGATCACGGTGGCATCCGCGGCGCCGAAAGAGGGGTGGCCAGGGAAGATCGAGGCCACATGGCCGTCCTCGCCCATCCCGAGCAGGCAGATGTCGAACTCGGTGTCGCCCAACTCCTTGGCGTAGGTGGCGGCGGAGGCGTCGGCGTCCACAACGCCGTCGGCCGCAGGCATTGGGTGGGTTCGTCCCGGATGCAAGGGGAAGTGTCCGGCCAGCACGGCCAGGGTCGGCCCGGCGTTGCGGATCGGGTCGTCGGTGGGCACGAACCGCTCGTCCCCCCACCACAGCTCCAGCCGGGCGGGGTCGAGCGACGAACCCTCGACCAACTGGCCCAGCCGGGTGTAGATCCGCAGCGCGATTCGTCCACCGGTCAGGCACAGTTGGGCCACCCGTCCACCCGCTTGCAGTTCGACCAAGCGATGAAGCAGCCTCTCAGCGGATTGATCGGCCAGATCGTCCGGGTCGAGGTACCGGTGGATGTCCAGGGTCACGAGGACGCCTTCGGCGCAGCCTGGCTACCCGCCTTCCGTTCGCAGCGATCGACCAGGGTAGCCATGGTGGAGGCGAAGATGTCGTCAACGTCGAGCCGGCGCAGTTCCTCGGTGATCAGCGCGTTGATGTCGCGACGTCGCAGCGCCACCTGGCGGCGCGGCAGCCCGGGCGCCGAGAAGGTGGCCATCTTGCCGTCGGTGCGGCTGATCGAGATGTCGCCCTTGTCGGTGGTCAGGGTGACTCCGGTGATGCCGAGGCCCTTGATCGACTCGGTGCGGTTCACCGGCACCTCCAGCCGATCCTCCAGCCACGCCGCCAGCAGCATGCCCGCGGCGTTCTCCGCAGCGGCCGACACTGCGACCGACTCGACAATCGCCGGGTACTGGTCGACCGCGGCCGCCAGCAGCGCCCGCCAGGGGGTGAGCCGGGTCCAGGTCAGGTCGGTGTCCCCGGGGCAGTAGTTGCGGGCCCGGGTCTCCAGGGCCGCCAGCGGGCTGCTCGACCCCATCGCGTCGGTGATCCGGCGGGTGGCCAGCTTGCCGACCGGATCGTCACCGGGGGTCTGCGGCGCCGACCCCGGCCACCAAGCGATCACCGGGGAGTCCGGCAACAGCAGTGGGAGGACCACCGAGTCCCGGTGCTTGACCAGCTCCCCGTGGAAGCGCAGCGCGATGATCTCGCCGGGCACCTCCTCACCGATATGGATCTCGGCGTCCAGCTTGGTGGTCTTGGACAGGCCGTTGGTGATCAGGATGATCCGCGACGGATGTTCCCGACCGGCATCCTGGCACGCGCTCAGCACCGCGTCGTAGCTCTTCAGGTCGGCGATCACGATCAGCGTGAAGACCATCGACGAGGCCACGCCGATGTTGTGCCGGGCCTTCACCAGGGCCATGTGAATGCCGGTCGCGTTGGTGTTGGGGACGGTGGTGATCATCGGTTCCTCCTAGGGCCGGCGCCAGACGAAGCCATCGCGGGCCAGCATCTCGCGGGCGCACTCCGGACCCCAGGACCCCGACGGGTAGCCTTCGGGCTGGGTGTCCTGGGCGGCCCAGAAGTCGAGGATCGGGTCCAGGATCATCCAGGACAACTCCACCTCTTCGTGCTGCGGGAACAGCGGCGGATCGCCCAGCAGGACGTCCAGGATCAGCCGCTCGTAGGCCTCAGGGCTGCTCTCGGCGAACGACGTGCCATAGGCGAAGTCCATGGTGACGTCGCGGATTTCCATCAGGGTGGCTGGCACCTTGGCCCCGAAACGAATGGTGATCCCCTCGTCCGGCTGGATCCGCAGCACCAGGGCGTTTGAGGTCATCGCCTCGGTGTCGGTGTGGGTGAACGGCTGATGGGGGGCCTTGCGCAGGTTGAGCGCGATCTCGGTGACCCGGCGCGGCATTCGCTTGGCCGCTCGCAAGTAGAAGGGGACGCCGGCCCACCGCCGGTTGTCGATGTCGACCCGGATCGCGGCGTAGGTTTCGGTCTGGGACTTGGGGTTGATCCCTTCCTCTTCCAGATAGCCGAGCACCTTCTGGCCGCCGGCCCAGCCACCGAGGTACTGGCCTCGGGCGGTGTGCGCAGCGATCTCGCGGGGGGGTCGGGCAGCAGCCAACACCTTGCGCTTCTCGGCCCGCAACTGGTCGGCACCAAACGACGTCGGCTCCTCCATGGCGGTCAGCGCCAGGAGTTGCAGCAGGTGGTTCTGGATCACGTCGCGGGCCGCACCGATGCCGTCGTAGTACCCGGCCCGGCCGCCGATGCCGATGTCCTCGGCCATGGTGATCTGGACGTGATCGACGTAGTTGCGATTCCAAATCGGTTCGAACAGCTGGTTGGCGAACCGCAGCGCCAGCATGTTCTGGACGGTCTCCTTGCCCAGGTAATGGTCGATCCGGAACACCGACTGGGAGTCGAAGACCGAGCTGACCTTGCGCTCCAACTCGCGGGCGCTCTCCAGGTCGTGACCGAAGGGCTTTTCGATCACCACCCGGCTCCAGGCACCCTTCTCCTTCTTGGTCATCCCCTGCTTCTTGAGCTGCGAGATGACCAGGTCGAAGGCCTTGGGCGGAATGGACAGGTAGAACGCGTGGTTGCCGCCGGTGCCCTGAGCCTCGTCCAGCTCGTTCAGGGTCTGCTTGAGGTTGGCAAAGGCCTGGTCGTCGTTGAACTCGCCGGCGACGAAGCGGATGCCCTCCAGCAACTGTTGCCAGACCTCTTCGCGGAAGGGGGTGCGGGCCCGCTCCTTCACCGCGTCGTGGACGATCTTGGCGAAGTCCTGAGTGGCCCAGTCGCGCCGGGCGAACCCGACCAGTCCGAAGCCGGGGGGAAGCAGGCCCCGATTGGCCAAGTCATAGATGGCCGGCATCAATTTCTTGCGCGCCAGGTCGCCGGTCACTCCGAAGAGCACCAGCGCGCAAGGACCGGCGATTCGGGGGAGCCGCCGGTCCTGCGCGTCGCGAAGAGGATTGACGAAGGGCGTTCTGGAACTCACGAGCCGATCGTCTCGCGGTTACTTGACCGACGCAATCGCGGTCTCGACAGAGGCCACCAGCTCGTGCCAGGAGACGATGAACTTCTCCACGCCCTCGTCCTCCAGGACTTGGTACACCTCGTCGAGGTCGACTCCGGCGGCGCTGATTTCGTCAAGCACGGCTTGGCCCTCGGCCGCCCGACCGTTGATCGGAGCGTCCACCTCACCGTGATCGCCGAAGGCCTGCATGGTCTTCTCGGGCATCGTGTTGACCACTCCGTCGGCGATCAGTCCGCTGACGTAGAGGGTGTCCGGCAGCGAAGGATCCTTCACCCCGGTGGACGCCCACAGCGGCCGTTGGTAGTTGGCCCCCTTGGCCTGGAGCGCCTTGAACCGATCGGAAGAGAAGACCTCCTCGAAGGCTCCGTAGGCGACGATGGCGTTGGCCACCCCCGCCTTGCTCTTCAGGTCGTCGCGGCCCAGCGCGGTCAGGCGCTTGTCGATCTCGGTGTCGACCCGAGAGACGAAGAAGGAGGCCACCGAGTGGATCGTGGACAGGTCGAGGCCTGCGGCGTCGGCGGCTTCAAGACCGGCCAGGTAGGCGTCCATCACCTCGCGGTAGCGGGCGGTCGAGAAGATCAGGGTGACGTTGACCGAGATCCCGGCGCCGATGGTTGCCTGGATCGCCGGCAGGCCGGGCTTGGTCGCCGGAATCTTGATCAGCACGTTCTCGCGATCGACCATGCCGTGCAGTTCGGACGCCTGGTCGATCGTTGCGCCGGTGTCATTGGCCAGGGTCGGAGCCACCTCGATCGACACTCGGCCGTCGTAGCCTTCGGAGGCCTCATAGATGTCGCTGAACAGGTCGCAGGCGTTGCGGACGTCGGTGGTGCACAGCGTCTTGATCGCGGCGTCGATATCGATCTCGTCACCCAGGGACGAGAGCTGTTCGGCGTAGTCGGCGCCCTTGGTCAGGGCGGCGGCGAAGATGGTGGGGTTCGTGGTGACCCCGGAGACCGAATCCTCGGCGATCTTGGCCGCCAGATCGCCGCTGGTGATCCGGGCGCGGGACAGGTCGTCAAGCCAGATCGAGACACCGGCGTCGGCGAGTGCCTTGAGACGAGGATTCATGGGGGACTCCTGGTGGGTTGGGCGGACGCCTAAACGCGGTCCGCGCGGTTCGATTTCACTCTAGCCCGGGGGTTTGGCGCGCCAGTTAAGTTCCGCGAAGTTGCCCACGGCTTGGCGGGGCTAGACTGCCCGGGACCGGCACACCAGGGGGGAGGGGACGACCATTCGCGTTACGGACTCCACGGATGCGTCCACCGCCCTGCCGAACGCCCACGGGCACGGTTTGGCGCAGGTGATCGCCGCCTACGTCGCCTTGGCGAAGCCGCGGATCATCGAGTTGCTGCTGGTCACCACGGTCCCGGCCATGTTCCTGGCCGCCGGCGGAATCCCGCCGTGGCAGTTGGTGGCGATCACCCTGCTCGGAGGCACCGCGGCGGCCGCCTCGGCGAACGCGTTCAACTCGGTGCTGGACGCCGACATCGACTCTTCGATGCGGCGCACCCGGCGCCGGCCGATGGCCCTCGGCGCGGTCACCGCTCCACGGGCGTACGCGTTCGCGGTGGTCCTCGCCGTGGTGTCGCTGCTGGTCCTCGGGTTCGGGGCGAACTGGCTGTCGGCCGGGTTGGCCCTGGTGGCCAACGCCTACTACGTGTTCGTCTACACGCTCGGCCTGAAGCGCCGCACCTCCCAAAACATTGTCTGGGGCGGTATCGCCGGCTGTTTCCCGCCGCTGATCGGCTGGACCGCCGTCACCGGCAGCATCGCCTGGCCGCCGCTGGTGCTGTTCGCGATCGTCTTCTTCTGGACGCCCCCGCACACCTGGGCGCTGGCCTTCCGCTACCGCGAGGACTACCAGCGGGCGCACGTCCCGATGTTGCCGGTGGTGATGGAACCGCCCGCGGTGGCCTGGCGGATCCTGGTCTACACGGTGATCACCATCGCGGTGTCGCTGCTGCTGTGGCCGGTGGCCGACACCACCTGGTTCTACCCGGCGGTCTGCCTGGTCGGCGGCGCAGCGATGCTGGCCGAGTCAGTGGCGCTGCTGCGGCGCGCGCGGCAGGGAAAGGTGGAGGCCGAACTCAAGCCGATGCGGCTGTTCCACCTCTCCAACTCCTACCTGGCGGTGGTCTTCATCGCCGCCGCGCTCGACCCCTTGCTGGGCTGACCGCCAGCGGTCACCGAGAAGAAGAGGTGGCTGACCGCGACGGTGAACAGCGTTGTGCCGAGCAGGTGGGCCAGGACCAGCCCCATCGGCAGCGCGTTGAAGTACTGCGCGTAGCCGATCGCCGCCTGCAGAGCTGACACGCCGAGCACCCCGTAGGCGGCCCGCCGCAGCCTCGACCCTTCCCCGGCCATCACCGCGGCGACGACGGTCAGTCCCAGGGTCAGCCACATCGCCACCGAGTGCATCCGGGCCACCTCGCTCAGCGCGAAGCCATTGCGCGCGGCTCCGCCGTCCCCGGAGTGCGGGCCGGCTCCGGTCACGATCGTGCCCAGGTACATCATCATCAGGCTGAGCGCGAAGATCGCCCGGACCAACCAGCCGAGCAGATCGGACACCGGCACCGGCTGCAGATCGAACGCTTCGTGCACCATCCGGGTGCACAAGACGATCAGCGCGACCGACGCGACCATGTGCAACCCGACCACCCACGGATTGAGTTGGCTCCACACCGACAGCCCGCCGATGATCGCTTGGGCGACGATGCCCAGGCCGACCACGATCGACAGCGTGCGCAGCAGCCGCCGCGGCTGACCCGAGGCGTCCCTGGCCCGCCAGGCCGCCAGCGCCATCCCGATCGCGACCGCGATCAGCACGAAGGTCACCAGCCGGTTGCCGAACTCGATCGCCCCGTGAATCCCCAACTCGGGCCGCGGGACGTAGGAGCCCGGCTCGCACTCGGGCCAGGTCGGGCAACCCAAGCCAGACTTGGTCAGCCGAACCAGCGCGCCCGAGACGACGATCAGCATGTTGGCCGCCAGCGACGCCACCGCCCATCGACGAAGCGAACGCTGGGAGGTCACGATGTCCATCGGAATACCTTTCGGGCGAGCAGGGACAGGCCCGCGGCCCAGGCCGCGAGGACGAGCAGGTTGGCCGGTGTGGCCAGGCCGGCGGCGCCGGCGCGCAATTCGGCAGCCAGGGCCGCCGTCGGCAGAATCGGCGGCTGGTCGATCAGCAAGCCGCCCAACGCCAACCCCGCCAGATAGACCAGGTTGGCCAACCCGAGGGTGACTTCCGCTTTCAGCGTCCCAGCCAGCAGGAGGCCGAGTCCGGCGAAGGCGATGATGCCCAGCACGATGGCGGTCAGCGAGGAGGCGACGGCCGGAAGCGTGACCAGCGGTCGCCAGCCGAGCACCGCTGCGACCACGCTGAGCAGCAGCGCCTGCACCGCCACCAGCGCTGCCGAGCAGAGCACTTTGCCGCCGATCAGGTCGGCCCGGCTGAGCGGGGTGGCGACGAACCGTTCGAGCACGCCATAGCGGCGCTCGAATCCGGTGGCGACGGCCAGCGAGGTGAAGGCGGTCGACCAGGTGGCGACCGCGATCACCGACGCCGGGAAAGTGAGGACGTCGAGGCCGACCCGGCCGCCCCAGAGCAGGCCACCGATCAGCAGTCCCAACGGGATCGCGAAGGCCAGCAGCAGCTGTTCACCGTTGCGCAGCAGCATCCGCAGTTCCATCGCGGCATGCCGCCACACCCTCGGCCAGTTCACGCCGCACCGTCGGTATGCCGGAGGAAGACGTCCTCCAGGGAACTGCCGCCGGTCAGTTCGGCGACGGAGCCGTGGACGGTGATTCGGCCGGCGTCCATGATCCAGACGTGATCGGCGAGCCGTTCGGCCTCGTCCATCTGGTGGGTGGTCAACAGCACTGAGACCCCCTCGGAACGCAGCGAGCCGATCACCTCCCAGGTGCGCCGCCGGGCGTGCGGGTCCATGCCCGCGGTGGGTTCATCCAAGAGCACGAGCTCGGGTCGACCGATCAGGGCGCCAGCCAGGTTGACCGCCTGCTGCTCTCCGCCGGAGAGGCGGCGATACGGCGTCTGCAGGAACGACCCCAGGCCGAGTCGCTCGACCAGCGCCGGTAGCGGGAGCGGGTGGGAATAGAGCGAGGCGAGATAGCGCAACAACTCCAAGGGTCGGACCGCCGACCAGGCGCCGACCGACTGCGGCATCAGTCCCAGCCGGTGATTCGCCGCTCCGGGCGCCGCGCCCAGCACCCGGACGACCCCGGAGTCGGGGGAGAGCAGCCCGGTGAGGCAGCGGATCGCGGTGGTCTTGCCGGCGCCGTTCGGCCCCAACAGAGCGGTGACCTCGCCGGTCTCAGCGGTGAACGTGAGCGCGTCCAAGACCCGCCTGGCACCGAGCCCGAGGGTGACCTGTTCGAGCACCAACGCGGCCTGGGACACCCGGTCAGCATACGGCCGCGCGCCCGAGTGTTTGGCCGACTCAAACGTCGTAGGTCTCACGCTCCACACGGACGATGATCGCGTCGATCGGCTCCTGCACAGCGGTGAGCGCGCCGGCCGGCGCCAGGGCGCGGGCGCGCTCCTGGTCGATCGAATCGGCGGTGACCGGTTCCGGTTCGGCAGCCAAGTCGGCCGCGGTCGGCATGTCGCGGTCGATCAGCATCCCGTAGAAAGAGCGCCACACCATCACGCAGGCCAGGACGAAGAAGAGCGCGGCCAGGCCGTAGACGACCGCCTGATTGCCCTGGGCGTTCATGCTGACCGCCAGTTCCACCGCCAGCAGCCCGAACAGGGTGGTGAACTTGATCACCGGGTTCAGCGCCACCGACGAGGTGTCCTTGTAGGGGTCGCCGACGGTGTCACCGACGATCGAGGCGTCGTGCAGGTCGGTGCCCTTCGCCGCAAGTTCGGTCTCGACGATCTTCTTGGCGTTGTCCCAGGCGCCGCCTGCGTTGGCCATGAAGATCGCTTGGTACAGGCCGAACAGGGCGATCGAGATCAGGTAGCCGATGAAGAAGTAGGGCTCGACGAAGGCGAAGCCCAAGGTGGCGAAGAAGATCCCCAGGAAGATGTTGAACATGCCCTTCTGGGCGTACTGGGTGCAGATCTCCACCACCCGCCGGGAGTCTTCGACCGAAGCGTGGGTGACGCCGTCCAGCTTGATGTTCTGCTTGATGAACTCGACCGCCCGGAACGATCCGGTGGTCACCGCCTGGATCGAGGCGCCGGTGAACCAGTAGATCACCGCGCCGCCGGTGACCAGGCCGAGCAGGAACGGCGCGTGCAGGATCGACAGCTTGTCCATGTTCTGGGTCATCCCGTGGGTCAGGCCCATGATGATCGAGAAGATCATGGTGGTCGCTCCGACCACCGCGGTGCCGATCAGCACCGGTTTGGCGGTGGCCTTGAAGGTGTTGCCGGCTCCATCGTTCTCCTCCAGCAGGGCTTTGGCCCGATCCCAGTCGACGGTGAAGCCGAACTCGTCGGCGATCTCGTCCTCGACGCCAGGAATGTCTTCGATGGTGCTCAGTTCGTAGACGGATTGGGCGTTGTCGGTGACCGGCCCGTAGGAGTCGACGGCGATCGTCACCGGCCCCATCCCGAGGAAGCCGAAGGCGACCAGCCCGAAGGCGAACACCGCCGGCGCGACCATCAGCACGCCAACGCCGAGGGTGGAGATCATGAATGCCGCACCCATCAGCGCGATGATCGCGATCCCGATCCAGTAGGCGGAGAAGTTGCCCGCGACCAGGCCGGACAAGATGTTCAGCGACGAACCGCCCTGGTTGGACGACTTGACGACTTCCTGGGCGTGCACCGAGGAGGTGGAGGTGAACACCTTGACCAGCTCGGGAATCAGAGCCCCGGCCAGGGTGCCGCAGGAGATGATCGTCGACAGCTTCCACCACAGGGTGCCGTCGCCGAGGTCCGGGATCAGCAGGTACGAGGTGACGTAAGTGGCCAGGATCGAGGCGACCGAGGTGATCCAGACCAGGTTGGTCAAGGGGTGCTCGAAGTCCATCGTCTTGGCGGTGTCGTACTTGGCCCGGGTGATGAAGCTGTTGATCTCGTACGAGGCGCCCGAAGCCAGCACCATGATCGCGCGGATGAAGAAGATCCAGATCAGCAGTTGCACCTGCACCAGCGGCTCGTGCACGGCCAGCAGGATGAAGGTGATCAGGGCCACCCCGGTGACGCCGTAGGTCTCGAAACCGTCAGCCGACGGCCCGACCGAGTCGCCGGCGTTGTCGCCGGTGCAGTCGGCGATCACGCCGGGGTTGCGGGCGTCGTCCTCCTTGATCTTGAACACGATCTTCATCAGGTCCGAGCCGATGTCTGCGATCTTGGTGAAGATGCCGCCGGCGATCCGCAGCGCCGAGGCGCCCAGCGACTCGCCGATCGCGAAGCCCAGGAAGCAGGCGGTGGCGATGTCCCCGGGCAGGAACAGCATGATCGCCAGCATGAGGATGAGCTCGGTGCTGATCAGCACCATGCCGACGCTCATGCCCGAGCGCATCGGGATGTTGTAGACGTCGAAGGGCTTGCCCTTCAGCGAGGCGTGCGCCGTCCGCGAGTTGGCGAAGGTGTTCAGCCGGATGCCGTACCAGGCGATGCCGTAGGAGCCAGCCATGCCGATCACCGCGAACAGCAGCACCAGCCCGACCCGTCCCCAGCCGCCGGTGGTGTTGAGGAAGCCGAAGTAGACGAAGATCACCGCGCCGATGAAGGCGAAGAGCAGCAGCAGGAACTTCCCCTGCTGCAGCAGGTAGGCCTTGCAGGTCTCGTAGATCAGATCGGAGACCTGGCGCATCGACTTGTGCACCGGCAGTCGGCGTACCTGGAAGTAGCGGACCAGGCCGAAGAAGAGCCCCGAGATCGAGATCAACAGACCGATCCAGAGCAGGGTGCGGCCGTTCAGGAAGCCCCAGAAAGTGACCTGGCCGAGGTCGGGTAGGGCGAGGTTCGCCTCGCCGCCCCCGGCATGGGTGGGTGGTGCGGTCGCCGACCCGCTGCAGGCGGCCAGGCCAAGCAGGGCGCTGCCGAGGGCCAGGCGGGCGGCCCAGCGGGTCCAACGTTGCGAATGTGGGGCTGCGACGGAGGTCGTCACGGTTCGTCCTATCCGAGTACTGGTCACGGCCCGGGCTCAGGCGTCATCGCGTCGTCGAGGGTCGCTTTCTAGTCCAACCTACTACAGAGTGTCGTAGTGGTTATTAGTGGGGGTCACCAGTGAGCGTCCAGCGTCCAGCATGTGGGCGCTGAGGAGTCGCTGGAGCGGACAGTCGGTCGACGAGAGGGCCGCACGGCGGATCCGGGTTCGGGGTGGACGGGGGCATTGAGGTTGAGTGAGAGCATGATTTAGACAAGAATGATGTTGTGAAAAAGCAGGCCGTGGCTCGGGACGACTTCGTCCAGCCCGGGGGCGAGAGCGATGCCTCAACGCGCAACCGCGTGGCCCGCTCGATCCTGCAGCACGGCCCGTCGACCGCGGCCGAACTTGCCCAGCGGTTGGGCCTCACGGCCGCCGCCGTCCGGCGACACCTGGCCGTCTTGTTGGAGATGGGTTACCTCGAGGCACGGGAGCGTCGAATCTACGGCCACCGTGGACGAGGCCGCCCGGCCAAGGTGTTCGTCCTGACCGATGCGGCCCGCGCGGAGTTCTACCAGGCCTATGACCGGCTGGCGATCGACGCCCTGGCGAACCTGCGCGAGGTCGCCGGTAACGAGGCGGTGCGCGCCTTCGCCGACCGAGTGGCCGGCCAGGTGGAGCAGCGCTTCGATCGGGTTCGCGCGGAATACGACGTCGCGTTGGAGGCGTTGGTCCAAGCGTTGACCGACGAGGGCTTCGTGGCTTCGTTGAAGCCGGTCGCCTCTGGTCAGCAGCTGTGTCAGTTCCACTGCCCGGTCGCGCACGTGGCCGAGGCGTTCCCGGAGTTGTGCGAGGCCGAGACTCGGGTGTTCTCCCGGTTGCTCGGCAGCCACGTGCAACGCCTGGCGACGATCGCCCACGGCGACGGGGTGTGCACCACGCACGTCCCTCGTCCGGTGACCGCCGCCGACCATGAACCACGCAACAGAAGGAAGGTCTCCTGATGAGCACCACCACTCAGCCGTCGGCTCCTGGCCTCGGCGCGACCCAGGAAGAGCACCTGGCCGCGCTCGGCAAGTACCAGTGGGGTTGGCATGACTCCGACAACGCTGGTGCGTCGGCCAAGCGGGGACTGACCGAGGACGTCGTTCGCAACATCTCGGGGCTAAAGAGCGAACCCGACTGGATGCTGCAGACGCGGCTCAAGGGCCTGCGGCTGTTCGAGCGCAAGCCGATGCCGGCCTGGGGTGCCGATCTGGACGAGATCGACTTCGACAACATCAAGTACTTCGTCCGCTCCACCGAGAAGCAGGCCCAGACCTGGGAGGACCTGCCCGAGGACATCAAGAACACCTATGACCGGCTGGGCATCCCCGAGGCCGAGAAGGCCCGCCTGGTGGCCGGCGTCGCCGCCCAGTACGAGTCCGAGGTGGTCTACCACAAGATCAACGAGGAGCTGGAGCGCCAGGGCGTCATCTTCCTCGACACCGACACCGGCCTGAAGGAGCATCCGGAGCTCTTCCAGGAGTACTTCGCCACGGTCATTCCGGTCGGCGACAACAAATTCGCCGCGCTGAACACCGCGGTGTGGTCGGGCGGCTCGTTCGTCTACGTGCCGAAGGGCGTCCACGTGACGATCCCGCTGCAGGCCTACTTCCGGATCAACACCGAGAACATGGGCCAGTTCGAGCGGACGCTGATCATCGCCGACGAAGGCTCCTACGTGCACTACGTCGAGGGCTGCACCGCGCCGATCTACTCCTCCGACTCGCTGCACAGCGCCGTGGTCGAGATCATCGTCAAGAAGAACGCCCGGGTGCGCTACACGACCATCCAGAACTGGTCGACCAACGTGTACAACCTGGTCACCAAGCGCGCCACCTGTGAGGAGGGCGCCACCATGGAGTGGATCGACGGCAACATCGGTTCCAAGGTGACCATGAAGTACCCGGCGGTCTACCTGATGGGGGAGCATTCCCGCGGCGAGACCCTGTCGATCGCCTTCGCCGGCGAGGGCCAGCACCAGGACGCCGGTTCCAAGATGGTGCACTGCGCGCCTTACACGTCGTCCTCGATCATTTCGAAGTCGGTCGCCCGCGGCGGCGGACGGTCGTCCTACCGCGGCCTGCTGCAGGTCCAGGAGGGTGCCCACCACTCCGCGTCGTCGGTGAAGTGCGACGCGCTGCTGGTTGACACGATCAGCCGCTCCGACACCTACCCCTACGTCGACGTCCGCGAGGACGACGTGTCGTTGGCCCACGAGGCGACGGTCTCGAAGGTGTCGGACGACCAGCTCTTCTACCTGATGAGCCGGGGCATGGAGGAGGACGAGGCGATGGCGATGATCGTCCGCGGCTTCGTCGAGCCGATCGCCCGGGAGCTCCCGATGGAATACGCGCTGGAACTCAACCGGCTGATCGAGCTGCAGATGGAAGGAGCCGTCGGCTGATGGCCGCACCCGTTCTTGAGGCGGTGGAGGCGGTCGAGTCCCACCTGCACCCGACCCCCTCCTTCGCGGTGGCCGACCACCCGGTTCCCAACGGACGCGAGGAGATCTGGCGGTTCACCCCGATCCGCCGGATCCAGCCGCTGCTGGCCGACGTGGCCAGCGACGCCTGCCTGACCTGGGATGAGCACTACCCCGACGGCGTGACCAGCCGGGTGGTGACCCCGGCCGAGGCCCAGGTGCTGGCCGTCGAGGCCCCGATCGACCGGGTGTCGGTGCTGGCCGCGGCCAACGCTGGCGGCGCGCAGTTGATCGAGGTCGCACCCGGCGCTGAGCTCACCGAGCCGGTCAGCATCACCCTGACCGGTGCTGGCGAACACGTCTGGGGCCACCTGATCTTCAAGGTGGGCGCCCACGCCAAGGCCACCATCGTGTTGCGCCACGAGGGCGACGCCCGGTACGCGGCCAAGGTGGACGTGGTGGCCGGCGACGGCGCCAAGGTGAACTTCATCTCCATCCAGGACTGGGACGATCAGGCGATCCACGGCGGTCACCACAGCGTCCTGGTTGGGCGAGACGCCGAGGTTCGGACGGTCACCGTCAGCCTGGGCGGCGCGGTCGTCCGGTTGTCCGAGACCGCCCGTTTCGCCGGCCCCGGTGGTTCGTTGGAGCAGTTCGGCCTGTACTTCGTCGACGCCGGGCAGCACATCGAGCACCGGTTGTTCGTCGACCACAACGCGCCGCACACCCACAGCAACGTCGATTATCGGGGTGCGCTGCAGGGCGAGGGGGCGCACTCGGTGTGGATCGGTGACGTGCTGATCCGCAAGGTCGCCGAGGGCATCTCCACCTACGAGTCGAACAAGAACCTGGTGCTGACCGACGGTTGCCGGGCCGACTCGGTGCCGAACCTGGAGATCGAGACCGGCGAGATCGAGGGTGCCGGTCACTCCTCGACCACCGGCCGCTTCGATGACGAACAACTGTTCTACCTGCGCTCGCGCGGGATCAGCGAGGAGGAGGCCCGGCGGCTGGTGGTCCGGGGCTTCTTCGCCGACATCATCCGCCGGATCGGCATCACCGCGATCGAGGAACGAATGCTGACCGCGATCGAGGCCGAACTCGAAGTCACCATGGGCGCCAGCGCATGACGTTTCGGCACGCCTGCGCGCTGTCCGAGATCGATCCGGGCAGCGCCATCGCCGTCGATCTGGGCGCCGAGGTGGAGACCGCCATCGTCCGCACCGTCGACGATCAGGTCTTCGCGATCTGGAACGAGTGCTCGCACGGCATGTACGCGCTGTCCGAGGGTGAGATCGACGGTTGCACCCTGGAGTGCTACGCCCACGGCTCCCGATTCGACCTGCGTACCGGGACGCCGCTGGAACTGCCGGCCACCCGTCCCGTCCCCGTCTACCCCGTCCGTGTCGAGGGCGACGACGTGTACGTCGACATCGACAACCCGATCATCAACCAGGAGAACTGACCCGCATGTCCACGCTGAACATCACTGACCTGCACGTCGAGGTCGAGACCGAGTCCGGTCCGAAGGAGATCCTCAAGGGGGTCAACCTCACCGTGAACTCCGGCGAGGTGCACGCCATCATGGGCCCGAACGGCTCCGGCAAGTCGACCCTGGCCTACTCCATCGCCGGGCACCCGAAGTACACCATCACCCGTGGCTCGGTCACCCTGGACGGGGTCGAGCTGACCGAACTGAGCGTGGACGCTCGCGCCCGGGCCGGCCTGTTCCTGGCCATGCAGTACCCGACCGAGGTGCCCGGCGTGTCCGTGGCCAACTTCCTCCGCACCGCCAAGACCGCCCTCTCCGGCGAAGCCCCCAAGGTCCGCACCTGGGTCAAGGAGGTCAACGCCGCGCTCGACCAGTTGGGCCTCGACCCGACCTTCGCTGCCCGTTCGCTGAACGAGGGGTTCTCCGGTGGCGAGAAGAAGCGCAACGAGATCGTCCAGCTTGAACTGCTCAACCCCAAGTTCGCGGTGCTGGACGAGACCGACTCCGGCCTCGACATCGACGCGCTGCGGATCGTGTCGGAGGGGGTGAACCGGTTCACCGCCCAGGGCGACCGCGGGGTGCTGCTGATCACCCACTACACCCGGATCCTGAACTACATCACCCCGGACTTCGTCCACGTCTTCGTGGACGGCCGGATCGCGGAGGAAGGTGGCCCCGAGTTGGCCGCCAACCTGGAGGTCGAGGGCTATGAGCGTTTCATCAAGGCTGCGGCTCGGGCCTGAGCCGATGACCTACGACGTCTGGGCGCTGCGCTCGGACTTCCCCATCCTGACGCGGCGGGTGGGGGAGTTCCCGTTGGCGTACCTGGACTCGGCCAACACCTCGCAGAAGCCCCGCCAGGTGGTGGACGCGATGTCGACCCACTTCCTCGACCACAACGCCAACGTGGCCCGGGCGATGCACACCCTGGGGGCCGAAGCCACCGGGGCCTACGAGGGTGCCCGGGGCACGGTGGCGGCCTTCATCGGGGCGGCGCGTCCCGAGGAGATCGTCTTCACCAAGAACGCCTCCGAGGCGCTGAACCTGGCCGCCAACAGCCTCGCCGAGGGTCTCCGGCTGGGGCCGGGCGACGAAGTGGTCATCTCGGTGATGGAGCACCACTCCAACATCGTCCCCTGGCAGCTGGTCACCCAGCGGACCGGTGCCACGCTGCGCTGGTTCGACATCACCGACGAGGGTCGGCTGGATCTGGCCAAGGCCGCGGCTGAGAACCTGATCAACGAGCGGACCAAGGTGGTCGCGCTCACCTGGGTGTCCAACGTCCTGGGCACGGTGAACCCGATCACCGAGATCGCTGAACTCGCCCACGCCGTCGGAGCCACCCTGGTGGTGGACGGCTCCCAGGCGGTGCCGCAGTTGCCGGTCGATCTCGGCACCCTGGGGGCCGACCTGGTGGCGTTCACCGGCCACAAGATGCTCGGCCCGACCGGGATCGGCGTGCTCTGGGGCCGCCACGACCTGCTGGCGGAGCTGCCGCCCTTCCTCGGGGGTGGCGAGATGATCGAAATCGTCACCATGGAGCGGTCCACGTACGCCGCGCCGCCGTACCGGTTCGAGGCCGGCACGCCGCCGATCGCCCAGGCCGTTGGGTTGGGCGCCGCCGTCGACTACCTGAAGGGCGTCGGCATGCCGGAAGTGGCTGCGCACGAGCAGGCGATCACCGGCTACGCGCTGAAGCAGCTGCAACAGATCGAGGGGCTGCGAATCCTCGGCCCGACCGAACCGGTTGACCGCGGGGGAGCGGTGTCGTTCGTGCTGTCGGCCGGGGGTCTGGACGTCCACCCGCACGACCTGATGACGCTGCTCGACTCGCGCGGGGTGGCGGTCCGCGGCGGGCACCACTGCGCCCGGCCGCTGCATCACCGGCTCGGGGTGCAGGCGTCCACCCGGGCCTCGTTCTACCTCTACACCGTGCCCGAGGAGATCGATCAGTTGGTCGAGGCGCTGATCTACACCCGGGACTTCTTCGGGAGGCACGCATGAGCGTCGAGGCGATGTACCAGGAGATCATCCTGGACCACTACCGGGCGAAGCATCACAGCGGCCTGCGCGACCCGTACGACGCCCAGGTGCAGCACGTGAACCCGTCCTGCGGCGACGAAGTGCTGCTACGGGTGGCACTGGACGGCGACCGGGTGACCGACGTCTCCTACGACGGGGTCGGCTGTTCGATCTCGCAGGCGTCCACCTCGGTGATGTCCGACCTGGTCATCGGCAAGACGGTGGCCGGGGCTCTCAAACTCCACGAGGAGTTCACCGAGATGATGCATTCACAAGGAACGATGGAGCCCGACGAGGACCGGCTGGAGGACGCGGTCGCGTTCATCGGGGTGGCCAAGTTCCCGGCCCGGGTGAAGTGCGCCCTGCTCGGCTGGTCGGCGTTCAAGGACGCCGCCGCCCAGGCGCTGGCTGCGCAGCTGGTGCCCCTCGAAGCCACTAACGAGATGACGACTGAGGAGAAGCGATGAGCGAGACCCGCCCTTCCGACCTGGTCAACGACACCTTCCCCGACGCCGAGGTCGGCCGCTCGCTGCCCTCGGTGGAGGACATCGAGGAAGCGATGCGGGACGTGGTCGACCCCGAGCTGATGGTGAACGTGGTCGACCTCGGCCTGCTCTACGGCGTCCACGTGGACGACGAGGCCAACGTCACCCTCGACATGACCCTGACCTCGCCGACCTGCCCGCTGACCGATCGGCTGGAGTACGACACCCAGCTGGCCCTGGAGGGGCTGGTCAACTCGGCGACGATCAACTGGGTCTGGCTGCCGCCGTGGACGCTGGACGCGATCACCGAGGATGGCCGCGAGCAGCTACGGGCCATCGGCTACAACCTGTAGGGCCCGCGATGAGCGCTGCCGCGGTGATCGAGTCGGCGATCGCGGAGGCGTTCCACCGAGCCGCGATCGCCGATCGTGACTTGGAACCGGACGCCGCCCACTACGCCGACGTGATCGCGGCGACCTGCCCGCGGTGGCAGCTCACCCCGCTGCAGTGGTTCGCCGGCGGAGCGGGGATGCCCACCCTGGACGTCGCTCGGGCCGACGGGTCCCGGGCGGTGTTGAAGATCGCCCTGCCCGGGACGCTGGATACCGCCGCTGCCGTGATGGCCGCCAGCGACGCCTACGCCGCCGTCCTGGACTGGGATCAGCGGGTCGGCGCGCTGCTGGTCGAACGCCTCGGCGAGGATCTGTGGCAGGCCGCCCCGGGTCTGGCCGACCAGGGCCGGATCATCGTCCCGCTCCTGGCTCGGGCCTGGCAGGTGCCGCGGGAGCGAGGGGAGCGCCGGACGCCGAAGGCGGCCGGGCTGCTCTCCATCCTGGACGACCTGGGGCCTCGCTACGGGTCGGATCACCGCACAGCGCTGACGCTGGCGCGGCGGTACGCGCGGGACCTGGCCCCGACCGAGCACGCCTCGGTGGTGTGCCACGGCGATCCGCATGCCGGCAACGTGCTGCGTCGAGGCGACGGCTGGGCGCTGATCGATCCCGAGGGCTTCCTTGGCGAGCCGGAGTACGACCTGGGCGTGGTCGCCCGGGACGCCTGCCGGGACCTGGTTCGGGTTGCCGCGGCCGGCGATGATCCCGCCGGCTGGCTGCGAGCCGAATGCGACGCCTTGGCCGCCTCGGGGTCGGCCGACCCCGAGCGGGTCTGGCGCTGGGCGTTCGTCGAGCGGGTCACCACCGGGCTCTACCTGCGCTGGTTCGGCTACGCAGACGAGTCCCGGAGGTTCCTGGATTCGGCTGAGTTGCTCGCGGCCAGGGGCGCCTGACCAGTAGGCAGTTCTACCCAGTCCCAAACCTGGTCACCAACCGCTCCTTGGGTCGTGCGGTCAACCCGGACCGCCGAAGACCCACCCCAGGAGGTCGGAGATGTCCGACGACACCACCCGCAAGCCGCCCGCAGCCGAATCAGCGGGCGAACACCGTGCCCCGGTCCGCAACAAGACGGTGCACACCGCCCTGATTTCAGGGACGAACTTCCGCGGCAAACCCGTCCAGTACGTCGCCCTGGACGGCCTGGCCATGTTCGAGGGCGACATCGTCCTTGGCACCCTCGAAGAGGTCCAGGCCGAGACCGAGGCGCTGCGGGCCGAGGTCGCCACCGGCGTCGAGTCGGCGGTGCTGATCAGCGGAGCCCAGTACCGCTGGACCAACTGCGTCGTTCCCTACGACATCGACGCGGCCCTGCCCAACCAGGCCCGGGTCACCGACGCCATCGCCCACTGGCAAGCGAACACCCGGTTCCGGTTCGTGCTGCGCACCGCCGCCAACGCCGCCAGTTACCCCGACTGGGTGACCTTCCGGCCCGGCAGCGGTTGCTCGTCCAGCGTCGGCAAGCGCGGCGGTCAGCAGTTCATCAACCTGGCACCGGGATGCTCCACCGGCAACACGATTCACGAGATCGGGCACACGGTGGGGCTTTGGCACGAGCAGTCCCGCGAGGATCGCGACAGCTTCGTCACCATCCATTGGGACAAGATCCAAAGCGGCACCGAGCACAACTTCAACCAGCACATCTCCGACGGCGATGACGTCGGCGGCTACGACTACGGGTCGATCATGCATTACCCCCGGGACGCCTTCAGCCGGGACGGCTCCGACACCATCACCCCGGTCACGCCGGCGGCGATCGGTCAGCGGACCGGCCTTAGCGCCGGCGACATCGCCGCGGTGAACTCCTTGTGCGCCGCGCCGAGCCTGGTGGAGACGCTGATCGAGACCACCGCGGAGACGATCAAGGAGCGGATCGAAACCCTTGCTGAGACGCTCCGGGAGTCCGCCGCAGAGACGCTCAAGGAGCGGATTGAGACGGCCACCGAAACCGTCAAGGAGCGATTCGAGACCGCCAAGGAACAGATCGAGACCCGCAAGGAACTGGTCGAGACCTGGCAGGAGAACCTCGGCCTTCCCGGTGGCGGCTACACGATCGCCGAGGGCGTGGGACTCCCCGGTGGGTTCGGCGGGCAGGTGACCAACCCGGTGATCCAGCCCGGTGACGCCGACCTGGGCGGAGCCGGCTGGCAGACGCGCCAGGAATTGATCACCGGCAGCTACAAGGAACTCAGCGAAACCCTTAAAGAGATCGCCCCGGAGACGCTCAAGGAGCGGATCCCGGAGACCCTCAAGGAACGCTCGCCGGAGACCTTCAAGGAACTCGCTCCCGAGACGTTCAAGGAACTCGCCCCGGAAACCTGGGTCGAAGGACGCGAGTCCTTCGTAGAAGGGACCGGCTTCCCAGACCAGGGACAGGTCGTGTTCCCGGAGGGCTACGGCGGTCAACTGCCGTTCGCGATGGCCACCCCGTACGCCGGGATGCCCGCCGCTGAACCGTCGGCTCCGCAGCCGTGCGGCTGCGACGGCGTGCTGACCCTGGAGCAGCGGGTGGCGGCCCTGGAGGAAATCGTCGCGATCCTCGCGGCGGCCCACGACGCCCAAGGCGGGCAGTCGTGAGCACGCTGCACAGCCGGGACGGGAGAGGGCCGGTCGTGGTCCTCTCCCACCCGGGAGACCTACACGCGACCACCGTCCTCGAGGCGATGAAGAAGCGGGGCACGCCCGCCTTCCTGTTCGACCTGTCGGACCTGCCGGCCAAGCAGACGATCACGATCGAACACTCTGCCGACGGCCCCCGGCTGCGGGTCCGCCACCACGAGCTGGGCGTGATCGACCTGACCAACGCCCGCTCGGTGTGGTGGCGTCGTCCGCAGTTGGTGGACCTCGAGTCGATCACCGACCCGAAGGCGCGTGGCTTCTGCTACGGCGAATGGCACGAGGGGTTGCATGGCTTCTACAGCCTGCTCAACGCCCCGTGGATGAACCCGTTGGTCGCCGATCAACTGGCCTCCCACAAGGCCTTCCAGCTCGCGGTGGCACCACAGGTCGGGCTGCGCGTCCCGGCGACGGTGATGACCTCGGACGCCGCCGAGGCGCGGGCGTTCGCGGCCGAGCGAGGGCCGGGCGGCACCGTCTACAAGATCTTCGCGGCCACCTACGAGGTGTGGCGGGAGACCCGGGTGTTGTCCGAGGCCGATCTGGGGCAGCTGGGCAGCCTCCACCTGGCCCCGGTGATCTTCCAGGAGTGCGTCCCCGGTGTCGCCGACATCCGGGTGACCGTGGTCGGTGACGAGATGTTCGCGATCGCTATCGAGGGCGACGCCGACGACCAGATCGACTTCCGGTTGCGGATGAGGCAGGCGGGCACGCGGCCGGTCAGAGTCCCGGACGAGATCGCCGCCGGTCTGCGCTCGCTGATGCACCACTTCGGGATCGTCTACGGGGGTGCCGACTTCCGACTCACGCCCGAAGGCGAATGGGTGTTCCTGGAGATCAACCCGGCCGGCGAGTTCCTGTTTGTCGAATACGGCGGCGGGCATCCGATCACCGAGGCGATGGCGTCCTGGTTGAGCGATCCGCCGGCGGCTCGTCCCGCGGCTCAGCCGACCCGTTTCACCTCGACCCTGACCTCCCCGCTGGCGGCGGTCAGCGGGTAGGACTGCTGGGTGATGTAGTCGCCGAGGCTGACGTGGTCGGTCGGCGCCGTGGCCACCCGGGCGAACACGGTGAGCGATCCGTTCGTGAGATCGGCGTCGCTCACCGTGACCGGCAGGGACGCGATCACCCCGGCCGTGTCGGGGGGCAGGGTGCTGCCCGAGGCGGTGGCAAGGCGGATCGCGGCGGCGTCCTGGACACCGGTGTCGCGAACCTCGATCTGCACCGGAAGTCCGGACTCGGGCGGGGTGGAGGCCGGCGGGATGGCGACGTGGACCTGGAATTCCATGGCCCGAGCCTACGTCGGCCCCCGCAGGCCCCGGTTAAGCTGCGGCGATGAGGCCGCCCACGCCGTATCTGGCGATCGACGAAGCCGTCCTCCAGAGGAACATCGAGAGCACCGCCGCCTGGGCCGCTGGCCGCGGGGTGGCGTTGCGTCCGCACGTGAAGACCCACAAGATCCCCGAGATCGCCCGCCGCCAGGTGGCCGCCGGAGCTCTCGGGATCACAGTGGCCACCATCGCAGAGGCGGAGGTGTTCGTCGCCGCCGGCTTCGATGACGTGTTCATCGCCTACCCGCTGTGGTTGGACGAGAACAAACGCGCCCGGCTGGCCGCGCTGGTCGACCGGGCCCGAGTCAGCGTCGGCGTCGACTCGCTGGCTGCGGGACGACTGCTGCCGGCCAGGGTGTCGGTGCTGGTCGAGGTCGACTCGGGGCACCACCGCACCGGCGTGGATCCAGCAGCCGCGGGCTCCCTGGCCGCTGACCTGGCCGAACTGGGTCACGACGTGGCCGGGCTGTTCACCTTTCCCGGCCACTCCTACGCCCCCGGGGCCGGACGGGCTGCGGCGGCGGTCGCCGAGAGCTCGGCGCTGGCAGTCGGACGCGAGGCGTTCCGGGCAGCCGGGCTGGAGCCGCGGGTGATCAGCGGCGGCTCCACGCCAAGCCTGGCCGAGTCCGGCCTGGTGGCGAGCGAACTTCGTCCCGGGGTGTACGTCGTCAACGACGCCCAACAGTGGGAGCTTGGCACCTGCACGGCCGAGGATCTGGCTCTGACCTGCCACGCCACGGTGGTCAGCCACGCCGGCGGACGCGCCGTGCTGGACTGCGGCTCGAAGATCCTGGGCGCCGACCGCGCTCCGTGGGCCAGCGGCTACGGACGGCTGCTGGACGACGCGGAAGCCCGGATCGTGATGCTCAGTGAGCATCACGCCGTGGTCGAGACCGCCCACCTACCAGCCCTCGGTTCGGTGGTCAGGGTGGTGCCGAATCACGCCTGCAACGCGCTGAATCTGGTCGACCGGGTGGAGTTGAGCACCACCGGGACGTGGCCGGTGGCCGCTCGGGGCTGCAACGCCTAGCCCTGCAGCGCGGGGGCTACCATGCCGCCATGGACGAACCCCGCTGGCTGGACGAGCCCGAACTGCGGCTGTGGCGCTCGTTCTGGCTGGCCCAACAGGACCTGGAGCGGGTGATCAGCACGGACCTGGCCACGTCCGGGCTGTCCCACGCCGAGTACGCGGTGCTGGTGGCGCTCTCCGAAACCCACGCCTCCGGGGTTCGGGTGGGTCGGCTGCAGGAGTGGCTCGGCTGGGAGTCCAGTCGGCTGGCTCATCAGTTGCGCCGGATGGAGAAGCGGGGGCTGGTCCGCCGCAGCCAGGCTCCAGACGATCGTCGGGGGACCCTGGTGTCCATCTCCGAGGAGGGCGGACGCAGGATCCGCCAGGCCGCACCGGGACACGTGGCGGTGGTGCGGCAGCACTTTGTCGACCTGATCGCGAGCCAGGAGCGGGATCTTCTCACCGACGTCATGCGGCGGGTCAGCGGGTCGGCCGCCCCCCCTCGTTCGGAGCTACGAGAGTTAGCCTGAGCGGCGGCACTAGACTGCCTCCTCGTGCTTGTTGCGCGTGAGGTTGAGGTCCGAGCCGGGGCCAGGTTGTTGTTGGCGGCGACGTCGTTCCAGGTTTCGCCGGGGGACAAGGTCGGCCTGGTCGGACGCAACGGCGCCGGCAAGACCACCCTGACCCGGATCCTGGCCGGGGAGTCGCTGCCGGCGGGTGGGCAGGTGTCGCGCAGCGGCCAAGTCGGTTACCTGCCGCAGGACCCGAGGACCGGTGACCTGACCACCTTGGCCAAGGACCGGATCCTGTCGGCGCGCGGCCTCGATCAGATCTTGAAGCGGCTGTCCACGTACTCGATGGCGATGGCCACCGAGGAGGGCGAGGCGCAGGAGAAGGCGATGACCTCCTATGCGCGCGCCGAGGCCGAACTCGCCGCCGCCGGCGGCTACGCCGCAGAGGCGGACGCAGCCCGGATCGCGGCCAACCTCGGGCTGCCCGAGCGCGTCCTCAACCAGCCGATCGGAACCCTGTCGGGCGGTCAGCGACGCCGGGTGGAGTTGGCCCGGATCCTGTTCTCCGGTGCCGACAGCATGCTGCTCGACGAGCCGACCAACCACTTGGACGCCGACTCGATCGTGTGGCTGCGCACCTTCCTGCAGTCCTACCCGGGCGGGCTGATCGTCATCTCCCACGACGTGGGCCTGCTCGATGCGGTGGTCACCAAGGTTTTCCATCTGGACGCCAACCGGGCCGAACTCGACCAGTACGCGATGGGCTGGAAGACCTACCTGCAGCAACGCGAGACCGACGAGAAGCGGCGCAAACGAGAGCGGCTGAACGCCGAACGCAAGGCTGGCCAGTTGCTCGCCCAGGCCGACAAGATGCGGGCCAAGGCGACCAAGGCGACCGCCGCCCAGAACATGGCGAAGCGGGCCGAGCGGCTGCTGGCCGGGGTTGAAGGGGAGCGGCAGGCGGACAAGGTGGCCCGAATCCGGTTCCCGCAGCCCGCGCCCTGCGGCAAGACCCCCCTGCGGGCGTCCGAGCTGAGCAAGTCGTACGGCTCGCTGGAGGTTTTCACCGACGTCGACTTGGCGATCGACAAGGGGTCCCAGGTCGTGGTCCTCGGGTTGAACGGAGCCGGCAAGACCACCCTGCTGCGAATCCTGGCCGGCCTGGAACCTCCTGACACCGGTCAGGTCGAACCGGGCCACGGTCTGCGGTTGGGCTACTACGCCCAGGAGCACGAGACCCTGGACGTCTCCCGGACGGTGCTGGAGAACATGGTCAGCGCGTCGCCGGAGCTCAACGAGACCGAGGTGCGCAAAATTCTTGGCTCGTTCCTGTTCGCCGGCGATGACGTGGACAAGCCCGCCCGGGTCCTGTCCGGCGGCGAGAAGACCAGGCTGGCGCTGGCGATGCTGGTGGTATCGGCCGCCAACGTGCTGTTGCTGGACGAACCGACCAACAACCTCGATCCGGCCTCGCGGGCCGAGGTGCTGAACGCGATCCGCAGTTACGCCGGAGCGGTGGTGCTGGTGACCCACGACGAGGGGGCGGTGGCGGCCCTTGATCCGGATCGGGTGCTGCTGCTGCCCGACGGCGTCGAGGACCTGTGGAACCCCGACTATGCGGACCTGATCAGCCTCGCGTGAGGGTTTCGGCCGCGCCGACGTAGGCGGCGGCCAGGCTCAGCGCGACCGCGCGCAGCGCCTCCTCATCGGGCAGGAATTGCGGATGGTGCAGCCCCACCGCCTGGCCCTGGGTTCGTCCGTCCCCGGTGCCGACGAACATCATCAGGATCGGGCCCTGGTGGACGTAGTGGGAGAAGTCGTCGGCGCCACAGGACCGGAACGGGGTGGCCGCGACCGTCAACTCGGCGTGTTCCAGCAGCGGGTCGACGGCGGCAACCAGGCCGGCGTCGTTGTCCAGCACCGGATCGCCGACGGTGATCGTCACCTCGGCGTGGGCTCCCCGGGCGGCGGCGGTGTGCTCGGCCAGTCGTCGGATCGACGCCTGCAGTGCCGCCCGATCACCCTCGTTGGTGGTTCGCAGGATGCCGTGCAGGGAGCCGCTCTCGGGGATCACGTTGGCGGTGGTCCCGGCCTGGAGCCGTCCCACCGTGATCAGCGTCGGGTGCGTCGGATCGATGGTGCGGCCGACCAGTTCGTGCAGGCCAAGGGTGATCGCGGCGAGCACCGGCACCGGATCAACGGTCACGTGCGGGTAGGCGCCGTGCCCCCCGTACCCCTGGACGACCACGGTGAACTCGTCAGCGGCGGCGTTCACCCCGCCGACACCGGTGCTGACCGTGCCCACCGGGACTCGTGGCTGGACGTGGGCGGCCACCAGCGCGCGCACCCCGTGCTCGTCCAGGATTCCGGAGCGCAGGACGTCGGAGGCGCCGGAGGGCTGTACCTCCTCGCGTGGCTGGAACAGACCCACCATCCCCACCGGCAGATCATCGAGGGACGACGCCGCCTGCAGCAGCGCCCAGAGAGCCGCCATATGCACGTCGTGCCCGCAGGCATGCATGTTCTGGTTCTCGGAGGCCCAATGCACTCCGGTCTGCTCGATGATCGGCAGCGCGTCGAGCTCGGCGCGAAGGGCCACCGCAGGGCCGTCGACCGGGCCCAGCCTGACCACCATCCCGGTCTCGGCGACCGAACTGGCCCGCGCCCAAGGCATCGCCTCCAGCAGGGTGTCCCGGGTTGGTCCCTCCGCGCCGCCGACCTGGGGTTGGGTATGCAGCACCGTGCGCAGTTCCGAGGCGGCCGGCAGCACCTCCTCCAGCCCGGCGATCAGGGCGTCCAGAAGCTGGCGGGAGTCGAACACGGGGGTCCTTCGTCGGTGGCGGTTGCAGCCTGTGATGCTACCGGTGTCGTTCAGCGCTTCCGAAACCCGCGGACGAGCACGTCGAGCGTCACCGGTCCGGCCGCGGGGGAGTCGGGCTGGTCATGGAAGGCGTTGGGCCCCATCGCGATCAGGTCGGCGATCAGGGCGCCGGTGCACTCCTGGGTGTCGCGAACGTGAACGGCGGCGTTGGCCGTGAACGCCTCGGCGAGCGAAGCGTCGAGGCGTTCCGTCTTGTCCGCAGGCACCTCCAGCAACTGATGGGCGGTCCGCGGCTCGATCAGGTGGTCGGGTCCGGGGGTGGCCACGATCAGCCTGCCGCCGGGCCGTAACACCCGGTGGAACTCGGCCACGTTCCGCGGGGCGAAGACGCAGGCCAGGACGTCCACCACGCCGTCACGAAGCGGCAGCCCGCGCCAGGTGTCGGCGACGACCGAGGCGATCCGGGGGTGGGCCCTGGCGGCGATCCGGGCGGCGGCTTTCGAGACGTCGGTGGCCAGCCCGACCCGATCGCCCGCGGTCTCGACCATCGCAGCGAGGTAGAAGGCGTTGCCGGCGCCGACCTCGACGACGACCTCCCCCTCAGCACCCAGTTCGACCATGGCTTCGGCCACCTGATCGAACAGACCGCTGGCCTGAACCCTGGCCCGGGCCGCGAGCATGTCCGGGGTGTCGGCATTGTGAGGTTCGGCGGCTCCGGAGAGGTTCAGATAGCCCTGCCGGGCCACGTCGAAGTGGTGCCCGCCCGAGCAGTGCCCGCCGACGTCCACGATCTCCAGCGGTTGCCGGCAGACCGGGCAGCGCAGCAGGCCAGCGGCGGCGGCCAGCACTAGAGGGACCGCAGCACGCCGCCGTCGACCGGGATCAGACATCCAGTCAGGTACGAGGCGGCTCCGGACAGGACGAAGGCGGCCACGTTGCCGAACTCGTGCGGCTCCCCGAGGCGCCCCAGCGGGACCGCGGACGCCGCCGCGTCCCGGGAGGCGTCCGGGTCCGGGGTTTGGGAGTGCAGCCATTTAATCCGCTCGGTCAGGATCGACCCGGGTAGCAGTCCGACCACCCGACCGTCCTTCGGCCCCACCTCGTCGGCCAACTGTTTGACCAGCATCGCCAGGCCCGGCCGCAGACCGTTGGACGGCGCCATCTGGGGCAGCGGTGCCTTCGCCGACACCGAGAGAACCAGAGCCAGGCTGACCGGGCCAGTGGCCTTGGCGACCACCGCCCGGCAGACCCGGAGTGCGGCCAGGAAGACCGACTCGAAGGCGTCACGCCACACCTCGTCCGGGGTGTCGATCACGGTGCCGCGGGGCGGACCGCCCACCGAGATCATCGCCCCGTCCAGCCGCCCGAACCGCTCCACGGCCAGGCTGGCGGCGGCCTCGGCGGTGCCCGGATCGGTCAGATCGGCGGCCAGCCAAGCCGTCCGGCCCTCGGGGTAGCCGGCCACGGCAGCGGCCAGCACGTCGTTGCGACGGGCCACCAGAAGCACCCGGGCGCCTTCCGCGACCAGTGCGTCAGCGGTCGCCCGGCCGAGCCCGCCACTGGCCGCGGTGACCACGAAAACCTTGTCGCTCAACCCCAGGTCCATGGCGGCAATCTACTGTTCGGCGCCCTCGCGGGCTCGGCGTTCCGCCCTGGCCCGGGCCTTCGCCCGGTCACGCAGGTCGGCTCGGATGAAGACGAACAGCCCGATCCCGGCCAGGCAGGCGAAGGCGAACCACTGCAGGGCGTAGGAGAAGTGATTGCCCTCGTTCAACTCCGGCGGCGCGACCGGGGTGAAGGAAGGGTCCTGCGTCGGGGTGAGGGTGAGCAGCGAGATGTAGCCGTCCACGATTGGATAGGGCAGCGTCGCCCCGATCGCGGCGCTGTTGATCAGTCGGACCTGGCCCTGATAGGGGGTGGTGGCGTCGGCATCGCCGACCTCGCTGCGTCGGACGTAGCCGACCAGTTCGACCTCCCCGAGCGGGGGAGGGGGAGCCACCTTGGGGAAGTCCTGATCACGAGGACGCTCGATGAACCCGCGGCTGACCAGGACCGAGCCCTGGACCGTCCGAAGCGGAGTGACGATCTCGTAGCCGGTGGCGCCGGCATTGGACCGGTACCGGATCACGAACTGATGTTCGGCGTCGAAGGTGCCGACTGCGCTGACCCGCTGCCAGCTGGCCGCATCGGTGATCGGCGCCCCGAACACCTGCGTCCAGGCCACCACCGGGGCGCCCTCGTGGGTGGTCACCGACTCGTTGCGCTCGCGACGCTCGTCCAATCTGCCCAGTTGCCAGAAACCGAGGTTCACGAACGCCCAGGCCATCAGCGCCAGGCAGGCGGCCAGCCCGATCCATCGCAACACCAACTGGCGCATCGGGTCAGTCCTCCACCGATCCGTCGATGACTCCCGCCTGAGGCAACTGCGGCCGGAGCGACTCGGCTTCCTCGGTATTGGCCCTACTGCGAGGGCCCAGGCCACGCTGGTCGACGGCGTTGGCCAGCACCACCGCTATCGGCGGAATGAGGGCGGCGCCGGCGAACAGCACCCAGTTCCAGGGGGAGGGGGAAACGCATCCGCCGAGGAAGCAGAGCACCCTTACCGCCATCGATGCCAAGTAGCGACGGTTGCGCTGGTCGGCGTCCAGCGTGCGGCTGAACCGGGCACTCGTAATCAGCGTTGGACGCTCACCCCGCGTCCGCGTGCCGCTCGCCATGGGCCCACTGTATGCCCGCCGCGACAAGGGCGATCCCGCCGGTGATACGACCTGCGGGCACGGTGCTGACCCTGGCGACCCTTGTCCGCTAGGGTCACGCTCGTGACGCAATCCATCACCCCCGAGGGGCGCAGTGCGGTCGTGACCGGCGGCAGCCGCGGGATCGGCCGGGCCATCGCGCAGCGGCTTCTGGACGCCGGTCATCGGGTCGCCTGCATCAGCCCCAGCGGTGGTGCGCCCGAGGGTGCGGTGGGGATCGCCTGCAACATTTCCGACGCCGCCGAGTTGGAGGCCGCGTTCACCCAGATCGAACAGGCGCACGGACCGGTGGAGATCCTGGTGGCCAACGCCGGGATCACCAAGGACGCGTTGATCCTGCGGATGAACGAGGCGGAGTGGGATCAGGTGATCGCCACCAACCTCACCGGCACCTGGCGGTGCGCCAAGCGGGCCAGCCGGTCGATGCTGCGCCGCAAGTGGGGCAGGATGATCTTCATCGGCTCGGTGGTGGCGCTCTACGGCTCGCCCGGGCAGGTCAACTATTCGGCGTCGAAGGCGGCGCTGGTCGGGATGGCCCGCTCCCTCACCCGCGAACTGGGCGGCCGAAACGTCACCGCCAACGTGGTGGCGCCCGGGTTTATCGAAACAGACATGACCGCCGTGCTGCCTGATGAGGTGGTGGCCGGTTACAAGGCTTCCATTCCGGCCGGACGGCTCGGCGTGGTCGACGAGGTCGCGGCCACCGTCGCCTTCTTGGCGAGCGAGGACGCGTCCTACATCTCGGGCGCCGTGATCCCGGTCGACGGCGGCCTCGGCATGGGGCACTGAAAGGAAAAGGCATGGGACTGCTCGAGGGAAAGAACATCCTGGTCGCCGGCGTGACCATGAACACCTCGATCGCGTATCGGGTGGCCGAGATCGCGCTGGCCGAGGGCGCCAACGTGGTGGTCTCGAACTTCGGCCGGGCGATGAGCCTCACCGAACGGATCGTCAAGCGCCTCGAACCCGAGCCGCCGCTGCTGGAGTTGGACGTCACCAACGACGAGCATCTGGCCACGCTGTCGGAGCGCCTCGGCGAACACTTCGACGGACTCGACGGCATCGTCCACTCGGTGGCGTTCGCCAACCCCGAAACTGCGCTCGGCGGGAAGTTCCTGACCACCCCGTTCAACGACGTCAGCACCGCGATGCAGGTGTCTGCCTACTCACTGGTCAGCCTGACCATGGCCTGCAAGCCGATTCTGCGCCGCGGCGCCTCGGTGGTCGGCCTGAGCTTCGACGCCACCGTGTCCTGGCCGATCTACGACTGGATGGGGGTGGCCAAGTCGGCCCTGGAAAGCGCGTCGCGCTACCTGGCCCGCTACCTCGGTCCGGACGGCATCAGGGTCAACATCGTCGCCGCCGGCCCGCTGGAGACCATCGCCAAGAAGGCCATCCCGGGCTCGGAGGAGTTCAACAACATCTGGGGCGTCCGGGCCCCCTTGGGTTGGGACCCCAAGGACACCGAACCCACCGCCAAGGCCGTGGTGGCGCTGCTCAGCGACTGGTTCCCCTCGACCAGCGGCGAGATGATTCACGTCGACGGTGGGCTGCATTCCACCGGTGCCTGACACCCCGCGCTCGTTGGGTAGGTTGAGGGCATGGCGGCGGTCGTAGAGGTTGCGGGGGTCTCGGTCGTCCGGGGCACCTCGACGTTGTTGGACGACATCGACTGGACCGTCGACGAGGCTGACCGGTGGGTGGTGATTGGGCCGAACGGTGCCGGCAAGACCACCCTGCTGCAGATCCTGTCCGCGCAACTCCATCCCACCCGGGGCGTCGTCGCCCTGCTGGACGAGGTCCTGGGGCTGGTCGACGTCTTCGAACTGCGCCCCCGGATCGGGGTTACCTCGGCCGCGTTGGCCGATCGGATCCCGAAGTCGGAGCGGGTCGACGATGTGGTGGTGTCGGCCTCGTACGCGGTGATGGGCCGCTGGCGTGAGCAGTACGACGAGGGCGACTTGGCTCGCGCGGACGCGCTGCTGCGGCAGTTCCGGGTGGACCACCTGGCCGATCGCACCTTCGGCACCCTGAGCGAGGGCGAACGCAAGCGGGTGCAGATCGCGCGCTCGCTGATGACCGATCCCGAACTGCTGCTGCTGGACGAACCCGCCGCGGGCCTGGATCTGACCGGTCGGGAGGGGCTGGTCGAGACCCTGGCCGACCTTTGTTCCGACCCGGAGGCCCCGGCCACCGTGCTGGTCACTCACCACGTCGAGGAGATCCCGGCCGGGATCACCCACGCGCTCTTGCTCAAGCAAGGGAAAGTGGTGGCGGCCGGCCCGATCGCCGACGTGCTGACCGGCCCGCTGCTCAGTCAAACCTTCGACCTGCCGCTGACCGTCGACCACCAGGACGGCCGATGGACCGCGAGGGTGCAGCGGAGGTCGGCCACCGCCTGACTGGCATGATGGAGCCATGTTTGAGTGGCTGGCGCAGAACTCGTGGGCCATCTGGCTGACAGCGGCCGCTGCCCTCGCGGTGACCGAGATGGTCACCCTCGACTTCACCTTGATCATGCTCGCCGCCGGTGCCCTCGCCGGCGCCGGCGCGGCCTTCCTGTTCCCTGGGCTGTGGCTGGTGCATGTTCTGGTGGCGCTCGCCGTGGCCGGGCTGCTGTTGGGGATCCTGCGACCTACCCTGTTGGCCAAGGTGCGCAACTCAGTCGGGTACCAGTCCTCGGTGGCGAAGATGGTCGGCAGCAGTGGGCGGGCCGTCTCCGAGATCACCGCCGCCGGCGGCGAGGTGAAGGTGGCCGGCGAGGTGTGGAGCGCCCGCAGCTTCGACTCCTCGACCATCCCGGCAGGGACCCCGGTCGAGGTGTACGAGGTGGACGGCACCACCGCCGTGGTCTACCCCCGCGAGGACAACCCTCAGCTGCGCTGACCCTCGACCTCGGTCAGGGCGTCGTCCAGCCGGGACAGCCCGTCGCGCGCATCCTCGGCACTCATCACCAGTGGCGGGACCACGTGGATGCGGTTGTCGGCGATGAACGGCAGGTAACCCCGGCCCAGCAGGGCTGATTTGAGTGCCCCCATGGTGGCCGCGGCGACCGGCTCGCGGGTGGCGCGATCCGCTACCAGTTCGACCGCCCAGAAGGCGCCCACCCCGCGCACCTCCCCGATCAGCGGATGCCGTTCGGCCAAGGCGTCCAGCTCCGGCGCGAGCACGTCAGCTCCAAGGCTGCGGGCGTGGTCCACGATGCCCTCGTCCCGCATCGCGTCGATCGCGGCGACGATGCTGGCTGCGGCCAGCGGATGGCCCGAGTAGGTCAGGCCGCCGGGGAAGACGCGATGCCGGAACGTCTCCACGAACGGTTCGGACAGGATCACCCCGCCGACGGGGACGTAACCGGAGTTCACCCCCTTGGCGAAGGTCACGAGGTCGGGCCGAACGTCGTGGTCGTGATGAGCGAACCAGCGGCCGGTCCGGCCGAAGCCGGCCATCACCTCGTCCAGAATCAGGACGATCCCGTGCTGGTCGGCCAATGCCCGCAGCCCAGCCAGGTAGCCGGGCGGTGGCACCAGGACGCCCGCCGTCCCGGGGATCGCTTCCACCAGAATCGCCGCGATCGTTTGCGGACCCTCGGCTTCGATCACCCGGCGGGCGTGCTGGAGCGCCCGTTCGGCCTCCTCCTCGGCGCTCCCGGCCCAGAACTCGCTGCGGTACAGGTACGGCCCGAAGAAGTGGACGTGACCGGTGGCGAACTCGTTGGGCGCGCGTCGCCAGTCGCCGGTGGCGTTGATCGCCGCGCCGGTGTTGCCGTGGTAGGACCGGTAGTGAGAGAGCACCTTGGCGCGCCCCGTCTGGAGCCGAGCCAGCCGGATCGCGTTCTCGATCGCGTCCGCGCCGCCGTTGGTGAAGAACACCGCCGAGTAGTCGCCGCCGATCGCGGTCAGAATCCGCTCGGCCGCCTCACCCCGGCGCAGGTTGGCGGTCGCCGGAGCGATCGTGGCCAACTCAGCCGCCTGGCGCTGGATCGCCTCGACCACCTTCGGGTGGCCGTAGCCGATGTTGGCGTTGACCAACTGGCTGGAGAAGTCCAGGTACTCCTTGCCGCTGAAGTCCCACAGCCGCACCCCTTCGGCCCGCTCGATCGCCAGCGGCGTCGCCGCCTGCTGCATCGACCAGGAGTGGAAGACCAGGCGGTCCAGGTCGCGGGTGTGCTGGGCGGGGTCACGGGAGGCGTCGGTGGTCATCGGCCGATCATCGCGCACCGCGCTCCCGGACGCGAGACGACCCCGGGGCCCGGCTACCGTTAAGGAAGCTCAAGGAGGCTTCCGTGGAGTACATCATTCCCCTGATCATTCTGGTCGTCGGCATCGTGCTGCTGATCCAGGCGATCCGGGTCGTCCGGCAACAGCAGGTAGCGATCGTGGAGCGGCTGGGCAAGTTCCGGCGGCAACTCGACCCCGGGCCACACCTGCTGTTCCCGGTGCTGGACAAGGTCCGCTACACCCTCGACATGCGCGAAATGGTCGTCCCGTTCCCCCCGCAGGGCGTGATCACCGAGGACAACCTGATGGTGAGCATCGACTCGGTGATCTACTTCCAGATCGTCGATCCGGTCAAGGCCGCCTACGAGGCGCAGAACTACATCCAGGCGATCGAGCAGCTGACCATGACCACGCTGCGCAACATCATCGGCGGCATGGATCTGGAGCAGACCCTGACCAGCCGCGAGGAGATCAACGCCAAACTGCGCGCGGTGTTGGACGAGGCCACCGGCAAGTGGGGGATCAAGGTCAACCGGGTGGAGCTGCGCTCGATCGAGCCGCCGGCCACCATCCGCGACGCGATGGAGAAGGGTGCCCGGGCCGAGCGCGACAAGCGGGCCGCGATCCTGCTGGCCGAGGGCCAGCGGCAGTCGCAGATCCTGTCCGCCTCCGGTGAGCGGGAGTCGCTGATTCTGCGCGCCCAGGGCGAGCGGGAGTCGCAGGTGCTCCGCGCCCAGGCCGATCGTCAGGCCCAGATGCTGCGCGCCGAGGGCGAGGCGCAGGCGATCACCACGGTGTTCAACGCCATCCACGCCGGCCAGCCGGACCAGGCGCTGTTGTCGTACCAGTACCTGCAGATGCTGCCGAACATCGCCAAGGGCGACGCCAACAAGGTGTGGATCGTCCCGAGCGAGCTGAACGACGCCCTGAAGGGGCTCGGCAAGGCGGCCGGCGAGCTGATCGCCGGGCGCGACTTCGGCACCGCCAGCGGCGACTTCACCGCCCCCGACAAGGTGGACGTGTTCGCCGAGATCGAGGCGCAGAAGCGGGCCGCCGAGGCGGAGTCGCAGCAGACCGTTCAGCAGGCGATCCGTGAGGCGCAGCAGTTGGAGAGCCCCGGGATGCGCCGCCACCAGGCTCAGCCCCCGGCCAGCCGCGGCGAAGCCCCCGCGGCCCTGGCGGCCAGCCCGCAAGAGGTGCCGCAGGGCGCCCCTGACTTCGAGGCGCCGCCTGCTTAGACCGCCGGGGCGGCGTCCGCCTCGCGGGCATAGCGGGAGGCGAGGGCGCCGCAGGCCATCAACTGCGCCTGGTGGAACACCATCAGCGGCAGCACCAGCAGCCCGATCAACTGCCCCCCGAACAACAGGGCGGCCATCGGCAGGCCGGTGGCCAGCGACTTCTTCGTCCCGCACATCTGGATCGCGATCGCATCCGCGCGGTTGAAGCCCAGCCTCCGGGCGGTCGTCCAGGTGAGCCAGAGCATGGTGGCCAGCAGGCCCAGGCTGAGCAGCAACACCACCACCAGGTCGAGCAGGGTCACCTGTGACCAGAGGTGCTCGCGCATCCCGGCCGAGAAGGCGGCGTAGACCACCAGCACGATCGACGCCTGATCGATCAGTTTGAGGCGGGGGTGGCTGGTCACGAACCCGGCTGTCCAGCGTCGGCTCAGCTGGCCGAGGATGAAGGGCACCAACAGTTGCAGCACGATGTCGAGGATCGTGTTGGGGTCGACCACCAGCCCGGAGGCACCCATCAGGGTCAGGCACAGCGCAGGGGTTAGGAACACCCCGAGCAGGTTGGACGCCGAGGCGCTGACGATCGCCCCGGCCACATTGCCGTGCGCGATCGAGGTGAAGTTTATCGATGACTGGACCGTCGAGGGCACCAGGCACAGGTAGAGGACTCCGGCGTACAGGGCCGGGGAGAGCACGCTCGCCGGGATCAGCCGGAGAGCAAGTCCGAGCAGCGGGAAGACCACGAAGGTGAAGGTCAGAATCGTCAGGTGAAGGCGCCAGTGCTTCAGCCCGGCCACCGCCTGTTCTGGGCTCAGCCGCACCCCGTAGAGGAAGAACAGGCAGGCAATCACCACCTGAACCACCCAGCCGAGGATCTCGGCAGCGATGCCTTGGGCGGGCAGCACCGATGCCAATGCAGCGGCGGCGATGATGGCCAGCAGGAACCGGTCGATCCGGCGCAGCCAACTCACCGGCCCAGCGTAGGGCTCCGGTGTGGTGGAATCGGGAACGTGTCAGGTGGGTGCAGCGAGCCGCAGCCGGGGTCGCGCTGATGGCGACCGTAATCCCGATCGAGGACCCAACCGACCCGCGGCTGGGCGATTACGTCCGACTCCGCGAGTCGACACTGCGGCGCTCGCTGGAGGCCGAGCGGGGCATCTTCATCGCCGAGGGCGAGAAGGTGATCCGTCGTGCGTTGGCGGCCGGCTACCGACCGCGTTCGTTGCTGCTGGCCGAGCGTTGGTACGCCGGTCTGGCGGACGTGATCGGCGAGGACGTGCCGGTGTATCTGGTGACTGAGGAGCTGGCCGAGGCGGTCAGTGGCTTCCACGTCCACGGCGGGGCGTTGGCCTCGCTGGAGCGGGTGGTGGTGGTCGAGGATGTTGTGGACCACAGCAATCTGGGCGCAATCATCCGCAA
>CAYVOW010000001.1:121473-129994 GCA_964453585.1 uncultured Micropruina sp.
TGGTGGTGGTCGAGGATGTTGTGGACCACAGCAATCTGGGCGCAATCATCCGCAACGCGGCGGGGCTGGGCTGGGACGGTCTGCTGCTGTCACCGCGCTCGGCCGACCCGCTGTATCGACGCTCCATCAAGACCTCGATGGGCACGGTGTTCTCCCTACCCTGGGCCAGGCTGGACGACTGGGCCTCCGCGGTCGGGCTGCTGAAGTCGGCCGGGTTCACCGTGGTGGCGTTGGCCTTGTCCGACGACGCCGTCGACTTGGGGGGGCTGGCCCGGGCCGTGCCCCCGCGGCTGGCGATTCTGCTCGGCACCGAGGGAGCCGGGCTGTCGGCTCGCTGGCTGGCGGAGGCGGATGTGGTCGCCACCATCCCGATGACCGCCGGGGTGGACTCGCTGAACGTTGCCGCCGCGGCCGCCATCGCCTGCTACGCCCTGGGCGGCTTAGGCTCGTCAGCATGACCCTGCCCGCGAGCTGTCCCGAGGTTGAGGGTGTCGACGCCGCCGGGATCATCGACCTGGTGGACGCGATGGACGCCGACGGCGGCTACCAGACCCTGATGATCGCCCGGCACGGCAAGGTGATCGCCCAGGGTGCCTGGACCCCCTATGCGGTTGATCGAGTGCACCTGCTTTACTCGGTGAGCAAGAGCTTCACCGCCACCGTGGTCGGCCAGCTGGTCGACGAGGGCGTGCTGGACCTGGATCGTCCGGTCTGGTCGTACCTGCGTGACGATTGGGCGGGCCTGGCTCAGCCGTGGCCGCGGGTGCTCGTCCGGCACTGCCTGTCGATGATGGTCGGTCACCGTGTCGAAGCGTGGGGACCCGACATGTGGGAGGCCTACGCCCAACCCGCTGGTCCGGCCGACCCGGACCCGTTCCTGGCCAGGGTGCTGGCCAAGGTTCCCGACGGTGAACCTGGGCGGACCTGGGCCTACAACCAGGCCGCCACCTACCTGCTCGCCCAGGTCGTGCAGGCAGTCACCGGCACCCTGCTCACCCAGCAGGTGCGTCGCCGCGTCCTGCTGCCCCTGGGTGCCGCCGAGCTTCGCGCCCAGCGGACGCCCCAGGGCCGCGATCTTGGATATTCGGGCATGTGCGTGACCACCCCGGCGATCCTCGGGCTGGCGCAGGCCTACCTGGACGAAGGCCGGGTCGGTGGCCGGCAATTGCTGTCGCCCCGGTGGGTCGATGAGGCGCGGAGCCCGGTGGCGGGCTCGCCCACGCCGTCGGAGACCGGTTCTCGAGACTGGGAGCTCGGATACGGCTTCTCGTTCTGGAATGCCAGCCACGGCTACCGAGGGGACGGGGCGTTCGGCCAGTTTGCCCTGGTACTGCCGGAGCAGGGGCTGGCCGTGGGGATCACGTCCGAGCACGACCCGATGCAGGACACTCTCGATCTGGTCTGGCAGCATCTGCTGCCCGCCTGTGACCGACCTGGGAGCGCGGCGGCGGACGCCCGCCTGGCCGACCGGTTGGCGGGCCTGCGGATTGCTGCCGTCGGTGGCACGTCTGGCCCAGCCGCGGCGACGTTCCGGGTGGCGACCGGGTCGAGCGTTGCCGGGGTGGGCGACCGCCTCACGGTCACCTCCCTGCCCGACGGTTTCGACCTGAGGCTGGGCGACCTGGAGCTGTTCGCCGGAGTTGGGCGCTGGGCCGAGACCGAGTTGTCCTACCCCGAGGGGTCGGTTCCGGTGATCGGGTCGGCGGGGTGGTTGGAGGGGCAGTTCCGTGCCCAACTGCGGCTGATCGAGACTCCGCACACCATCGATGTGATCGGCGATCCGATGACGGGGGAAGCAGTGCTCGACTGGCGTGCGCTGCCGCTCACCGGCCCCGACCCGCGACACCTGATCGCGCTGCCTTGATCGCCGTCACCTGACCCGCGTGGCTCCTGCGCCGTGGTGCGCTGGCGTGACCCGGGCGTCCCCGGGCCGCCTACTCTTCGCTGGCCGAGCGCCGCTTCGGGGTTACCGGCCAGTCGTCGGGATACAGGTGCCTAAGCTCCTCGTGGTGCTGGTAGAGCTTGCGACGCCCACGTGACGACAGCCGGTCGCCGAAGACCGTCCCGTTGAGATGGTCGGTCTCATGCTGTAGGCAGCGAGCCAGCAGGCCGGTGCCGTCGATGGTCACGGGCTCGCCGAACGGGTCCGTGCCGGTGCAGGTGGCCAGATCAGGGCGGGCCAGCGGCTGGTAACCGCCGGGCAGCGACAGGCAGCCTTCCTCGGTGGACTCCAGGGTTCGGTCCTTGCCCTCGGGCACATCGACGACCGGATTGCAGACCGCGCCCAGTTGGATCTTGTCGTCGGCGTCGGGGCACTCATAGACGAAAACCGCCAGGTCGACCCCGACCTGGGTGGCTGCCAGGCCGACGCCATGGGCAGCCCGCATGGTGGCGAACATGTCACGGACCAGGGTGTGCAACTGCTCGTCGTAGCTCTCAATCGGCCGGGTCCTGGCGTGCATCACGGGCTCGCCCCACCGGGTGATCGGCCTGACCTGTCCCCCCGAGGTCAACTCCGCCACGTCCATGTCCCGCCTTCCGTCCTGGTGCACCGATGATGCTAGGCCACCGACGCGTGGCGGCTTGCCACGGGGACGCCGCCGGGTGACGCTGGCCTGATGGAAGCCCCGCTCGGGCCGGCCCAGCAGGAGGCCGTCGACGCCTACCTGGAACACCTGGTCGGGCAGCGAAACGTGGCCGCCAACACCGTGCGCGCCTACGCCGGAGACCTGCACCACCTTCTCGCGGCCTGCGGGGCGCGCGGCGTCGACGACGTGGCCGGGGTCGACCTCCGCCTGCTCCGGGACTGGCTGGCCGATCAGCACGCCGCCGGGATCGGGAGGGCCACGCTGCAGCGCCGGGCGGCGGCGATCAGGGGATTCTTCGCCTGGGCGGAGCAGACCGGCCGGATCGCGTCCGACCCGGCGACCCATCTGAAGTCGCCGCCGGTGGATCGGAGGCTGCCGGCCACCCTGGACGCCGGGGACGCCGCCCGGGCGCTCGATCTGGCCGGCGGGAACGCGGCGGCCCAGGATGACCCGTTGGACCGCGCCAAAGCCCGACGGGACGCCGCCATCCTGGAGACGCTCTACGCCGGGGGACTGCGGGTGGGGGAGCTGTGCGGGTTGGGCCTCACCGACCTGGACGTCGCACGCGGCGTCGTCCGGGTGGTCGGGAAGGGCAACAAGGAACGGCGGGTGCCGTTGGGGCGTCCGGCTCTGGCCGCGATCGCCGAGTGGCTTGAGGTGCGGCCGCTGCTGACCCGGAGCGAGCAGCAGGCTCTGTTCGTGGGGGATCGCGGAGCCCGGATCGACCAGAGGGTGGTCCGCCGGATCGTCCATCGGGCGTTGGCCGCCGTGCCCGGTGCCCCCGATCTGGGCCCGCATGGCCTGCGGCACGCGATGGCCACCCACCTGCTGGAAGGCGGTGCCGATCTGCGCAGCGTCCAGGAACTGCTGGGCCACGCCTCTCTCGCGACGACCCAGACCTACACCCACGTCACCAGCGAACGCCTCCGCAGCGCCTTCCAGCAGGCCCACCCCCGGGCCTGAGCCGCCACGCGGCCCGGACGCTGCGAACCAGATGCTCGACATGGTCCACCCCCCGGTCCTGAGTCGCCACGGCCGCCCCCGGGCCGCTATCAGGCAAGCAGTTCGACTCGCTGATGGGTCAGTGCCGCGATCAGGTCGAAGTCCTTGTCGGCATGCAGGACCGTGCGGCCGCTCAGTTCGGCCGCGGCCGCGATCAGCAGTTCGGGAATGGAGGGAGCCCGGTGTTGACCGCGTTGGGCCAGCAGCCGTTGGACCAGCAGGGCTCGATCCTCCATCGCCGGTGTGAGGTACTCGACCGGCATGGCCGCGATCGGCGGGAGGTCGAGCGCGCGCGTGAAGTCATCCGTAGAGCGTGCCGAGTACCCGACCTCCAGCCGGGTCACCGTCGTGACGGCAACAAGTCCGCGCTCAATCCGGCTGGCCCACTCCGACGCCTGCGCACTGCTGCCCAGCCGCACCAGTGCAGACTTGTCGATCAGCCAGCTCATGACCAAGCGCCGCGCATGATCTCGGGGTCGGACAAGTCAGGCAGCAATCGGGCGAGCTTGTCCAGATCGGTATCAGCCACCGGCGCAAAGCTCCGTCGCGCCTGCTCGTGGAGACGCTGACGAAGGTACGCAGAACGAGTGAGACCGGCGCGACGGGCCTGCTCGTCGAGCAGTGCGAGGTCATCGGCGGGGAGGTCGCGGATCAAGATGTCTGGCATGGGGTATCCCTTCGATATCCCATGATAGCGCGGCGAGTCGGCCCCGGCGCCGGAGCCGCTGGTCACAGCCACCGGGCGGGGTCCACCAACTGCCCGTTCACCTTGACCGTGAAGTGCAGATGACAGGCGGTGGACCAGCCGGTGCTGCCGACCCTGCCGACCACCGCACCACGGGCCACCCGTTGCCCAAGCCGCACCCGATAGCGCTGGGCGTGGAGGTAGTGCGTGGTCAGACCACCGGCATGGGCCAGCACCAGGCGGTGGCCTCCCGACGCGTCGTAGCCGACGTGAATCACCCGTCCGTTGTCGGCAGCCCGGATCGGCGTTCCGCAGGAGGCCCGAAGGTCGACTCCGGCGTGCAGGCGCAGATCGTGGAAGATCGGGTGACGACGCATCCCGAACGGTGAACCGATCGCTCCCGGAACGGGACGGAAGAGCCGGCCTGACCCGGCGAGCACGCTCTCGCGCTGAGCGGCCAGCCGCCGGGCCACGGCGATTGCGGACTGAGGCAGCAGCCGCAGTGAGGCTGCCGCGCCGCTCAGTGGATTGAGGTACTGGTCGCCGCGCTTCAAGCCCCAGTGCAGGCAAGCGCTGCTCCCGGGACACCGGTGACCGGGCTCCAGCACCCCGAGAACCTCTCCCGCGGCGACCCGATCTCCGACAGCCACGCGCGCCGTGACCGGTTCGTAGGTCGTCCGCAAAGCTCCATGACTGACCACCACCACGCCCCGGCCGGCGATCCGTCCGGCGAAGCGCACCAGACCCGCCGCCGATGCGTGCACCGGCTCGCCGGACGTTCCGGCCAGGTCGACGCCGCGATGCCCGGGCTGCCAGTCCTGGTCCGGCGGCGAGAAGCCCCGCACCACCGGGCCGTCGATCGGTGGTTGGAACTCAGTGGCCGACGCCGACGGCGCGGCCAGGAACGAGGTGCCGAGGATGGCCAGCACCAGCAGAAGTCGACCGATCATGTCCCTTCCCTCGGACTTCGGCCTGCCAAACCGGTCAACGAAGGTGATCCTGTGGAGAACAGCGGTGCGCTCTCCACAGGTCAACCACGTCCGGTTGGCGCCCGACGGGCGCGCCAACGTAGAATCGCGGCAGCGATCCGGCAGATCCGGGTCGACTTCGCATGCAACCTGACCGCCTTCATGGCGGGTCGTGGTCCGAGGTCCCTCACGGGTGGACGACGACGGTCGCATCAGGCGGGCCGAACAGTTCGGTCCGAGTGAACCCAAGCGGGTTCGGCGCGCGCAGCGCCGGCTCGCGCAGAAAGGAACGGCCATGGCCGTCGTCACCACGCGTCAGCTCTTGGAGAGCGGTGTCCACTTCGGGCACCAGACCCGTCGTTGGAACCCGAAGATGAAGCGGTTCATCTTCGCCGAGCGCAACGGCATCTACATCATCGACCTGCAGCAGTCGCTGTCCTACATCGACCGCGCCTACAGCTTCGTCCGCGACACCGTCGCCCGCGGCGGCCAGGTGCTGTTCGTTGGCACCAAGAAGCAGGCCCAGGAGGCCATCGCCGAGCAGGCCACCCGGGTCGGAATGCCCTACGTCAACCAGCGTTGGCTGGGCGGCATGCTGACCAACTTCGGCACCATCTCCAAGCGCATCGGCAAGATGAAGGAGCTCGAGGGCCTCAACTTCGACGACGTCGCGTCGTCCGGGCTGACCAAGAAGGAACTCCTGCAGCAGAAGCGCAAGAAGGAGAAGCTGGCCAAGACCCTGTCCGGCATCCGCGACATGGGCAAGCTGCCGAACGCCATCTGGGTGGTCGACACCAAGAAGGAGCACCTGGCGATCGACGAGGCCCGCAAGCTGCGGATCCCGATCATCGGCATCCTCGACACCAACTGCGATCCCGACGAGGTCGACTTCGCGATCCCGGGCAACGACGACGCGATCCGTTCGGTCGCGCTGCTGACCCGGGTGGTCGCCGACGCCGTCGCCGAGGGCCTGCTGCAGCGCTCCCGCGCCGCCGCGACCACCGGTGAGGAGGCCGAGCCGATGGCCGAATGGGAGCGCGAGCTGCTGGGCGCGGTCGAGGAGACCACCTCCGAGGCCGAGGCCGTCGAGGGCAGCGACGTCCAGGGCAACGCGCTGGCGGACGAGGTCGAGGGCGCCGAGGCTGAGGTCGCCGCCGTGGCCGAGCAAGCCGCCGTTGCTGAGGAAACTGCCGTGGCCGAGGAAGCCGCCGTTGCCGAGGAAACGGCCGCGGCCGTCGAGGCTGACGTCGCCGAGACCAAGTAACCCCGCTCACTACGGAACCAACAGAAGAAGAGACGAGAGAGACAGATGGCAATCACTGCCGCTGATGTGAAGAAGCTCCGGGACCTGACCGGTGCCGGAATGATGGACGCCAAGAAGGCCCTGACCGAGGCCGACGGCGACTTCGACGCCGCGGTCGAGATCCTGCGGGTGACCGGCCAGGCCAAGATGGCCAAGCGCTCCGACCGTGAGGCCTCCAACGGCCTGGTCGCCGCCGCCGGGGGTTCGGTGATCCAGCTGGGTGCGGAGACCGACTTCGTGGCCAAGAACGCCGAGTTCGTCGGGCTCGCGCAGGACATCGCCGACGCCGTGAACGCTGCGGGCGTCACCGGGGTCGAGGCCGCCAACGGGGTCGTCCTGGCCTCTGGCCAGACCGCCGGAGAAGCGGTCAGCGCCCTGGCCGCCAAGATCGGCGAGAAGCTGGAGATCGCCAACGCGGCGAGCTTCGACGGCTCCTCGGTGGTTTACCTGCACAAGCGGTCCTCCGACCTGCCCCCGCAGGTCGGCGTGATGGTCGAGCACCAGGGTGGCGACGCGGACTTCGTCCGGGGCATCGCGATGCAGATCGCCGCCATGTCCCCGCAGTGGGTGACCCGCGACGAGGTGCCCGAGGACGTCTTGGCCAACGAGCGCAAGATCGCCGAGCTGACCGCCCGCGAGGAGGGCAAGCCCGAGCAAATCATCCCGCGGATCGTCGAGGGCCGGCTGTCCGGCTTCTTCAAGGACGTCGTGCTGGTCGAGCAGGCCTCGGTGTCGGACGACAAGAAGACGGTCGGCCAGTTGCTCAAGGACAACGGCGTGACCGTGACCCGGTTCGTCCGGTTCTCCGCCGGCGCCTGACCCAGGCAAGCGCACCAACGCCGCCGCCCGGAGCGATCCGGGCGGCGGTGCTGCGTCCGGACCCGGCGGGCCGGTGCCCGGGCGGGGTGGAACTCTGACAGCGCTGAAGCGCTCGAAACGGCCGTTTTGGGGTCGATCCGGTCGTTCAGCGCTGTCAGAGTTCCGCGCGACACCCTCTAGAGTGATTCCGGCCCCGATCTCGTCTCAAGGAGCAGCCCATGCCGAGCCCATACACCCGCGTGATGTTGAAACTGTCGGGCGAAGCGTTCGGGGGCGGCAAGATCGGCGTCGATCCGGACGTGGTCGGCAGCATCGCCCGTCAGATCAGAGACGTGGTCGACTCCGGCGTCCAGGTGGCGGTGGTTACCGGTGGCGGCAACTTCTTCCGCGGCGCCGAGCTGTCCGAGCGCGGCATGGACCGTGACCGGGCCGACTACATGGGCATGCTCGGCACGGTGATGAACTGCCTGGCCCTCCAGGACTTCTGCGAGAAGGCCGGAGTCCAGACCCGCGTGCAGACGGCGATCGCGATGGGCCAGGTGGCCGAGCCCTACATTCCCCGCCGGGCCGAACGGCACCTCGAGAAGGGCCGGGTGGTGATCTTCGGCGCGGGTTCCGGGATGCCCTACTTCTCCACCGACACCGTGGCCGCGCAGCGGGCGCTGGAGATCGGCGCCCAGGTGCTGCTGATGGCCAAGCAGGGCACCGACGGCGTCTACGACTCCGACCCCCGGACCAACCCGAGCGCCAAGCGGTACGACGAGCTCACCTACGACGACTTTCTGGCCCGCGACCTGAAGGTGGCCGACGCCACCGCGGTCAGCCTGGCCCGGGAGCACAAGTTGCCGATGGTGTTCTTCGACCTGGGGGTCGAGGGCAACATCGTCCGGGTGGTCAACGGTGAGAAGATCGGAACAACCCTCCACGCCTGAGCGTTTGGGTGCACGACCAGAACAAGGAAGGATGCGGGCATGATCGCCGACATCGTCAAGGACGCCGAACACAAGATGAAGGGCGCCATCGAGCACGCCCGGGAGGAGTTCGCGGCCATTCGCACCGGACGGGCGCACCCCGCCATGTTCAACAAGCTGCTGGTCGACTACTACGGCGCCCCGACGCCGCTGCAGCAACTGGCCACCTTCCAGGTGCCGGAAGC
>CAYVOW010000002.1:0-9261 GCA_964453585.1 uncultured Micropruina sp.
TATTCGGCGTGATGCGGGAAGCCGAGCAGCGCTGCCCGCTCCGCCCGGGCCCGGGCCAGCTCGACGACCAACTGCCGAGTGTCGTGCTCCGGCCCCAATCCTCGGGTGACCACCGCGGTGTGGATGCGCTGCCGGAGACCGCGATCGTCGGAGTCAGGGAGGGAGCGCTGGGGGGTGCAGGAGTCGAGCTCGATCAGCCAGCCTTCCCTGCCGGACGCCGCCGCGGCGGCTCGGGCGCCGTCCTTGGCCGCCTCCGACCAGCCCGCCAGTTCGGATTCGTCGGTCACCTGGACGCCGGCCGCGTTGGACCCGGCCAGGGCGATCCGGCCGAAGGACGACTGCAGCTCGGCGATCCGGGTGTTCAGCGCCCGCAACCGCTCCTGGGCGTCCTCGGGCAGGTTCACCCCGGCCCGCTCGAAGTCGCGCAGATGCGTCTCCAGCCAATAACTGGACTGCTCGTCCAGCACCACCTCGCCGGCGTCGCGGCGGCCCGCCAGTTCGGTTAGCCGGTCGAACAGCGCGCGGTTTTGGTAGATGGCGTCGGACAACCGGGCCAACTGCGGCGAGATGACCGCCTCCAGGTCGTCCAGTTCGTCGGTCGTGTCGGCCGACTGCAGGTGGTAGAAAGCGGTCAGGGCCCGACCCAGGGTGCGTCCAGCGGACTCCCACGCGTGGATCACGTTCTGCTCCGTGGCGGGCTCCGGATTGGTCGCCAGCGCCTCGAACGCGGCCAACCGCTCGCTGATCCCGAACTCGATCGCTGGCAGGTAGTGCTCGGTGCGCACCTCGGTGAACGGGGTCAGTTCGTAGGGCAGGGTTGAGCGCTGGGCAAACGGGTTGGTCGGGTCCAGGTGGGTCATGTGCCCACGATAGGGGCGGCGGCGCGCACCTCGCCGCCCGCGCCGCGACGCGCCCCCTGGCTGCTACGTGCACCCCCGCGGCGGCGCTTAGCATGTGCGCGTGAACTCGGTGGAACTGATCGGCTACGTCGCCTCAGCCCTGGTCGTCTTGTCGCTCGCGATGACCTCGGTGGTGAAGTTGCGGATCATCTCGCTGATCGGGTCGTTGGCGTTCGTGGTCTACGGCGCCTTGCTTCCGTCCGTCCCGATCATCATCACCAACGCGGCGGTGGCTCTGCTCAACATCTGGTTCCTCCGCAAGGAGTTCGCCCCCGACCGCGACCTCGGGGCCGTGCCGATCCCGGCCGACGCGCCATTCCTGACCGACTTCCTCAGCTCCCACGCGGTCGACATCCAGCGCACCTGGCCCGGGTCCCAGGTCACCCCGGAGAGCACGTTCGCGCTGCTGTTGACCCGGGACGGCCTACCGGCGGGCGCGCTGGTGGGACGCCCCGTCGGCGACACCTTGCACCTCGACGTCGACTACGTGATGAAGCAGTACCGGGACTCGCGGATCGGCCAGTGGCTCTACGGGCCGGGGGCCAGGGTGCTGCGGGACGCCGGATTCACCTCGGTGGTGGCCCAGGATTCGGCGCCGCACGGCGACTACCTCCGCCACGTCGGGTTCCAGCCGGTGGCCGGCCAGTTGGTGCTGAACCTCGGCTGACGTCCACCCGGACGCGTTCCGATCTGCCTGGCAGCTCTGTCGGCGACCGCGCCCGACTTCCCTGTCCACTTCTGGGCGACCTCGCCCACCGGGTGTGCAGGACGCGCCGCCGGTGGTCGGCGTGTCCTGCACCTTAGGTGGGCGCGGTCCCCTGACGAGAGGGCGAGCCGCGCACTGACGACAGCACAACGCCGCCGCCCCGGGGGGACGGGGCGGCGGCGGGCGGGGGCGGGATCAGGGGGTCGGCGGCTGCTGGTAGCCCGTCGGCTGATCGGCGGCGGAGTCGTCCTTGCCCGGCCGGTGTGCGGTGTTGGCGAAGCCGTCCTCCATCACGTGCCGGCCACGCGAGGACAGGTCCTTGTAGGCGCCGACAACCTCATCGGCGAAGCCCTTCAACTGATCGGGCACCTCGCGGACGAAACCGCGGACCCGGTTGTCGGTGCCGGTCGAGCGGCGGTCGCTGAGCTGGCGCTTCTGGTTGGCGATGACGTCCTGGACGGTGCCGGCGACGACGTCGGCCAGGCCGGCCACGACGTAGACGGCTTCGGTGGCGACCTTCAACGCCATCTTGCCGACGCGCTCGGGAGTGATGGTGGTCTGGGTTGGCACGGGAACTCCTTGTTCAGGCGGCAGGTCTTCGGCGCCGCACCCTGCAAGCCTGCGTGCTGGAGTCTCCTGGTTCAACCTCCGGATGGGTGGTTCAGTGGCCGCTCCGGGCTGGCTCAGGGTCACTCGGGGATGGTCCCCCGGCGGTGCAGCGGAACTGTCGGAGCCGAGGAATAGGTTGGCTCCATGACCGATCTCGATGCTGCCCTGACCGCCGTTCTGCCCCGCGTTCGCCACGACCTCGACGCCCTGGTGGCGATCCCCTCGGTCAGCGCGATCCCTGCCCACGACGCCGACGTCGAGCGCTCGGCGGCGGCGGTGGCGGATCTGCTCCGGGAGATCGGTTGTCCGGACGTCCGGATCGTCCGGGCGGCGCGCACCGACGGCTTAGGGATGGGCAAGCCCGCCGTGATCGCCCGGTTCCCCGCTCCTGAGCGGCAGCCCACCGTCTGTCTCTACGCTCACCACGACGTCCAGCCCACCGGTGAGGTTGCGCTGTGGACGTCCGACCCGTGGGTGGTGACCGAGCGCAACGGCCGGGCCTACGCCCGCGGGGTCGGGGACGACAAGGCGGGCATCGCCATCCATCTGGCCGCCCTGCGAGCGTTTGGTGGACGTCCGCCGGTCGGGGTCACCTTGTTCATCGAGGGCGAGGAGGAAATCGGCTCGGCCTCGCTGGCCAACATCATTGAGGAGAACCGCGACCTCCTCGGGGCCGATGTCTTCGTGATCGCGGACTCCGGCAACTGGGACGTCGGAGCTCCGGCCTTCACGACCACGCTGCGCGGGCTGGTCGACTGCACCGTCGAGCTGCGGGTGTTGGATCACGCTCTGCACTCGGGCAGTTTCGGCGGGGTCGCGCCGGACGCCCTGACGGCGATGTGTCGACTGCTGGCGACCCTGCATGACGACGCCGGCAACGTGGCGATCGACGGGCTGCGCTCGTCCCCCGGCCCGGAGTTGGACTACCCGCTGGACCGATTGGCCGCTGAGACCGGGGTGCTGGACGGGGTCCGGTACCTCGGAGACGGCCCGATCGTCGACCGCCTCTACACCAAGCCCAGCGCCACCGTGCTGGCCATCGACGCCACCCGAGTCGCGGACGCGTCCAACACCTTGGCGCCGTCGGCCCGGGCGAAGGTGAGTGTCCGAATCGCCCCCGACGAGGACCCCCAGCACGCGCTTCAGGCGTTGACCGACCATCTCCGCCGGCACGCTCCGTGGGGGGCTCAGGTGACGATCACCGATGGGTCAGTCGGTTCCGGGACGACGATCCCGTTTACCGGTCGGGCCGCCGAGGCGGCCTGGCAGGGGTTCGTCGAAGCCTGGGGGGTTGACCCGGTGTTCATGGGCCAGGGTGGCTCGATTCCGATGGTGGCGGACTTCCAGAAAGCGTTCCCCGAGGCGACGATCCTGGTCACCGCGGCCTGCGACCCCGACAGTCGAGCCCACGGGATCGACGAGTCGCTGGACCTGGGCGACTTCGAGAAGGCGTGCCGAGCCGAAGCCCGCTTCCTGCAACTGCTGGCCGAGGGCTGACCGGACCTACTGCAGGTGGCCGAGGGTCGACCGGAACCCTCAACTCGTAGGAAGAGCCTGACCGGAACCTGGCACGGGTGGCCGCGACCCAGTGTCGGGGCCGCCTCAGACGAAGGACCGCACCGCCGACAGCGCCACCTTGATCGTCTGGAACTGCAGGTCGCCGACGGCTCCCAGTTGGTGTGCCGCGTCGAGAGCGGATTCGAAGTCGTCCAGGCGCTTCGTGGCGTTACGCCCTTCGGCGACGTGCTCAGAGGCCTGATCCCATTCCTTGATCAGGTCGTCCTTCTCCTTGCCAGCCGGGAGCGCGGCCAGAGCCGTCCGCACGGCCGCCATCGCCGCGTTCAGTCCCGCCGAACCCTGCTGAGGGTTGCTGGACGGGGTGGTGGGGGGTCGGGTGGTAGGGGGTCGGGTCGTCGGCGGCCTGGTGGTGGGTGTCCGGGTGGTCGCCGATGCGCTGGGCAACACCCGATCCACGCTGGCTCCGGACTGTCGGGTCAGGGTGAAGGCCAGGCCGCCCAGCAGTAGGGCCAAGATCAGGGTGCCGATCAAGCCAGCGATCCAGCCGTAGCCGCCGGAGTCGGGCGGCCTCGCCACCGCGCCGGCGTCCGGACGGGTGACCGCCGTGGGCGCCCCGAGCACCGCCGTGGGACGAGGAGGCGGTGGCGCCAGCGACACGGTCGGCATCGGGTCGCTGGCCACCTTGTGCAGCACGCCGAGCGTCTGGGTGAGGTCGGGCCGATCGTCAGGGTCCTTGGCCAGCAGCGCGCTGACCAGCTCGTCCAGCGCCGCCGGGACGCCCGGCCGTCGATCCGACAGTCGGGGCGGCACCGCGTTGAGCTGCTGTCCGGCGACCACGATCGGATCCCCGTCGAAGGGCGGCGCGCCGGTGAACATGGTGGTCAGCAGGCAGCCCAGGGCGTACCGGTCGGTGGCCGGACCGACCCGTTGTCCGGCCGCCTGCTCGGGCGACATGTACGCGGCCGTCCCGATGGTGGTCGCCGTCGCCGTCAACGCGGCACCCGCCCGACTGGCCAGTTGCGCGATCCCGAAGTCGAGCAGCTTCACGCCGCCCGGCCCGATCATCACGTTGGCGGGTTTGATGTCGCGATGGACCAGCCCGACCGCGTGCGCCGCTGCCAACCCGCCGACGACCTGTTTCGCGATCCCCAGGCCCTCCGCAACGGGGAGGGGACCCCCGAGCGCGATCCGCTTGGCGAGGGTCTGGCCGGTCAGCAGTTCCATCACCAGGTAGGCGGTCGAGGCGTCCACCCCGCCGTCGAACACCGTCACCACATTCGGATGGTTCAGCTTGGCGGTGACCACAATCTCCTGCTGAAAGCGCGCCGCCAGCGAGCGGTCAGCCAGCGCGTTCAGGTCGACGGTCTTGACCGCGACCTCCCGATCCAGGCGCAGGTCCCGGGCCCGCCACACCTGGCCCATACCACCGCGCCCGATCTGTTCCTCGAGCCGGTACCGCCCGGCGACAGTGGTCATGTCACTCGCAGGCCGACTGCGGCCCGGCGCCCACCTCGCTGGGGGCGTCTTCGTCTTCGCCGCGGTACCAGACGCCATCGGGGGTGGTGAAGACCCAGAACGACGACCCCTCGCCCAACTGAAGTTCGTCCAGGGTGCCTTTGGGGAAAGCCGTCTTCAGGTCGGTGTAGGTGGTCTTCAACGGCAGCGGCGACGCCAGGGTGAATCCGACCATCGGCTCCTCCAACTGAACCAGCCACCCGGTCAATGTGCGGGGTGACTTGGTGGTGCCCTTGGCCTTGCTCTGGAAGCTGAGGTGTACCCCGCCGTAGGAGAGTTGACGCGCGTACGGGCTGGCCGAATCGAACTCGCAGACCACCCCGACCACCGAGTCGTCCGGCTTGCCCAGGTGAGCATTCAGGAAGCCCTCGACGGTGGCTTCCGGGGTGCCGAACTTGTTCGACCCGACGCCGTTGGCGCCCAGCGTGATCAGGCTGGCCGCCGGGGCGGAGGTCGACGTGGCAGCGCTCGGCGACTCGGTGGGCGACGCCGACATCGACGTCGGGCTGACGCTCACTGGTGCGGATGAGGTCGTCGCCCCGGTCGTGGGTGCGGCCGAGGGCTGGACGGTGCCGCAGGCGGCCAACAACAAGGTCGAGCAGGCCAAGGCGGCGAGCGGAGCGAGACGCATGCGTCAACAGTACGGGGTGCGCCCGAGCCCAACCGTCCCCGTACTCCCGGACGCCGACGGTGTCCGCGTCGCGGTAGCTTCAGTGGTACTCAGCGGTTCGGAGGGTCGGGGAGCGCCTCGTGACCCGGTAACCAGGGTGGTTGAAAGGACCGGCGACCGGTCGGCTAGGTTGCGGGGATGACCGTGGGAATTCCGCAACCGAAGCTGCCCGGGATGGGCGCCATCATCGATCCGGAGGGCCACGGTGTCGGATTCCGGGTGTGGGCACCCAACGCGGACAAGGTGCGCGTCCGCGGTGACTTCAACGAGTGGGGCAGCAACGACCGGTTGAAGCGCGAGGAGAGCGGCTACTGGTACGGGTTCGTCTGGGGCGCCAAGCCCGGGCAGGAGTACAAGTTCCAGCTCACCAACGGTGAGCACACCTTCGATCGGGTCGATCCGTACGCGCTGCAGGTCACCAACTCGATCGGCAACGGGATCATCTACGACCACGCCACCTTCGACTGGCAGGACGACCACTTCGAGTGCCCGCCACACAACGAGCTGGTGATCTACGAACTCCACGTGGGGTCGTTCGTGGGCGCCGACGGCAAGGTCGGCGACCTCGACAAGCTGGTCGGCGAGCTCGACCACTTCGTCCGGCTGGGCGTGAACGCGATCCAGATCATGCCGCTGGCCGAGTTCGCCGGGGACTTCTCCTGGGGCTACAACCCGGCGCACATCTTCGCGGTCGAGAGTTCCTACGGCGGCCCGGACGCCTTCAAGACGCTGGTGCGCGAGGCGCACAAGGCGGGTCTGGCGGTGATCCTGGACGTGGTCTACAACCACTTCGGTCCGTCCGACCTCAACCTGTGGCAGTTCGACGGGTGGAGCGAGAACGGCAAGGGCGGTATCTACTTCTTCAACGACTGGCGCTCCGCCACCCCCTGGGGCGACACCCGCCCCGACTACGGACGCGAGGAGGTGCGCCGGTTCATCCGCGACAACGCGCTGATGTGGCTGCGCGAGTACCGGGTCGACGGGCTGCGCTACGACATGACCCCCTATATGCGCAGCGTCGACGGCACCGGCTTCGACATCCCCTCGGGGTGGGATTTGCAGCGCTGGGTCAACAACGACATCCGCAAGGAGTTCCCCGACGCCATCACCATCGCCGAGGACCTCCATCTGAACCCGGCGGTGACCTCGACCGGACCCGACGGGGCGTCCTATCACGCTCAGTGGGAGGCTAATTTCGTGCACCCGGTCCGGGAGGCAGTGATCGTCGCCGACGACGCCTGGCGGTCGGTGGAGTCGGTCGCGAACGCGGTGTCACACAGCTACGGCGACGCCTTCGCCCGGGTGATCTACACCGAATCGCACGACGAGGTGGCCAACGGCAAGGCGCGGGTGCCGCAGGAGATCGACGGCGGCGACCCGGAGGGCTACTACGCGCAGAAGCGCTCGACGCTGGGCGCTGGGTTGGTGTTCACCGCCCCGGGGGTGCCGATGATCTTCCAGGGCCAGGAGTTCCTGGAGGCGGGCTGGTTCCGCGACAACGTCCCGGTCGACTGGCACAAGAGCGAGGAGTTCCATGGCATCGTCCGGCTCTATCGGGACCTGGTGGCACTGCGCCGCAACGCCCGAGGGACGACCGCGGGGCTGACCGGCCAAGGGCTGCGGATCATCCACGCCAACGATGAGGCGAAGGTGCTGGCCTTCCAGCGCTGGCGCGACCACGGGCCGAAGGACGACGTGGTGATCGTCGCCAACCTGAACGCCGAGCCCCGGCAGAACTACGAGATCGGGATGCCGACGGCCGGCGACTGGAAGCTGCGGTTCAACTCCGATGCTCGGATCTATTCGGATGTCTTCGGTGACTTCGCATCGTTCGATCTGACCGCGCACGCCGAGGACTACGACGGCATGGACGCCCACGCGTCGGTCGACATCGGGCCCTACACGCTGCTGATCTACTCTCAGGACTGAGTTGGCGGTCGGGATTACTGCCGGCTGACTCAATCGTTGGCCGTTTTGACCCGATGGTGACGTCACCATCGCCAACGATTGAGTTGATCGGACATTTCCGACCCGCTGTCTAGCCCTCGGTGAGCTCCAGATCGACCATCAACTCGCCGGCCAACGCCTCCAGGGCGCTCCGGACGGCGTCGGCGTCGGATTCGGCGGGGATCCGGACGAGGGCGTCGGCCTCGAACAGCACGCCACCGGCCATCGGTGCCTCCAGCGTCTGGGTGGTCAGCTCATCGATGGTGACCCCCTGACGGGCCAGCGCCTGGGTCACCTGGGCGACGATGCCGGGGTGGTCATGCCCGAGCAGGTGGAGTGAGACCACCGCGCCATCGGCCTCGTCGCCGGCATCAGTGCGGGACACGCTGACCTCGAGCAGCCCGCCGTCAGCCAGCTTCGTCAGCGCCTCCTCAAGGGCGGCCACCCCCAGGCCGGGCGCCTCGATCAGGACGATCCCGGCGAACTTGCCGCCGAGGCGGGCCATCCGGCTCTCCAACCAGTTGCCGCCGTGTTCGGCGACCACGCCGGCCAGCGCCGACACCAGTCCCGACCGGTCATCGCCAATAGCGGTCAACACCAACTTCGCCATGACCGGCAGCGTAGTGGCCGAGCTCCTCCGAGCCAGCCCGGCCGGGCGGTTGGCGCTTCCGATGCCCATTGAGACGACTCAGCAAACCCTTCCACAGGGTTATCCACAGGCGGTGGAGAACTTACACAGATGTGATTCGAGCGACCAGAGGGGCTGGAAGAGGGCAGGGGTGTGAGATCAGCCGGGGGTGCGAGCGAAGCGCACGGGGGCGCGGGCCACGATCACGGCGGCCACGGCGAACCCGATCACCACCGGGCCGAGGGTGGCTCGCTCCCCGATCAGCGTCATGCTCGCGCCCGCGACCAGCGCCCCCAGCGCTGCCATCGTCCGGTTCACGGAGCGGCGGGTGGCGTTGACCCGTCCGAGCAACGCGCCGGGGGTCAACGACTGCCACAGTCCCATCTCGTTTGGGTTCTCCAGCCCGGCCGCGAGGCCCAGCAGCGCCAAGGCAGTGCAGACCAGCACCTGCCCCGTCACCGTTCCCGGAGCGATCGCGGGCAGCGTCCAGGCGACGGCGTAGCTGGCGCGGGTCCAGACCACAGTCGGTCCGGCCCCGAAGCGCTCGCCGAGGCGCGGCGCCAGGGTCGCTCCAGCCAGGCTGGCCAGGCCGAAGACCGCCAACAGCAACCCGAACCCGACTGCGCCGACGTTCAGCGTCCGCAGCGCCAGCAGGGCGAGGACGGTCATCGAGGCTCCGTTGGCCAGGAACCAGACGTGGGTCGAGACAGTCAACGCAAGCCACGACGAGGCGGAGGTCACCGAGCTCCACCCAGAGACCAACCTGGAC
>CAYVOW010000002.1:9361-19694 GCA_964453585.1 uncultured Micropruina sp.
CGCAAGCCACGACGAGGCGGAGGTCACCGAGCTCCACCCAGAGACCAACCTGGACGACCCCAACCCCGGCGCCAGCTACCCCGGCTCAGCTTGGATAGAGCCGGATCGCGGCCGCCTTGACCACGAAGAGCACCGGACGCCCCGGATACAGGTCGAGCGTCGCCACGGACGCCGGGGTGACGTCGGCGGCCAGCGCGTGTCCCTGCTGGTCCTCGGCCCGCACCCGGACCACCTCGCCGCGCGGCTCCAACTCGGTGATGGTGACCAGCAGGTTGTTCCGGGGGCTGCCGGCGGGCGCCTCCAGGAAGATCGACACGTCGGTCGGCGAGAACACCGCGACCGCCGATTCGCTGGCTGCCAGCGGTTGGCCGTCGCGGGTGGTGGCGTCGACGTGGACGCCCGCGGCGGTCAGGCCGCCGGCGGTGGCCCGACCGCGGATCAGGTTCAGCCCGGCCAGCCCGGCGGTGAAGCGTCCCCGCGGGTGTCGGAGCACCTCCTCGGTCGGGCCCTGCTCCATCACCCGGCCCTCGTCCAGCACCAGCACCCGATCCGACAACAGCAGCGCATCCAGGACGTCATGGGTGACCAGCAGCGTCGTCCGGCTGGCCAGGGCCCGCCGCAGCACCCGTCGCAGCACCGGGGCCACCGCGACGTCCAGGGCCGCCAACGGCTCGTCCAGTAACAGCAGCCGCGGCTCCGTGGCCAGGGCGCGGGCCAGCGCGACCCGTTGAGCCTCGCCACCCGAGAGTTGCTCGGGACGCCGCTCGGCCAGGTCCCGGGCGTCGACCTCGTCCAGCCAGCGCTTGGCTCGCTCCCTCGCCTGGTCGCGCCGGACCCCGCGCACGGTGAGCCCGAAGGCCACGTTGTCGATCACGCTGAGATGGGGGAAGAGCAACGGGTCCTGGGCCAGCAGGACGACGCCGCGCCGGTGCGGCGGCAGCCAGCGCTGCGGCGACCCGAGGTCGAACAGCACCTGGTCGCCGAGCACGGCCCGCCCACGATCGGGACGGACGGTGCCCGCCAGCACCTCAAGGAGGGTCGACTTGCCGGCCCCGTTGGCGCCCAGCACGGCCACCCGCTGGCCCGGTTCGACGGCCACCTCAACGTCGAGCCGCCCGCGCAGTTCCGCCCGGCAGTGCAGGCCGGCCGTGGTCACGCCGGCCTCCGGCGTCCGCGGTTGGTGATCAGCGTGGTCAGCGCCGTGATCGCCACCGCCACCGCGAGCAGCACCAGCGAGAGCGCGAGGGCGGTACCGGGGTCATCGGTCTGTTGCAGGTAGATCTCCAGCGGGAGCGTCCGGGTCACCCCTTGCAGGCTGCCGGCGAAGGTGATGGTGGCGCCGAACTCCCCCAGCGCCCGGGCGAAGGCCAGCACGGCGGCGCCGGCCAGGCCCGGCAGCACCAACGGCAGGGTCACCCGGCGCAGCACCGTCGAGGGGGACGCGCCCAGAGTGGCGGCGGCCGTCTCGTACCGCTGGCCGACGCTCCGCAGCGTCCCCTCGAACGAGAGCACCACGAAAGGCAGCGCCACGAAGCTCTGGGCGAGCACCACCGCGGCGGTCGAGAAGGCGATCGGGACGCCCAGCACCTCCAGGCTCCGCCCCAGAAGCCCGCGGCGGCCGAACGCGTACAGCAGCGCGATCCCGCCGACCACCGGGGGTAACACCAGCGGTAGCAGCGCCACCGACCGGACCAGTTCGCGTCCGGGGAACGGTCGGCGGGCCAGCACCAACGCCATCGGGACGCCGACGACCAGGCAGACCGCGGTGGCGCTGGACGAGGTGAGGAGGCTCAGCCGCAACGCCGCCAGCGAGGACGGCGCCGCGAGGGCTTCGCCGAGATGGGCCCAGTCGACTCGGCCGGCCAGCGCCACCAGGGGCAGGACGACGAACCCGAGCCCGAGCACCGCGGGCAGGTACACCCACCGTGGCAAGCCCGAATAGACCGAGGACCGCATGGCTAGGCCGATCCGAAGCCGGCCCGGTGCAGGACCGCGCGGCCTTCGGTGCTCAGCACCAGGTCGACGAACTGGGCACCGAGGGCGGGTTGATCGCCGCGCAGGGCCACGATCTCCAGACTGGTCGCCGCCCGCGTCGACTCCGGGAAGTCGATCCCTTCGAGGGCACCGGAGGAGGCGATCACGTCGGTGCGATAGACCAGTCCGGCGTCGGCCTCACCGGCCCGCACCTTCGCCACCACGTCGCTGACCGCCTGCTCCTGGCTGACCGGAGACCAGGCGACTCCGGCGAGGTGCTGGACGCGGGCTGCCGCGGCCCCGCACGGGACCGCCGGGGAGCAGGTGACCAACCGCACCCCCGAGCGGGCCAGGTCGGCGAGCCCCTCGATCCGGGCCGGGTTGCCCGGCGGCACCGCGATGATCAGCCGGTTGCTGGCGAAGGCGTGGGCATCGCTGGCCAGTCCGGCCCGCACCACCAGCCCCATCGTCGCGACGTCGGCGGTCGCAAGAGCGTCGGCCCGCGCCCCCTGGACGAGCTGCTCAGCCAGCACCTGGGACCCGGCGAAGTTGAACACCACCGCCGTCCCCGGATGGGCCTTCCCGAAGGTGGCCGCCAGGTCGGTGAAGGCGGCCTTGAGGGAGGCGGCAGCAAACACGGTCACGGTCGGGCCGGTCGGCGTGGTCGCACACCCGGCCAGGGTGGCCGCCAGGCCGGCCGCGAGCAGCGTCCGGCGATTCACGGTGCCGTCGGAGGGGTTTCGACGATCACGTTGGTGGCCTTGATCACCGCGACCGCGACCGAGCCGCGCTCGAGCCCGAGTTCCCGGACGGCCTCGGTGCTCATCAGCGACACCACCCGGAAAGGCCCGCACAGCAACTCGACCTGCGACATCACCTGATCAGAGACCACCCGGGTGACCAGACCGACGAACCGATTCCGCGCCGACCGTCCCACCCCGGTTGGATCGGGCGTCGGCGAGGCCTGTTGATGGGCGAAATCGGCCAGCACCCGGCCGTCGATCACCTTGCGCTGGCTCGCGTCCACCTCGGACGCAAGCGCCCCGGAGTCAACCCAGCGGCGAACCGTGTCATCGCTGACCCCGAGGAACGCCGCCGCCTCACGAATCCGTATCTTCGTCACGATGGGTTATTCTAGACCGCATCTGCGGGCTCATGGCTGCCGATGGCCCGCACCGCTCCGGAGAGTTCACTCCCCCAGAAGCGGCTCAGCCCGGACGAGCCGTCCCCCCAACTGGCGACACCACGGGGCGGCGTGTTGGTGGCCAGGACGACCAACACGCCGCCCGCTGCTGTCGCCAGCAGCCAGGAAAGCCACCGCTGACGCTGGATCGCCCCCGGCGCGGCTCCAGAGCGGCATCACGAACCGCCCCTAGCGTGTGAGGCGGTCCCGTCTTCCCCGGAAAGGATCGCCGTGCGAGTGCTGCGTGCCCTGGTGGTGGTCGTGATCTCGGCCTGCCTGGCCTTGGTCCAGGCGATGCCCGCCGACGCCACCTCCACCAAGGAACAGCGCCGCCGGATCGCCGCGACCCTGGCCGACGCGCGGGTCACCCGTGGCGACAACGGCACCGTCGTCCTGGACGTGACCGCCGGTTGAACCCTCTACGCCAAAGGAGCCAACCAGGCACTCGCCCCGGCGTCCAACCTGAAGCTGCTCACCGCGCTGGCCAGCCTGAAGTACCGCGGCGCCGACTCCCGGATCCCCACCCGGCTGATCACCGCCCGGCGACCCGCCAAGGGAGTCGTCCGAGGCGACCTCCGGTTGAAGGGCTACGGCGACCCGGCGCTGCGCGTCGCCGACCTGAGGGCCTTGGTCCGGCGCCTGCGCGCCCAGGGCGTCACCCGCATCACCGGACGCGTGGTGGCTGATCGCAGCTACTTCTCCGACCCGCTCTACCCCCGCGGCTCGGCCACCCCGGACGGCCTGCGTGGCTGGGCGCCGCAGATCTCCGCGCTCACCCTGTCGCCGAACTCGGACCTCAGCGTCGGCACCATCGAAGTCACCGTGCGGTCGGCGTCCCGGCGCGGCCATCCGGCGACGATCAGCGTCGCTCCGGCCTCGGCGAAGCGCTACGTGGACCTCTCGGCCTGGGTGGTCACGGGACGATCCACCTCCATCGACAGCCGCCGCGGCAAGGGGACCAATGACCTCCGGGTGACGGGGAGGATCGCCCTCGGCGCCAAGCCGGTGCGGGTTCAGGTCAGCGTGCATCGCCCCGACCTGCTGGCCGCCACGGTGCTCCGGGACGAGCTGAGGTCCGCCGGGATCGCGGTGGGCGGCGTCGCCAGTGGCCGGGCGCCGACCAAGCGGGCGCTGGTGCTGACCCACCGTTCCCGGCCGCTGATCGAGTTGATGGCGCCACTGCTGAAGTTGTCCAACACCGGCCTGGCCGAACACCTCGTCCGCCTGCTCGGCGCCCACGACGGCAAGGACGCCACGGTCGCCAACGGCGTCCGCCAAGTCCGCCGGTTCGTCCAAGGACTCGGCGTGTCCACGAAGAAGCTGCGCCTGGCCGACGGGTCGGGCCTGACCCCCACCAATAAGATCACCGCCGGCTCCGTCGCCGCCGGCCTGGCCTGGGCCACCCGCCGTCCCTGGTTCGCCCGCTTCCTGACCGCCCTGCCCCAGGCGGGGCACCGGGGGCGGGTCACCGGCGGCACCCTGAGCACCCGGATGCGCCACACCGCGGCGGCCGGACGGGTCTGGGCGAAGACGGGAACCCGGCCGCGGGTGACCGCCCTCAGCGGCTACGTCCTCAGCTGCAACGGCCACCTCTACGTGTTCTCGATGCTGAGCACCTATCGCTGGTCTTCGCCGCGGCCGGTCGAGGACCGGCTGGCGGCCACCATCGCCAGGTTCGGCCGCTGCTGACCATGAGCCTCGAGTTCGAGTTCGTCGCGCCGGTCTTCGAATGGCGCGGGCCCGCCCCGCACCTGTTCGTCGCCCTGCCGGTCGCCGACGCCGAGGTGATCCGGAGCTTCGCGTCCGCGCTCACCTACGGATGGGGCGTGATTCCGGTCACCGCCACCGTGGGAGACACGACGTTCACCACCTCGCTGTTCCCCCGTGACGGCACCTACCTGTTGGGGTTGAAGGTGGTGGTTCGCAAGGCCGAGGGGATCGGCATCGGGGACGTGATCAGCGTCCGACTCGAAACCGGACCGGTGGTCTGAACGCCCGGACTTGAACGGCGGGCCTCGATCGAGTCAGATGGGGAGCGAGGCAAGGAGGCCGGAATGATCACCAAGGCGGTCGTCGTCGGAGCGGGACTGATGGGTTCGGGCATCGCCGCCCAGTTGGCCAACGCGGGCATCGCGGTGACCCTGCTGGACGTGGCTGCCGACGGCGCCGACCGATCCGCCCGGGCCCGGGACGCGATCGCCAAGCAGGCGTCGACCGGCGGGTTCATGCTGCCGTCCTTCGCCGACCGGGTCACGCCCGGCAACGTCGAGGACGATCTGGCCGCGCTCGGTGACGCCGAGTGGATCATCGAGGCCGTGTTCGAGGACCCCCGGGTCAAGGCCCAGACCTTCGCCCTGATCGACGCCCACCGCTCCCAGGGCTCGGCGGTGTCGTCCAACACCTCGACCATCCCGCTGGCCGCGCTGATCGAGGGCCAGTCGGAGCAATTCCGGCGAGATTTCACCATCACCCACTTCTTCAACCCGCCCCGGATCATGGAGCTGTTGGAACTGGTCGCGGGTCCAGACACCGACCCCGCGGTGGTCGCCCGGGTGCGCGAAGCCGCCGACCTGCAGCTCGGCAAGGTCGTCCTCGACTGCCGCGACACCCCCGGGTTCATCGCCAACCGGATCGGCAACTTCTGGATGGCCCTGGCCGCCCAAACCGCCTTCGACGAGGGGCTGGACGTCGAAACCGCGGACGCGATCATGTCGCGTCCCTTCGGCATCCCCCGGACCGGGGTGTTCGGCTTGTTCGATCTGGTCGGGATCAACCTCGTCCCGCTGATCTGGCCGTCGTTCATCCGGACGCTGCCGGCCACCGACGCCTACCACCGGTTCAACATCGCCGAGAACCGGGTCTTCGGCTCGCTGGTCGAGCGCGGCCTGATCGGACGCCGCGGGCCTGGCGGGTTCTACCGGCGCCGCAATGAGGTCGGTGAGGCCGTCGACGAGGTGCTGGACGAGTCTCTGGACTACCGCCCCCGCCGCGAGCCGAACGACCCGGCGCTGGCCGCCCGCGGGCTCCAGGCACTCTGCGAGACGGACTCGGCCGGCGGGCGGTTTGCTCGCCGCGTGCTGGTCGAACTGGTGGTCTACTGCGCGGCGGTAGCGCCCGAGATCACCGATCGGTTGAGCGCGATCGATGACGCGATGATGCTCGGCTACGCCTGGCAGCGCGGGCCGCTGGCGCTGGCCAACGAGGTCGGGGTGGACTGGATCGCCGACCAGGCCGCGGCGCTGGGCCTGGACGTCCCGCCGCTGCTGGCGGCGGCGGTGGTGGCGGGTGGTTTCGACTTGGCCCGCCCGGATCAGGTCGGAGTGGTCACCGTCGCCGGGCTCAGCCGGGGCGTCCTGCTGGAGAACGAGTCGGCGCGGCTGCACGACCTCGGCGACGGCCTGGCCTGCCTGGAGCTGCGGACCAAGATGAACGTCTGCGACCCCGGCGTGATCGCGGTGGTGGAGCAGGTGACCGCGCTCGGCAACGACGGCGGCTTCCGGGCTTTGGTGATCGGCTCGGACAACCCGCGGGCGTTCTCGGCCGGGGCCAACCTGAACACCTTCGCCGCCCTGCTGGAGCGCAACGACCCCGCCGAACTCCGGCGGTTCACCGAGGCCGGTCAGCACGCCTTCGCCGCGCTGCGCCGGGCGTCCTTCCCGGTGGTGGCGGCGGCCCGCGGGGTGGCTCTGGGTGGCGGCTGCGAGTTGATGCTGACCGCGGCCCGGATCGTGGCGCACGCCGAGTTGAAGACCGGCTTCCCCGAACGCAAGGTCGGGCTGATCCCGGCCTGGGGCGGGGTGACCCAGTCGCTGGCCCGAACCGGACCGGAGCAGGCGTTCGCGCTCACCGCGGGCTCGGCGATCAGCGGCTCAGCGTTCGAGGCCCAGCAGTGGGGGCTGCTGCGGGCGTCCGACGAGATCGTGATGGGGTCGCGCCGGGTGCTGGGACGAGCGGTGGACGCGGCCCGCGCCCTGGCCGAGGGGTACCAGCCGGCGGGCGAGGAGCCGCTGCCCCTGCACGACCCCGCGGCCGCACCCCTGGACGAGGGCTGGGCCGAGGCGTCCGAGACCGACCGGGCGATCGTCGGTGCCCTCGCCGGGATGCTCACCGGGCCGGAGCAGGTCAGCCAGAACGAGATGATGCGCCGCGAGATCGAGGTGGCGCTCGACCTGGTCGTCCGGCCGCTCAATCAGGACCGGGTGCGGCACATGATCGCCACCAACAAGCCGCTGGCCAACTGATTACCATCGGCGCATGGCCGAGATCCGCAAGCACAACCCCGCCCAGGGCAACGCCATCGCCGAGGCGCTCAAGGCGGCGATGGGGGAACCGGTCCGTCCCGCCACTCCCGGTGCGCAACCGGCCGTGGCGCCAGCGGCCGACCCGCCGCCCGCCGCTCGGCCGAGTTGGGTGTCGTTCACGGTGACCAAGGAGTGACCCGCCGTTACGTCCAGGTGGACGTCTTCGGGTCCAGCGCCTTCTCCGGGAACCCGCTCGGAGTCGTCCTGGACGCCGATGGGCTCGACGACGAGTCGATGGCGGCGTTCTCCCGGTGGACCAACCTGTCCGAGGTGACCTACCTGCTGCCCCCCACCCAATCGCGCGCTGACTACGGGGTTCGGATCTTCGCCGGACGCCGGGAGTTGCCCTTCGCCGGCCACCCGACCCTCGGTTCGGCCTTCGCCTGGCTGGGCTCCGGTGGCGTGCCGCGGAGCGCGGGCGTCGTCGTCCAAGAGTGCGGTGCCGGGCTGGTGCCGGTCCGGTTCGACGGCGATTCGTTCGCGTTCGCAGCGCCGCCGCGCACCCGCTCCGGGCCGCTCTCCGACGCATCGCTGGAGGCCGCGATCGACTTCCTGGGCGTCCGCGCCGGAGACGTCGTCGACCACGAGTGGGGCGTCAACGGGCCGCAGTGGGCGATGCTGCAACTGACCGACGATGCGGCCGTCCGCGCCGTCCGGCCTCGAGGACCCGCCCCCGGCTTCGACGTCGGCGTGGTCGGCCTGGCCACCGGCAGGCCGTACGCCTATGAGGTGCGGGCGTTCATTCCCGGACCGCCGCTGGTCGAGGACCCGGTCACCGGCTCGCTCAACGCGGCCGCCGCCCAATGGCTGCGGGCCAAGGCAGCGGTGCCGCCGGAGTACACCGTCGTCCAGGGCAGCCAGGTTGGCGCGGCGGGTGAGGTGTTCGTCCGCGATGACGGGGTGGATCTCTGGATCGGCGGCCGGGTCGGTCGGGTGTTCGCCGGGACGCTCGACCTGTAGACCCCGCCAAGAACTCGGCAGCCTGGGATCGGCATCGCCCTCAGGTCGATGCCGGCCCCGAAACACCGAGAAGTTGGCGGCCAGGGTCCGAGCCGCCGGCCATCGGGGGGCCGGCTCAGGCGTCGACCTCCAGGTTGTCGATCAGCCGGGTGGTGCCCAGCCGCGCGGCCGCCAGCACCACCAGCGGATCGCCGGGTTCGGGGACGGCCAGCCGGGAGCGGTTCCGAATCGCCACGTAGTCCGGCGTCCACCCGTGGTCGACCAGGTTGCGGCTGCCCGCCTCCTCCAGCGCCGAGAAGTCGGTGGCCCCGGCCGTGATCGCCGCCGAGATCCCTCGAAGCGTCGCCGCCAGCCGTGGGGCCTCCGCCCGCTCGTCCGGGCTGAGGTAGCCGTTGCGGGACGACAGGGCCAGCCCGTCGGCGGCCCGGACGGTCTCGCCGCCGACGATCTCCACCGGGACGTTCAGGTCGTCCACCATGGTCCTGATCACCATCAACTGTTGGTAATCCTTCTTGCCGAACACGGCCACCTCGGGCCCGACGATGGTGAACAGCTTGAGCACGATCGTGGCCACGCCGACGAAGTGGCCGGGCCGGTGGGCGCCCTCCAACACGTCGTCCACCCAGGCCGGCGGGGTCACCACGGTGCCCGGTCCGGCCGGGTACATCAGCGCTTCGGTCGGGGCGAACAGCTCGTCCGCCCCGGCCGCCTCCAGGGCCGCGCAGTCCGCCTCGAAGGTGCGCGGGTAGGCGTCGAAGTCCTCACCGGGCCGGAACTGCAGGCGGTTCACGAAGATGGTGGCCACCACCCGATCGCCCAGTTCGCGGGCCTGCCGGATCAGCGCCAGGTGCCCCTCGTGCAGGTTCCCCATGGTCGGGACGAGCACCGTCCGGCCCCGGCGGGCGGCCCGGATCGAGGCGATCGAGTCGTGGACCCGCATCAGTAGCAGTGCTCCGGCGCCGGAAACGTCCCGTCCTTGACCGCCTGGACGTAGTCGCCGACGGCGCCCTCGATTGACGTCGCCTCGGCCATGAAGTCCCTCACGAAGCGTCCCTTCTTGCCCGGGTAGAGGCCCAACATGTCGTAGAGGACGAGCACCTGGCCGTCGCAGTCGGGGCCGGCGCCGATGCCGATGGTTGCCGTGGTGGTCAGCGAGGCGGTGATTTCGGCGGCTAGGGGTGCCGGGACCATCTCCATCACCATCAGCGCCGCGCCGGCCTGCTGCAGCGCCTCGGCGTCATTGCGGAGCCGGGCGGCGCCCGCCTCGTCTCGTCCCTGGACCCGGTAGCCACCCAGGGCGTGCACCGCCTGCGGGGTCAGCCCGATGTGGGCGCTGACCGGAACCCCCCGCTGGACCAGGAAGTCGACCGTCTCGGCCATCACCGCGCCCCCCTCCAGCTTCACCATTTCGGCCCCGGCGGCGAGCAGACGGCCGGCATTGCGGATCGCCTGCTCGTGGCTCTCGTGGTAGGCGCCGAACGGCAGATCGCCCAGCACCATCGGCCGCAATGCCTGGCTGGCTACGCAGGATACGTGGTAGACCATCTGGTCCATGGTCACCGGCAGGGTGGACGTCTTGCCCTGGATCACGTTGCCGAGGGAGTCGCCGACCAGGATGATGTCGACCCCGCAGCGGTCCTCCAGGGCGGCGAAACTGGCGTCGTAGCCGGTCAGCATGACGATTTTCTCGCCGTCGCGTTTCATCCGGGCCAGCTCGGTGATGGTGACTGGCTTGGTCGAGGCGAGGTAGGTCATCGGACTCCCTTGTCAGCGGTGCGGTCCAGTATCGGCGCTGCGTCGTCCCGCGGTCGAGCGCCGGCGGCTCGGAGCCTGCCCGCCAACTTCTCGGCGTTTCAGGGCCGGCATCGACCTGAGGGCGATGCCGATCCCAGGCTGCCGAGTTTTTGGCGGGTCT
>CAYVOW010000002.1:19794-84258 GCA_964453585.1 uncultured Micropruina sp.
CGGCATCGACCTGAGGGCGATGCCGATCCCAGGCTGCCGAGTTTTTGGCGGGTCTCCAGGTCGAGCGTCCCGGCGAACACCCGACCGACCCGGCCGCCGATCCAGAGACCCCCTCGTCGAGGGGGCAGCCGCCTCCATCAAACGGTTGATAGAAGGTTCAACCTCCTGCCCGATGTGCGCCAGGCCGGTCGCGGCGAGGCTTAAGTCATGCTTCTTTTCGCGATCATCCTGATTACCGCAGCCCTCGTCTTCTACACCGTTGGAGTGTGGGCCGAGGTCCGCGCCGGGCAGTTGAAGTGGTGGCACGTGGCCGCCTTCCTGCTCGGACTCACCTTCGACGCCTCCGGCACCGCCGTGATGTCGTCCATCGCCAACACCTCCGGCGCCGCCACTGTGAGTGGACCGCTGGCGTCCGTGATGGCCGTCACCGGCGCCCTCGCGCTGCTGCTGATGGCCGTCCACGCCACCTGGGCCCTGGTGGTGCTGATCCGCAACCGCCGCCCCGAGCTGCTGGCTTTCCACAAGTTCTCGCTGTGGGTGTGGGCCGCCTGGCTGATCCCCTACGTGACCGGCGCCGCCTCGGCGATGATCCGCTGAACACCCCTTGCCAGGGCCACCCGATGCGCCCGGGCCACCCGCCGATCCAGGGCCACCCGCCGCGGTGTGCCCTGGATCGGCTGTCTCGGGGTGGGGCCTGCGATGATGCCCCGGTGACGTCGGTGGTCGGGTTGATGATCCGCTGGGGGCTGGTCCAGGACGGGCCAGCGACCCGCGGCTGGATGTCGACGGTATGGCCGGTCCGCACCCACGACGGACGCCTAATGGCGCTCAAGGTAGTGGACGATCAGCACCCGCCCAGCGGCGAAGACGTGGCCCTCCGCGCCTGGGAGTCAGCCGACGTCACCGCAGGTAGGGCGGTCCGCTTGCTCACCGGCGAGGGACGCGTCCTGCTGCTGGAACGCCTCGACGCCCAGCGTTCGCTCGCCGACCACCCACAGCCCGAGGCTGACGACATGATCGGCCAGTTGATCGGGGCGCTGACGTCGGTGGCAGCGCCGCCTGAATTGCCCCGGGCCAGCCACGAGGCCCGCCGGATCGCGTCCAGGATTGAGGCCAACGCCACGTCCGGAGTGGTCCCGGCGGACCAGGTACAACGCGCGCTGGCGACCCTGAACGATGTCCCCGACGGCGACCGGCTGCTCCACTTCGACCTCCACTACCTCAACGTCCTGCGTGATCTGGACGACACCCGCTGGGTCGCCATCGACCCGCTGCCGCAGGCTGGCGTTCGGGAGTGGGAGGTGGCGGCGGCCCTCCGCAACCGCTGGCCGGACGTCGCCGCTGACCCGGACCGACTGCTCCGCGAGCGGCTGCGGCGACTCTGCACCCCTGGCGGTCTCGACGAGAGCCTGGCCGCGGCGATCACCCAGGCGGTGGCGGTGCAGACGCTGCTCGACCTGCTGCCCACCGACCCGGACCATCTCCACGTCCCGCCGTATCTGGTCATGGCCGGCTGGTAGTCAGACCGGCACGTCCGGCCTTGGTGCGTCTGGCGACAGGTCGGTGGCCCAGACGGCGGACGCCGACGGCAGGCACCACCGCCCAAAGGCGCCCGAGATCATCCCTCGTCCCGCCACGCCGCGCGTAGCCTGTGCCGCATGCCAGCACTGCGCTCCCGGACCACCACTCACGGCCGCAACATGGCCGGCGCCCGCGCCCTGTGGCGGGCCACCGGCATGGGGGAGTCGGACTTCGGCAAGCCGATCGTGGCGATCGCGAACAGCTTCACCCAGTTCGTCCCCGGCCACACCCACCTGCGCAACCACGGCATCATCGTCGCCGACGCGATCCGGGCCGCCGGCGGGGTCGGCCGCGAGTTCAACACCATCGCCGTCGACGACGGGATCGCGATGGGCCACCACGGCATGCTCTACTCGCTGCCCAGCCGTGAGGTGATCGCCGACTCGGTCGAATACATGGTCAACGCCCACTGCGCCGACGCCCTGGTCTGCATCTCCAACTGCGACAAGATCACCCCCGGGATGCTGCTGGCGGCGCTGCGGTTGAACATCCCGACCGTGTTCGTCTCCGGCGGTGCGATGGAGGCCGGCAAGCTCTCCCACTCCCCGATCATCGGCGGGGCGCCGGACGAGCAGGGCGGCCTGATCCCGCGGCTCGACCTGGTGGACGCCATGGTCAAGGCCGTCGACCCCAATGTCGAGGACGCCGACCTGGCCGACATCGAGGCCAACGCCTGCCCGACCTGCGGGTCGTGCTCGGGCATGTTCACCGCCAACTCGATGAACTGCCTGATGGAGGTGATCGGCCTCGCCCTGCCCGGCAACGGGTCGACGCTGGCCACCTCAGCGGCCCGGCGCGACCTGTTCGTCAACGCCGGGAAGCTGATCGTCGAGTTGTGCCGACGCTGGTACGACGACGAGGACGCCTCGGTGCTGCCGCTGTCGATCGCCACCAGGGAGGCGTTCGCCAACGCGATGCGCGTGGACATCGCCATGGGTGGCTCGACCAACACCGTGCTGCACCTACTGGCCGCGGCCCAGGAGGCGAAGGTCGACTTCGACCAGCACGACATCGACGCCCTGTCCCGGGTCACCCCGTGCATCTGCAAGGTGGCCCCGAACTCCCCGAAGTACTACATGGAGGACGTCCACCGGGCCGGCGGCATCGTGGCGATCATGGGCGAACTCGATCGGGGTGGGCTGCTTGACCGCGACGTCCACGCGGTCCACGCCGACGACCTCGACTCGTGGCTGCGCGACTGGGACATCCGCGGCGGCTCCGCCACCGCCGAAGCGACCGAGCTGTTCCACGCCGCGCCGGGAGGCGTCCGGACGATCGAGGCGTTCTCGTCCACCAAGCGCTGGGAGACCCTGGACACCGACGCCGAGCACGGCTGCATCCGCTCGGTCGACCACCCCTACACCGCCGACGGCGGCCTGGCCGTCCTCTACGGCAACCTGGCCGAGGACGGTTGCATCGTGAAGACCGCGGGCGTCCCGGAGAGCCAGTGGACCTTCCGCGGACCGGCCAAGGTGGCCGAGTCCCAGGAGGAGGCGGTCGAGATGATCCTGACCGGCCGGATCCAGCCCGGCGACGTGGTCGTGGTCCGCTACGAGGGGCCCAAGGGTGGCCCCGGGATGCAGGAGATGCTCTACCCGACGTCCTACCTCAAGGGCGTCGGCCTCGGCCCGAAGTGCGCGCTGATCACCGACGGACGGTTCTCCGGCGGCTCGTCCGGGCTGTCGATCGGGCACGTGTCGCCCGAGGCCGCCTCCGGCGGGCTGATCGGCCTGGTCGAGGACGACGATGTCATCTCCTTCTCGATCCCCGATCGCACGGTCACCCTGGAAGTGGACGAGGCCACCCTGGCCGAGCGCCGCGCCGATGCCGAGGAGCGCGGCTGGCGTCCGCGGACCCGGGTGCGCGAGGTGTCCACGGCGCTGAAGATCTTCGCCATGCTGGCCCAGTCCGCCGACAAAGGGGCTGCCCGCAAGTTCGGCTGATCCCGCAAACCGGGACGCCCGGGTCCGCCGTCGCCGGAGAGAACCGCCCGGTCGGGAACCCTCGGCTGAACCGGTCACCCTGGAAACTCCACCACAGAGCCGCCTCATCGACCTATTGCACGTATCGGCGCTGTGGGGTGGAGATTCCAGGGCGGCGGCGGCCGCCGCCAAGCCGCGGTCACCGACCCAACGTTTTAGGTTATGAGATCGTTGCGATATTCAGTTAGGTAACCCTAACCCAACTCGCATGAACGGATTGGCCATGCGTGGTGATCGGCTGCGGCTCGCTTACGACCGGGTCGTCGTCGTGGACGACTGCTCGATCGCGCTCCAACGTGGCCGGATCACAGCTCTCGTCGGCCCCAACGGCAGCGGCAAGTCCACGCTGCTGCGCGCGCTGGCCCGGCTGCACCCGGTCGGCGGGGGCAGCGTGCGACTGGCCGGTGACGCCGACACCGGCACCGATCTCCGGCTGCTCTCCGCCCGCGCCTTCGCCCGGCAGCTGACGATGCCCACCCAGCACCGTCCGACGCCGGCCGGGCTGACCGTGCTCGAAGTCGTCGAACTGGGCCGGCACCCGCACCGGGGGCGGGTCTTCGGGGCGGACGTCTCGGGCCCCGCCGCCGTGGAGCGGGCGCTACGGATCACCGGTTTGACCGACCTGGCCGACCGCACCGTCGACAGCCTGTCGGGCGGTCAGGCCCAGCGGGTGTGGCTGGCCTCCTGCCTCGCCCAGGACACCCCGATCCTGCTGCTCGACGAACCCACCAACCATCTCGACCTGCGTCATCAGGTTGAGCTGTTGGACCTGCTGCGCGCCCTGGCCGACGAGCACGGCGTCACGGTCGGGGTGGTGCTGCACGACCTCAACCAGGCCGCCGCAATCGCCGACGAGGTGGTGCTGCTGTGCGAGGGCCGAATCGTCGCGCAGGGCACGCCTTTCGAGGTGCTCACCGAGGCGCGCTTGTGCCCCGCCTACGGGGTTGACGTCGACGTCACGATCGACGAACGCGGCCAACTTCGGGTTTGTGCGCTGGCCCGGCTGTGCCGCCGCCCGACCCTGGCGGCGACCGGCTGAAACACCTGCGTCCCGATTCTTCACTCAAGTTCCCTAGTCAGAGAGATATAGCCATGCTTCGTCGCGCCCTCGTGCCGCTGTTCGCCAGCCTGCTGCTAGCGGGCTGCGGCACCAGCGAACCCGCCCGCACCCCCGCGTCCGAACCGTCCGCCGCCACAGCGGCCGGCGGGCCGGTCAGCGTCACCGACAGCCGAGGCAAGACCGTCACCCTGCCGACCGCCGCCACCCGCGTGGTCACCTTGGAGTGGGGTCAGACCGAGGATGTGATCACGCTCGGCGTCCAGCCGGTCGGGGTCGCCGACATCTTGGGCTACACGAGCTGGGACACCGCCTCGCCGATCACGGGTAGTCCCGTCGACGTGGGCCTGCGCACTGAACCGAGCCTGGAGTCCGTGGCGAAGGCCGACCCGGACGTGATCATCGGCATCGAGGGGTCGGTTCCCGAGGGCGCGCTGGAACAGATGGAGAGGATCGCGCCTGTCGTCGTTCTCAAGGGCGCGAACGCGGAACGTCCGATCGAGCAATTGAGGGAGAACTTCACGGCGGTCGCCACCCTGCTGGGCCGGACGTCCCAGGCGGGAACCACCCTGGCGGCCCTCGACGCCAAGCTGGCCGGCGCCAAGGGCAGCCTGGCCGGGAAGAAGTACGTGTTCAGCTACATCAACGCCACGGGCAACACTGTCGACCTGCGGATGCACTCCGCCCGCTCGCTGCCGGGAGCCGTCGGCGCCGAACTTGGACTGGTCAATGCCTGGACGGAGCCGGGGGACGACCAGTGGGGAATCGGAAGCCTCGACCTGGAGGGACTCAGCACGCTGGACCCGGAGTTGACCCTGCTGCACTGGGGCAACGCGGGGGTGGACGACCCCACCACGGGGGTGTTGGCGAAGAACGCGCTGTGGACGAACCTGCCCGCGGTGAAGGCCGGACGCGTTCACCGGGTGGCCGTCGGCGTCTGGATCTACGGCGGCCCCGCCTCAATGATGCAGTGGGTCGACGAACTGACCGGCGCCCTGGGCGGGGCGTGACGGCCAACGCTTGGTCGGTGCGCGGCGACTCGCCTGTGCCCCGCAAGGGCGGACCCGGCGGTTTCGGCGGCGGCGTCCGGCGGCCCCAGGCCTCCGGGGCCGGCGTCCGCGGGGGGGCCGCCTGGGTCTGTCTGGGCCTCGCCGCCCTGATCGCGGGCCTGGGGGCGGTCCACCTCACCCAGGGGACGGCCCCGGTCGGGCTGGCCGACATCGTCGGGTGGCTGCTTGGCGGCGGCTCGGAGGGGCGGGTCGCGGACGTCGTGCTGGCCTCCCGGCTGCCCAGACTCGCCGCCGGCGTGCTGGTCGGGCTGATGCTCGGGACGGCGGGCTGCGCGTTCCAGGCGATCGCTCGCAACCCGCTGGCGTCGCCGGACACCCTGGCGGTCAACGCCGGTGCCCACCTCGCGGTGACCTTCATCGCGGCCTTCGGCATCTCGCTGGGGGCGCTCGGAGGCACTGGTGCGGCGTTCCTCGGCGGGCTCGCCGGCGCCGCGGCCGTCCTGGCGCTGACCAGGGGCGACACGTCGCCGGCCCGGCTTGTCCTGGTGGGCTCGGTGGTCGCGCTGGCGCTGGCCGGGCTCACCTCCGCGCTGATGCTGGTGTTCGGCCAGGAGACGTCCGGTCTGTTCGCTTGGGGGGCTGGATCGCTCAGTCAGGCGGGTCTGGTCGCGATCGGCGAGACCATCTGGGTGGCCGCGCCCGCTCTGCTGGTGCTGGCCGTCCTCGCGGGGCGGCTCGACTTGCTGCAGTTGGGCGACGACGCCGCCCGCAGTCTGGGAGTCTCGATCCGCGGCACCCGGGTGGGCGCCGTGCTCGCCGCCGTCCTGCTCTCCAGCGCCGCGGTCAGCCTGGTCGGGCCGCTCGGGTTCGTCGGCCTCTGCGCGCCCGCCGCCGTCAAACTACTGGTCGGGCGCATCCCGCGGCTGTCGCGGCATCGCTGGCTGCTGCCGACCAGTGCGCTCACCGGGGCGGCCATCGTGGTGTTCGCCGACGTCGCCCTGCGGGCGCTGCTCGGCGCGCAAGACGCCGTCGAGATCCCGTCGGGCGTGGTCACCACCCTGCTCGGGGCAATCACCCTGGTGGCCCTATCGTCGGGCCTGCGGACCGGACGGGCGGACGCCAGCCCCGCCCTGATCGGCGCCTCGCGATCGCCGCTGCGGCGGCGTCCGTCGCTCGCGGTCGTCGCGGGCACCGTGCTGCTCGGCGTCGCCTCCCTGCTGGCCCTGATGGCGGGGGACGGCTTCCTGCCGCTGGGTGACGTCGCGAACTGGCTGCAAGGTGTGGCGTCGGGGCGGATCACGTTCATCCTGGACGCCCGACTGCCCCGGGTGCTGGCGGCCGTCCTGGCGGGCGCGTGCCTGGCGTTGTCCGGCAGCCTGACCCAGGCCGCCGTTCGGAACCCGCTCGCCGATCCCGGCATCCTGGGGGTCAGCGCGGGCGCCGGGATGGGGGCGATGGCGGCCATGCTGAGCGCGCCCGGCGGCGGGTTCCTCGGCATGGCGATGGGAGCCCTGGCCGGTGCCGGTGTGGCAGCCGCGACGGTGTTCGGCCTGACGGCGCGCGGCGGTTTCGAGCCCACCCGAGTGGTGCTGGTCGGGGTCGGGGTTTCCGCGGCAGCAGCGGGGCTCACCACGGTGCTGGTGATCCGCACCGACCCGTGGAACCAAAGCCTCGCCATTACCTGGCTGGGCGGCTCGACCTACGGAGCGCACCTGGGCGAGCTGTCCTGGGTGGTCGCCGCGCTGATCCTCGGGGTGGTGGCGACGGTGTTCGTCCACCGCGACCTCGACGTTCTGCAACTGGACGCCGACACCCCAGTGCTGCTGGGCGTGGGGCTGTCGCGAACGCGGTTGCTGGTGCTCGGCATCGCGGTGCTGCTGAGCGCCGCAGCGACCGTTGGGGTAGGCGTGATCGGCTTCGTCGGGCTGGTCGCGCCGCACACCGCGCGGCTGCTGGTCGGCGCCCGGCACCGCTGGCTCGTTCCCAGCGCGTGCCTGGTGGGGGCGCTGCTGGTGCTGCTCGCCGACACCCTGGGTCGGTCGGTGATCGCTCCCGCGCAACTGCCGGTGGGGCTGGTCTGCGCCCTGGTCGGCGCCCCGTACTTCTTGTGGCTGATGGCCAGGATGCGAGCCTGACATGACCCTGCCCTATCGTCCTTGGCTGGTCCGGCTGGCGGCGCGTGAGCGGTTGTCGCCGAGTTTCGTCCGACTCACGCTGGCGGCCCCGGACCTGGCCCATTGCGCGCCCACGCTGCTCGACCAGAGGGTGAAGCTGGTGGTGGGAGCAGGCCTGGAGCGGCTCGTCGCCTGCGAGGACTGGTGGGCGGCCTGGGTCGGCGGCGCCGCCGAGCAGGCCGTGATGCGCACCTACACGCTGGCGGCCGTCCGTCCAGAGCGCGGCGAGGTGGTCGTGGACGTCGTGGTCCACGACCACCCCGGTTCAGAGGTCGGTTCACCCTCCGGTGCAGGGGACGGTTCCGGTTTCGGTTTGGGCCCCATCTCGACCTGGGCGTTGCGAGCTGCGGTCGGGACGCGTTGCGTGCTGGTCGCCGCGGATGTCCGCTACCCCGGGCACGACGCCGCCGGGGTCGCGTGGCGGCCCAACGGCGCCCGCGACGTGCTGCTGGTGGGCGACGAGACGGCCCTTCCCGCCATCGCCAACATCGCCGCAGTGCTGCCACCTGCGATGACCGGCACGATTGTCCTGGAGGTTCCTGTGGCCGGCGACGTCCGTGACCTGGCGACGCCGGCTGGCGTGAACGTGACCTGGTGCATCCGGGCGCGCGGCGAGTCGGCGGCCGACGCCGTGGCCTTCCCGGCGGCCACCCCCGTGGACCCCGAGGAGGACCTGCTCTGGGACGAAGGGTCAGGCGAGGCGGACGGCTGGTACGGCTGGGTGGCGGGCGAGGCTGGCATGGTGCGCCGGCTGCGGGCGATGGCCCGGGCGGCCGGCGTCTCCCGCGACCGGATCTCGTTCATGGGCTACTGGAAGCAGGGGGTCGCCCAGGCTTGAGTTCGGGAACCTGTCCCAGAACTCCACCTGGACGCCCGGGTCGGCGCCGCCCGGGCGAGCCGACCACCCAGGAGCTCTCGGCTGAGCCTGCCACCCTGGAAACTCCACCGCAGAGCCGCCTCATCGACGCATTGCACGTATCGGAGCTGTGGAGTGGAGATTCCAGGGCGGCGACGGCCGCAGCGAAGCCACGTTCGGGCTCAGTGCTGCGGTGTGCTGAGCGCAGGGCCGCCCGACCAGCGGCAGACTGTCGCCCATGACCTCCGACCCACCAGCCGCGGTCCCGGCGAAGCAGGTCAAATCGCGTCCTGCGGGCGGGGTCGGCGGCAGCGATTCTCGCCTGGGCGATGACCAGGAGAGAGTCGGATCCTGCTTGAGTTCCACGGACTCTCATCGTGAGTGAGTTCCGGCCGGTCAAGGCGGTGCTTCTCGACGCCGACGGGGTCCTGCAGCGCCGCGAGCGGGGGCTGGTCACCCGGCTGATCCGCCTGGGCGGGCCGCGGTTCACCCTGGACTGCATCCGGGCCGAGACGGGCTGCCTCACCGGTGAGGACCTGCTGGACGCCCTGGCCCGGGTGGTCGAGCGCCATCGGATCCGGTCGACCCCGGACGAGGTGGCCGCCACCTGGCGAGCCATCCGCCCCGATCCGGCGGTGTTCGCCCTGGTCAGGTGCCTGCGGCAGGCGGGCGTCACGGTCGGGATCGCCACCAACCAGACCCGCTACCGCGGCGAGTTCATGCGCCAAAGCCTCGGCTACGACGGCCTCTTCGACGTCCACGCCTACTCCTACGAGCTGGGCGTCGCCAAACCGCACGCCGCCTTCTTCACAGCCGCCCTCGGTCACCTCGGGCTCGATCCGGGCGAGGTGTTGTTCCTCGATGACCTGCCGATGAACGTCCGGGGTGCCCGTCGGGTGGGACTCCGAGCGCAGTGGTCGTCACTGTTCGTCCCGGTCATCCACCCAGGGAGGGTTCTCCACCGCGCGGGTCTGTGACCCGGGACCGATCCCGGCTGCGCCGCCCGCGGGCTAGGGTCCCCTGTCATGGCAGCACCCCAGACCCCTCCCGCCTCCGTCGAGCGCGGTTGGCGCAAGCTCCGTGGCGTCACCCACCGCGCGCTGCTGCGGGCCAGCGCCCACGTGCTCACCCAGGTGTACGGGCTGTACAAGATCCACCCGGCGGTGTGGCGCTGGACGGCCCGCAACTACCACCCGGCGATGGAGCGTTTCGCCCAACTGCACGCCTGGATGACCTGCCAGTTCGCGGCCATCTCGGTGCCCGCCTACCAGCAGCATCTTGGCCCCAGCTGGACGTTCCGCTGGTGGGATCTGACCAACTACCCCCCGACCAGCAAGGAGAACTACGTCAAGAAGTACTCCGAGGAGGCGCGCTGCTGGCGCGGTGAACTCGACCTGATCGGGACGGTGGTGGACGAGTCGAGCGGGTCGTCCGGGACGCCATACAACTGGGTCCGCGGCAAGTGGGAACTCGACACCATCCACCGCAACGTCGCCGGTTTCACCACCCAGGTGTTCCCGCGGAAGCGGTTGTTCGTGATCAACGCCTACTCGATGGGCGCCTGGGCGACCGGGACGAACACCGGGATCGCGATGGCGAAGATCGCCATGGTGAAGAACACCGGCCCCGACCTGGACAAAATCGTCGACACGATCACCCACTTCGGGCCGAAGTTCAACTACCTGATCACCGCCTACCCGCCGTTTCTCAAGGACCTCCGCGACCGCTTGGACGCCCTCGGCTTCGACTGGTCTGCGCACCGGCTTTACGGGATGGTCGGCGGGGAGGGGATGACCGAAGCCCTGCGCGATTACTGCGAGGAGCGGTTCGTCCGGGTGTTGTCCGGGTACGGGGCTTCCGACCTGACCATCGGCATCGCCGCCGAGAGCCGCCTCACCGTGTGGCTGCGCGACCGGATCGTGGCCGATCCGGCCGTCCGGGCCACCCTGCTCGGGGCGGACGAGGAACGCACGCCGATGATCTTCCAGTACAACCCGCTGGAGACCTACCTCGAGCTGAACGACGAGCACGAGTTGCTCTGCACCCTGAACTCCACCCATGTGCTCAGCCCGAAGCTGCGCTACAACATCGGCGACGAGGCGGCCCTGCTGCCCTTCCCCGAGCTGGTGACCAAACTGGCCGCCCATCCGGAACTGCAGGCCGGCTTCGAGGCGGCCCAGGCGGTCGATCAGCTGCGGCTGCCGCTGCTCGTCCTCTACGGACGCGCCGACTCCACGGTGAGCTTCATGGGCGCCAACATCTACCCCCAGGACGTCGAATACGGCCTCTACCAAGGCAACCCGCGGGCGTCCGAGATCGAGGGGTTCCACCTGACCCTGGAGGAGACCAGCGACCTGGACGCTCGTCCGGTGATCCAGGTGGCCACCCGGGAAGGGGTGTCCCTCAGCGACGACGACCGCGCCACCCTGGCCACGACCTGCGCCGACGGCATCGTGAAACACCTGATGAACGTCTCGCGGGACTTCCGGCAGTCGGTTGAGGAGGACCCGTCGGCCACCCAGATCACCGTCCAGGTTCACGACTACGGCACCGGCCCGTTCGCCGGCGGCCATTCGAAGATCAAGAAGGTCTATCTGCGGAAGGCCGCCTCATGAGGACCCGCAACTTCTCCGGAGCCCCCCGGCTGGCGCAGGCCGGGGCGATGTTCACCGGCGCCACCCGCTACACCGGCCCGATCGCCTGGCTGCGGCTGTGGCGCACCTGGCGGCCGCTGGTGGCGCGGATGAAGTCGATGCCCGGCTACTGCTGGCACACCGTCTACTGGGAGCCGCCGTTCGTGCTGGGCACGATCGCCTACTTCGAGTCCCGCGACGACCTGCTGACCATCGCCCGCTCGCCCGAACACCGCCGGCTGATGCTGTGGATCACGCGCTCGCGCAAGAACGGGACGGCCGGCTACATCAGGCTGTTCACCGCCGAGCCGGACGGCTACACCAACGGTGCGTGGCGGGCCGAGGGCGACGTGATGGGTCTGATCGAGAACTTCACCCCGCTGTCCACCGACGATCGTCCGCGGCCGGTGAAGGACGCCGCCAGCGAGATCCGATGAGGGTCGAGCAGGTCGTCACCCGGCGGCAGTTCCGGGAGTTCGTCCGGTTCGGGGTCGACCCCGGCAGCGCCCTGTTCGCGACCTCCGACGCTCAACATCGCGCCCGGATGGCGGTGCCGATCCTGGAGCCGACGATGCGCGCCTGGTGGACCGGCCGCCACCCCCAGGCCGGGTTCGGGCCGGTCCGGTTCTACCTCGCCCATGACGGCGACCAGGTGGTGGGCCGGACGATCCTGCACCACAACCCGCACTTCGACGCCCGGGTGGACGCCACCACCCAACTCTTCGGGGTCACCGACTTCACCGAGCCGGACGTGCTGGCCGCGCTCCTTGATCGCACAGAGGACGAGGCCCGCCGGGCCGGACGACGCCAGTTGATGGGTCCGATGGCGTTGTTGCCGAACCAGACCGGCGGGGTGATCACCTCCGGCTTCGATCAGCGCGGATTCGTCGACTCGCCCTGGAATCCACCCTCCTACCCGGCCGCCTTCGGGGCCGCCGGCTGTCGTCCGGTGTTCGAGGGACAGACCTGGATCGCCGACGACCTCGCCGCCCTCGACCCCGACGCCACCTTCGCCTTCGACGACACCCGGCTGGCGGCGGAGCAGTTGGTGGTCCGCCGCTCGGACCGGCGTCGCCTCGACCGCCAACTGCCGGTGCTGCGGCGGATCCTCAACGCCTCGTTCGCGCAGTTGCCCTACTACACCCAGATCACCGAGCGCGACCTCGCCTTCGCCACCGACGGCCTGCGCTACCTGCTGGACGAGTCGCTGCTGCTCTTCCTCACCCGCGCCCGGGAGCCGGTGGCGTTCGTCCTCGCCGTCCCCGACGTCAGTGACTTCGTGATCGCGAACCGGGGACGCCTCGGTGTGGTGGAGCAGCTGAAGCTGCTGGCCACCCGCGGCCGCTACCGCACCGACGCGGTGGCGATCATCAAGGGCACGCTGCCGTTGGCGCAGGGCCAGGGGTACCTCACCCTGCTGTCGCGCGAGCTCCTGCGAAACCTTCGGGCCGGCGGTTACCGGCGGGTGCGGAGCACCTGGGTCGGCCTGGACAACCCGGCGTCGTCCGCCCAGTTCGTCCGGATGGGCGGGCGGCCGTTGCATGACACCTGTTTCTTCGCCCGGGACGTGTCATGAGTTGGACGGCCGAGGTGCTGGCCCAGCGGGACGTGTGGCAGTGGGCGCCGAGCGCCCACAACACGCAGCCGGGCACCCTCGCCGCCGACGGCGACGCCCTGATCGTTGGTTGGGACCCCGCTTGTGAATTGCCGGTGTCCGATCCGACCCGGCGCGACCTGTGGCTGTCGCTCGGCGCCTTCGTGGAGGCGGTGGTGATCGCCGCCGCGGACCTCGGTATTGGGCTGGCCGTGGAGTGGGCGGTCGACCCGTGGGCCAACCGGGTCGCCAGGCTGACCCGGACCGCGGGGGTGTCGACCACCTACGGCGGCGCCGAGTTGGTCGGTCGGCGGACCGCCCGTGGGCCGTACCGCAAGCCCTTTGTCACCGAAGCCGAGGTCGGCCTGCTGGCCGAGCGGCTGGCCGGCTCCGGGTGCGACTGTCGGTGCTCCCGGATCGGTACGCGAAGCGTTGGCTACCCGCGGCCGACCGGTGGAGCTACTCGTCCCCCGAGCAGGTCGCCGAGTTGCGGCGCTGGCTTCGGCTGGACGTACTCGACCCGGCCTATCGCCGCGACGGCCTTAACGCCGAATGCCTCGGCTTGCCCCTGCCGGTCGCCGGACTGCTGCGTCTCGCCTTGTCAGCACCCAGTTGGGCGGTGCTGTCCAGAATCGGCGGGCCGCGGCTGATGGCCACCCTCGGGCACATCGCGAAGCGCGGCACCGTGGTCGTCCTGCATCAGTCAGCCGAGGTTCAGGCCACCCCCGAGCGCACCGCTGATGCCGGGCGCTGGCTGCTGCGCTGCTGGCTGGCGGCCGCCCGAGTGGGCCTCTCGGTACATCCGCTGAGCCAGTTGATCGACTCCCCCAGGAGCGCCAGGGCCATCCAGTCTTGGCTGGCTGCGACGAAGGTGCAGCGCCAGGCGCTGGCGGTCTTCCGGCTGGGCCGGCCGGTTCACGATCCGCCGCGCTCCCACCGCCGCGGGTCCGACTGATCCACCCGACTGATCCACCCGACTGATCCACCCGACTGAACCACTCGACTGATCCACCCCACTGAACCACTCGACTGATCCACCCGGTTGACACGCGGGTTCTACCCTTCCGCTCCCGAGCCCGCGGCCGTCGCCGCCAACTTCTCGGTGTTTCAGGGGCGGCATCCACTCCAGGACAATGCCCACCCCAGATTGCCGAGTTCTTGGCAGCGGCCGTGGGTCGGAGGCTCCGGCCACGGCACCATCGCGGCCAAGGGGCATAGGTTTGGGGGAAGAAGTCGACCCGTCGACAGGAGCACCATGGCGGCCACCATCGAAGCGGACCCCCGCGTCCCGCTGATCCGGACCACCCGGGTCTTCCGGGCCACCCCCGAGCAGTTGTTCCGGGCCCACACCGACCCGGGGCTCTACGCCGCCTGGGTCGGCCCGAACTCCTCGCAGATCGTGATCGACCACTGGGACGCCCGAACCGGCGGCAGTTGGCGGTTCACCGATGGCGACCAGCGGTTCTTCGGCAGCTTCCACCGCGTGACGCCGGCGCGGATCGTGCAGACCTTCGCCTGGGAGGGGATGCCCGACGACGTCGCCCTGGAGACCCTCACCTTCATCGACCTCGGCGACGGCACCACCCGCCTGATCGCCGAATCGCTCACCGACAGCTTCGAGGGCCGCGACGCCTGGATGGCATCCGGGATGGAGTCCGGCGTCAACGAAGGGTACGCCAAGCTCGATCGGTTGTTGGCAGATGGACGTCTCTGACTACCCGCCGATCGCTGAGCGCTTCTCCGCGGTCGTCGACGGCGTCTCCGATTGGGACGCGCCCACCCCGGTCAAGGAGTGGCAGGCCAGGGACGTGGTCGGCCACCTGACCACCTGGCTGCCGGGGTTCCTGGCCGCGGGTGGCATCGAGATTCCCACCGGCGGGGCGGACGACCCGGTCGCCGCCTGGCGCACCCAGGACGCGGCCGTCCGGGAGCTCCTTGAGACAAGGGCCGGTGAGGAGTTCACCCACCCCTACTTCGGCGCTGCGCCGCTGGGCGACACCCTGACCCGCTTGTACACCGCCGACGTGTTCATGCACACCTGGGACCTAGCCCGAGCCTCCGGTCAGGACGACACCCTCGACCCGGCCATCGTCGAGGACCTGCTCGGGATGGAGGCATCAGAGGAGCAGATCCGAGCGTCCGGCCAGTTCGGCCTCCGGCAACCCACCGGGCCGGACGCAACCCCGCAACAGCGGCTGATCGCGTTCATTGGCCGCGATCCACTCTGGCGGGCCCCCTAGTCGGGTCGGAATACTCGGGCCATGAGCGAGCGCCACGTCGTCTTGGCCAGTGCGGACTCGCGCGCGTTCAGCTCGGTGCGCGAGTCCGGAACCACCCGCGAGGAGCGCTTCGCCCTCGGCCGCGCGCTACGCGACAAGGTGCCCCTGGAGTCATTGGGCCGGTGGGAGGCGACCTCGGCCCGGCTCGACCCAATCGGGCTGATCCAGTTCTCCCACGCCGGCCGGGTGGATCGGCTGGTGCCGATCCGGGTCGGCCGGATGATCTCCTCGCCGTACGCGTTCCTGCGCGGGACCGCCGTGGTGATGGCCGCCGACGTGGCGTCCCTGCCCTCGACCGGGATCACCCCGGTCACCTGCGGCGACTCCCACCTAGGCAACTTCGGCTTCTACCGCTCGCCCGAGGGCGAGCAGGTGATCGACCTGAACGACTTCGACGAGGCCCACCCGGGCTGCTGGGAGTGGGACCTGCGGCGGCTGACCGCCAGCGTCTGGGTGGCTGGACGCGAGAACGGCCACTCCGAAGAGGCGATGGCGTCCGCCGTGGACAGCTGCGTCCACGCCTATCGGGACGAGGTCGCCTTCCTCGCCGAGCAGCCGCTGTTGGCCCGCTCGTTCAACCGGCTGGATGTGGAGCGGCTGCACGAGACCGCCACCGAGCAGACCCTGCGCGACGAGATCGCCCGGGCCGCGAAGACTGCTCGCAAGCGCACCTCGGACCGGGCGCTGCCCCGGTTCACCGCCGAAACCGACGGCCGCCGCCACATCGTCGCCGAGCCCCCGTTGATCACCGCCGTCGAGGGCGACGAGTATGAGGCGCTGGCGGAGGGGCTGGACGAGTACCTGACCACCTTGGCTCCGCACTGGCGCCGGGTGGTCGCCGGATACTCCCTGGTCGACATCGCTCACAAGGTGGTCGGGGTGGGGTCGGTGGGCCTGCGCGCCTATGTGGCCCTGCTGGAAGGGTCCGGCCCCGACGACGTGCTCTTCCTGCAGTTGAAGCAGGCTCGGCGCTCGGTGCTGGCCCGGTTCGTCCACGGCGAGAGCGCCTGGCACAGCCACCAGGGCCAGCGGGTCGTCGAGTACCAGCAGGCGCTGCAGACGGTGTCCGACCCGCTGCTCGGCTGGACCACCGTCCAGGGCAACCAGTACTACGTCCGGCAGTTCCGCAACATGAAGGGCACCGTGCCGCTGGATTCCATGTCCGCGATCGCCCTGGCCGACTACGCCGGCATCGTCGGACACCTGCTGGCCAAGGGCCACGCCCGGACGTCCGGGGCGTCGATGATCGCCGGCTACCTGGGCACCGGGGACGAGGCCGCGGCGGCGTTCACCAGCTTCGCCCGGCTCTACGCCGACCAGACCGAGGCCGACCACGCCACCCTGGTGGAGGCGGTCAAGGCCGGCGCACTGCCGGTGGCCGACGGCGCCCTGGCGGCGATGGGGTCGGCGTTCCGGCCCGGCGGGTAGCCCGGGGGGCTTGGCTTCGCCAAGTTCGCGGTCTCAGGACGGGGCCATCGGCCTGAGATCGATGCCCAGCCCCAGACACCGAGAAGTGGGCGGCCACACGACACCGCCGGACGCCTGACGCGTGGCAGGCTCAGCCCCGGCTGCGCTCAGGACGCCTTGTCCAACCCGGTCAGGTAGGCGCGCTGCACCGCGATTTGGAGCAGCCGCTCGGCTTCGGACTGGACCGTCGCCTTGGAGTCGTCCGGGCCCGGTGTGACGGTCACGGCGACCAGCACGTTGTTGACACGTTCGATCGCGATCACCGCCTTGGCGCCGGTCCCGAGCCGGAACAGGTAGCGGTCGGGTTTCGACTCGATCACGGTGTACGGCCCGCCATAGGTGCACTGCCCGGTGTCGTTCTTGAGTTCGGCAAGCGCATGCGAGGCGTCGCTCCATCCGGTGATATTCAGCTCGACCCCGAACGACCGCATCACCTTCGGGTTCTGCAGCCACCACCAGCCGCGTCCGGCGATCGGCTCCAAGGCGTCGGGGCGGTTGAGGTTGCAGGTGAGTCCCATCGCGGTTGCCGTGCGCGGGTAGTCGCCGCTGTCCAGGAAGCGGGTCAGCTTGCGGTCGAAGTCGGCCTGCCGGAAGGCGGCCTCGTTCGGGATCGGGAAGGCCACCGGCATCGTTGGATTGGCCAGGGTTGTCGTCGTGATCGGCTGGGGGGTGGGCGACCGGGTTTCGTCCACCTGCGGGCTCGGTGGGGGTGCGGTGGTGGCGGCCGACGTGGGCGAGGCCGAGGGCGTCTGAGTCGGGGGCATGGTCGGGGTTGGGCTGCCCGGCGCCGTCGCCGGAACGCCGAGTTGGGCGTTGCCGTTGAGGTTCACCACGAAGGCACCCATCAGCACGGCCGCCACCGACACCGCGGCAACCGACACGGCCCGGCCGACCGCCCGCCGTCGATCGGCGCTGCGAACGGCGCCTCCGATCAGATCCCGCTCCGGCGCATAGTCCGCCGCATCACTCAACAGCCGGCGCAGATCGTCGTCCGACATGTCACACCTCGCTCCACAACTCCGCCAGTTCTGGCGCCTTCACCCGCAGGGCCGCGATGGCGTCATGGGTGGCTCGCTTAACCGTCCCGAGCGAGAGGCCCAGAATCTCGGCGCACTCCTTCTCGGAGGCGTCTTCGAAGTAGCGCAGGACCAGCACCTGCCGCTGCCTCGCCGACAACCGGCTCAGCGCGTCGATCACCAGCATCCGAGTCTCCGGCCCGGTGTCGTTGCGTCCCCGTTCGGGCAGGAACTCCACCGGGCGTTCGCTGTTGCTGCGACGCCGCCACCACGACACCTGGTCGCGGTAGAGGATCTGCCGCGCGTAGGCGTCCGGGTTCTCGCCGGACAACTGCCGCCACCCCAGAGCCACTTTGACCAGGGCCTCCTGGACGAGGTCCTCGGCCCGGCCGGAGTCGCCGGTGAGCAGGTAGGCGGTGCGCAGCAGACCCCGCTGACGCTCGCGCGCCCATGCGGTGAAGCTGGCCTCGTCCTGCATTCAACGACTCCTTCGTGCCCTGGTCACCGATAGAACGCGGTGGGCGGGCGGAAAGGTTGGGGGCGGATCACCAGGTTTCTCAACGGCTGGCCAACAGGACGTCCGGGAGGCGGAGCAGCCGCTCCATCGGTCCGACCCCGAGCCGCCTCGACCAGGCCCAACTGAACCCGACGCAGGCCACGATCAGCAACCCGAGCACCCACCACTGGTCGTCCCGCTCGCCCTTGAAGACGGCCACCTCCAAGACCGCCAGGATCAGAATCTGCAGGGTGTAGGCGCTCAGCGCCAACCGTCCGGTGTCGATCAGTGGTTCCAGGACGCGCCCGGCACGGTCCCCGAGCACCGACACCAGCCACGCCGATCCCAGCGCGACGCCGGCCGCCAACACGCTGCCGCCGACGAGTTCGGGGGTCGTCCCGCTGTAGGGGTGGCCGAGTCCGGACTGTTTGCCGCCCCAGTACACCGCCCCGGCGGTCAGGCCGAGCACCGCTGCGGACCCGAAGCCCCGCATCCCGGAGGCCAGGTCGGGGCGCTCGTCCAGCGCGATCACCAGGGCGATTCCAACCAGCCCGAACACCATGAACGACAACGCCCGGTAGTGCTGGCCGGTGGCCACCCAGTCCAGCAGCAGGACCAGCCAACCCGGGAGCCCGCCAGCCACGGTCAGGTCACGCAGCGCCGTCATCACCAGCGGAGCCACCACCGCCATCGCGGCGGCCAGGGTGGTGACCCCCGTCAGCCGGGCCAGCTTCGCGGCGGGCGCGAGCAGGATCAGCAGCACGCCCAGGGTCTGCAGGACGACGGCGATCTGGCCGTAGAGGGTTTGCAGGAAGGATCCGAGCGGGATCAACAGCAGCCCGCGAACGGCGTGGTGGACCCAGAACCGCGCCAGCCCACCGCGATGACTCCGCCACGACAGCCGCAACCCCACCCCGATCAGCAGCGCGAACAGCGGCGCGGTCAGGTATTCGCTGACGTTGAAGATTCCGCCGACCGGGGACGTGTGGGCCACCAGCATGCTGACCACGGCGATGCCCCCGGGCCAGGTCGGGCCAGAGCAGGCGGCTGCGCATGCGCACAGGGTAATGGCGCTGGCTCGCTGAAGAATCAGACCCGGCGGCTTGACTGGCTGGGTCAGGCGTTCGCGGGTTCAGCGAAGCGGCCGCTCGGGAGACGCTCAGGCGGCGGGACGCTCGATCTCGGCCAGCAGGTCGAGCACCAGCGCCTTGATCCGATCCCGAATCGGCCGGACGGCCTCGACGCCGCGCCCGGCGGGGTCGGGGAGTTCCCAGTCCAGGTACTGCTTACCCGGGAAGTACGGACAGGCATCTCCGCAGCCCATGGTGATCACATAGTCGGCGGCTTGGACGTCCTCGACGTCCAGCCGGCTGGGTTCGGCATCGCGCAGGTCGATGCCCTCTTCGAGCATCACCGCGATCGCGGCCGGGTTCACCGCGTCGGCCGGCGCCGACCCCGCTGACAGCACCCGCACCCTCGCTCCGGCGAAGTGCTGCAGGTAGCCGGCGGCCATCTGGGAGCGCCCGGCGTTGTGGACGCAGACGAACAGGACTGTGGTCATGGCGACCTCCTCTCGCCGCCGATCGTGACGGCCCAAGATGAACGCAGGGTAACCGACCCCTCCGCCCCGTCCAGGTTCGCCCACTCGCCACCAAAATCTCGGTGCCAGCGGCTCCGAATCGCTCTCAGGACGATAAGGCACCGCCCCGACCGAGATTGTGGCGACCAGGCCCACCCCCGCCCCCCGCAGGACGAGACTGCCGGTCCTCACAGGGCCGCCGCGCGGGCGGTGAAGTGACTTTCACACGGGCGGAACGCGGACGTTACGGCGACCGCATCTGCGATTCGTAGCGTCCAGGGGTCGGCACGCATCCCGGCGCGCCCAGACCGAACGGAGCAATCATGGCCCCGCCGTCATCACCCACGACCGTCACCGCCGACGCCTCGACCACCACCTTGTCCCAGCGTCCCGGCCGTTGGCTGGAGCACTGGGACCCCGAAAACACCGCCCAATGGCAAGCCGAAGGCCGGACGATCGCCCGCCGGAACCTGGGCTGGTCGATCTTCGCTGAGTTCCTCGGTTTCGCCGTCTGGGCGCTGTGGAGCATCGTCGTCCCGCAGCTGAACAGCTCCGGGTTCGCGCTCAGCGTCGACCAGATGTTCTGGCTGGTGTCCGTGCCGAGCCTGGTCGGCGCCACCCTGCGCATCCCCTACACCTTCGCCGTCCCCGTCTTCGGTGGCCGGAACTGGACGATCGTCTCGGCCCTGCTGCTCCTGCTGCCGGCTGTTGGCCTGGCCTGGGCCGTGCACAACCCCCAACTGCCGTTCGGCGCTCTGCTGGCGATCGCCGCGCTGGCCGGATTCGGCGGCGGCAACTTCGCCTCATCAATGGCCAACATCAGCTTCTTCTACCCCGAAGCCGAGAAGGGCAAGGCGCTCGGCCTCAACGCCGCCGGCGGCAACATCGGGACGGCAGCGGTTCAGTTCGCGGTGCCGCTGGTGATCCTCACCGGCTCCGGCATCGCCCTCGATCGGGCCGGGCTGATGTTCATCCCGCTGGCCGTGCTGGCCGCCGTCGCCGCCTGGCGGTGGATGGACAACCTCGACGGCATCAGCGCCGACCCCAAGGGCTACGCCGCCGCCACCACCAACCCGCAGACCTGGATCCTCTCCTTCATCTACATCGGCACCTTCGGGTCGTTCATCGGCTACTCGGGCGCCTTCCCGACCCTGCTGAAGAGCCAGTTCCCCGAGGTGCCGCTGTCGGTGGCGTTCATGGGCGCGCTGGTCGGCTCCATCGCCCGGCCGGTGGGCGGCATCCTGGCCGACCGCTTCGGCGGCGCCTGGATCACCGTGATCTCGTTCGTCGCCATGTCGCTGGGCGCCTGGGGGGCGATTGTCGGGCTCGGCTCGCACAACTTCGCCCTCTTCTTCTCCTCGTTCCTCGGCCTGTTCGTGTTCACCGGCGTCGGCAACGGCTCGATCTACCGGATGATCCCGGCGGTCTTCCGAGCCACCGCCGGCCAGGGGGACGACGCCCTGGCCAAGGCTCGTCGGGCGGCCGCTGGCTGCATCGGCATCGCCGGCGCGATCGGCGCCTTCGGCGGCTTCCTGATCCCCCGCGGCTTCGCGGTCTCGGTGTCGCTGGCCGGCAGCCTCGTCCCCGCGCTGTGGATCTTCATCGGGTCCTACCTGGTGATGGGCGTTGTCACCTGGGCCTTCTACCTCAACCCTCGGGCCGTCGTCGCCCAGCACGCCATCTGAGGACGACATGGTCGCCACCCATTGCCCCTACTGCGCCCTGCAGTGCGCGATGACCCTGACCCGGCCCGACACGGCCGGGTCAGGGCTGGTGGTGACCCCTCGGGACTTCCCCACCAACGCCGGCGGCCTATGCCGCAAGGGCTGGACGTCCACCGCGGTGCTGGACGTCCCCGACCGCCTCACCACCCCGTTGATCCGCGACGCCGCCGGTGACCTCCAACCCGCGTCCTGGGACGAGGCGCTCGAACTGATCGTCACCCGGGTCAAAGGCCTGCAGGACGAGTCCGGGCGCGACTGCATCGGCGTCTTCGGCGGGGGCGGCCTGACCAACGAGAAGGCCTACCTGCTGGGCAAGTTCGCCCGGCTGGCGCTGGGCACCCGGTTCATCGACTACAACGGCCGCTTCTGCATGTCGTCGGCCGCCGCAGCGGGCAACCGCGCCTTCGGACTCGACCGCGGGCTGCCCTTTCCCCTGGCCGACCTCGGCGGCGCGGGGACGATCCTGCTGCTCGGCAGCAACCCGTCGGAGACGATGCCGCCGATGGTCCGGCATCTGACCGGCGCCCGTCGCCACGGCGGCCTGATCGTGGTGGATCCGCGGCGCACCCCGACCGCGGCCCTCACCGACGACGGCGCCGGCCTGCACCTTCAACCGCTGCCCGGCACCGACCTGATCGTCCTGCTGGGGCTGCTGCACTGGGTCCTGGCCTCGGGTCACGCCGACACCGCCTTCCTGGACGAGCGGGTCACCGGGCTGGACGAGGTCCGCCGCAGCGTGGCCGAGTACTGGCCGGAGCGGGTCGAACGCCTGACCGGGGTTCCGGCCGCGGACCTGCGCCGGGCCGGCGCGCTGCTGGCCGCTGCGTCGCCGGTCGCCGGCGGGCCGGGCGCCTACGTGTTGACCGGCCGCGGCGCCGAGCAGCACGCCCACGGCACCGACACCGTCACGGCCGCAATCAACCTGGCGCTGGCCCTCGGCCTTCCCGGACGAGAGGGCAGCGGCTACGGCTGCCTGACCGGGCAGGGCAACGGCCAGGGCGGCCGCGAGCACGGGCAGAAGGCCGACCAACTTCCCGGCTACCGCTCGATCAGCAACCCAGCCGCCCGCGAGCACGTGGCCGCGGTCTGGGGAGTGCCCGCCGACACCATCCCGGGCCCGGGCGTCCCGGCGATCCAACTGCTCAACCGCCTCGGCCAGCCGGACGGCCTCCGCGCCCTGTTCGTCCATGGCTCCAACGTCGTGGTCAGCGTGCCGGATGCGGTCGGGCTGACCGAGCGACTTCGGGCCCTCGACCTGCTGGTGGTCTGCGACTTCGTCCCGTCGGAGACCGCCCGGCTGGCCGATGTGGTGCTGCCGATCACCCAGTGGGCCGAGGAGGAGGGCACTATGACCTCGCTAGAGGGACGGGTGATCCGTCGCCGTGCCGCCGCCGCGCCCCCCGTGGGTGTGCGCAGCGAACTCGAGGTGTGGCACGAACTGGCCGCCCGGTTGGACGCGCCCTCGACCTTCCCCACCGATCCGCGGGCGGTCTTCGAAGAGTTGCGCCGGGCCTCGGCCGGGGGTCTGGCTGACTACGCCGGGATCAGCTGGGATCGGCTAGACGCCGGCGAGGCTCTCTACTGGCCCTGCCCCAGCGACCGGCATCCCGGCACCCCCCGGGTGTTCCTGGATCGCTTCGCCACCGAGGACGGCCGCGCCCAGATGTTCCCGGTCCGGTCCACCGCGGTCGCCGATGACGTCCGGCCGGACGCCCCGCTCTACCTGATCACCGGACGGGTGATGGACCACTACCAGTCCGGCGCGCAAACCCGGCGGGTGGTCGAGTTGACCGACGCCGAGCCGACCGCGTTCGTCCAGCTGCACCCGAACACCGCCACCTTCCTCGGCATCGCCGAAGGCGACCAGGTCGAGGTCACCTCGGTGCGGGGACGCTGTGTCGCCCCGGCCCGGATCAGCCCCGACCTTCGCCCCGAGGTGGTGTTCATGCCGTTCCATTACCCCGACGCCGAGTGCGCCAACGCGGTGACCAATCCGACCACCGACCCGATCAGCGGGATGCCGGAGGTCAAGGTCTGCGCGGTCCGGGTCGCCCTCGTCGAACCAGCCGCTGACCAGGGGGTTTGCCATGACGCTGCCTGAACGAATCGTGGTGATCGGTCACGGCATGGTGGCCGCCCGTTTCCTGGACGAGTTGCAACGCCAGTCTCCGCCGCTGCCGACCAGCGTCACCGTGCTGGCCGAGGAGTGCCACGCTCCCTACAACCGGCTGCTGCTGGCCGAGGTGCTCTCTGGCGAGGTCGAACTGGCGTCGCTGACCCTGCCGGACGCCCCCGCTTCGGTCACCGTCCACCGTGGCCGAGCGGCCGTCCGGATCGACCGGCCGCGCCGAACCGTGATCGACGCGGCCGGGGACGAACACCCCTACGACCTGCTCGTCCTGGCCACCGGGGCCGCCGCCAGGATCCCCGGGCTCGGCGGTGACGACGAACTGCCGCCAGGCGTCCACCCGCTGCGCACCCTGGACGACTGCCGCGCCATCCTGCGCGCCTCCCGCGGCGCCACCCGGGCGGTGGTGATCGGGGGCGGACTGCTCGGGGTCGAGGCGGCCGTCGGGCTCACCGCGCGGGGGCTGGCGGTGACCGTGGTGCACGCCGGTCCGCACACCCTGGATCGGCAACTGGACGGTGGTTCGGCGCACGTCGCCCAGGGGGCGATGGCCGACATTGGGCTTCGGCTGGTGAACGGTCACCGTCCCCAATCGCTGGTCTGCGACGGGATCGGCCGGATCCGCGCGGTCCGGTTGGCCGACGGCGAGGAGTTGCCGGCCGACCTGGTGGTGATGGCGGTCGGGGTGACTCCGCGGGTCGACCTCGCTCGTGAGGCCGGGCTGCCGGTCGACCGTGGGGTGCTGGTCGGGGACGACCTTCGCAGTCCGGTCGACCCGGCCGTCGCCGCGATCGGCGACTGCGCCCAACCGCCCGAGGGCTGCCCGGGGCTGCTGGCTCCTGGCTACGACCAGGCGCGACGGCTGGCCGCCGCCATCGCCGGGGAAGCAGCCGCGTCCACCCGTCACCCAGGCGAGGTGGTCCGGGTGAAGGCCGCCAACCTCGACATCGTCACCCTCGGTCAGCTTCCCGACGAGGCGGACGCCCGGGTGATCAGCCTGGTCGACCACCAGGCCCGGCGCAGCCTGCGGGTGGCGATCGAAGGGCGCCGGATCGTCGGCGCGGTGCTGGTCGGCGCCGGTCCGGTGGCGGCCGACCTGACCGTGGCCTTCGAGCGCGGCACCCCGGTGCCGGACGACCCGGCGCTGCTGCTGCTGCCCGGGGCCGCGGCGCTGCTGGTCCCCAGCGACACCGACGAGGCGATCGTCTGCACCTGCAACCGGGTGACCGCCGGTCAGATCAAGGAGGCCTGTCGCGCCGGTCACCACAGCGTTGCCGAGGTGGCCTGCGCCACCCGGGCCACCACCGGCTGCGGCGGTTGCCTCGGCGCCGTCCGGTCGCTGCTGTCCCGGGAGGTGTCGAACCAAGCCGAGCCGTCGCACGTCTGAAACATGCAGCGCGACCACCCGAAACAAACCCTGCCTAGCCTGAAGTCCCAGGCAACGGCGCTCCCCCACCCGAATCGGAGGATCCCATGCCGAACTCACCCCAGAACCTCGTCGTGATCGGCGGCGGCATGGTCGCCCATCGCCTCGTCGAGGCCTTGCGCGACCGCGACAGCGCCGGCGCCTGGCGGGTCAGTGTGCTCGCCGAGGAACCGCGTCCGCCCTACGACCGGGTCGCCCTGACCACCTACTTCAGCGGCCGTGACCCACTCTCGCTGTCGCTCGGCGACCCGGCGCTGTGGTCGGACCCGCTGGTCACCTTGCACAAGGGCACGCCGGTCACCGGCATCGACCGGGACGCCCGGATCGTCAGCCTGGCCAACGGCAGCCGACTGCCCTATGACCAGTTGGTGCTCGCCACCGGCTCGTTTGCGACCGTGCCCCCCGTCGAGGGCAAGGACACCCGGGGCTGCTTCGTCTACCGGACGATCGACGACGTGGCCGCCCTGCGCGGCTTTGTCGAGCGGCGCTCCGAGGAGTTGGGCCGGCCGCTGTGTGGCGCGGTGATCGGCGGAGGCCTGCTCGGCCTGGAGGCTGCCGGTGCCCTCACCGCCCTGAATGTGGCCACCACGGTGGTCGAGTTCGCCCCGCGGCTGATGCCGCTGCAGGTGGACGACGGCGGTGGCCAGGCGCTGCGCCGGCTGATCGAGGGGCTGGGTGTCACCGTTCGGACCTCAACCGCGACCGCGAAGATCGGGCACCGTCAGGGGCTGGTCGACGCGATGACCTTCGCCGACGGCGAGAAGATCAAGGCCGACGTGGTGGTCTTCGCGACCGGCGTGCGGCCGCGCGACGAGCTGGCCCGCTCGTCCGGGCTGCCGGTGGGTGAGCGCGGCGGCGTGATCGTCGACGACGCCTGCCGCACCAGCGACCCTGCGGTCTGGGCGATCGGTGAGGTGGCCTGCATCCAGGGACGCGTCTGGGGTCTGGTCGGACCCGGCTACGACATGGCCGAAATCGTCGCCGACCGGCTGCTCGGGGGCGAGGCCACCTTCACCGGCGCCGACCTCTCCACCAAGCTGAAGTTGCTGGGCGTGGACGTGGCCTCCTTCGGCGACGCCTTCGCCACCGAACCCGGTTCACTGGAGGTGACCTACGCCGACCCGGTGGCCGGCGTCTACAAGAAGCTGGTCCTCTCCGACGATGCCGTCACCTTGCGCGGCGGCATCCTGGTCGGCGACGCCTCGGCCTACTCCCGGCTACGGCCGATGGTGGGTCGGCCGCTGGGCACCGACCCGGCGTCCTTCCTGCTGCCCGAAGGCGCGTCGCCCGGCGCGGACGCCGAACTGCCCGACGATGTCGCGGTCTGCTCCTGCAACAACGTCACCGCCGGCGCGATCCGCTGCGCCGTCCGGGACGGGGTCTGCGAGTTGGGCGAGCTGAAGAAGTGCACCAAGGCCGGGACGAGCTGCGGCTCCTGCGTTCCGCTGGTCAAGCAGCTGATGATCGCCGAGCAGGTCAAGGCCGGCATCACCGTGAACCGGGCGCTGTGCGAGCACTTCGACCTGACCCGCGCCGAGCTGTTCAACGTCGTCCGGGTGACCGGACTCACCTCGTTCAGCGAGATCGTCGAGCGGCACGGCCGCGGCCGCGGCTGCGACATCTGCAAGCCGACCATCGCCTCGATCCTGGCCAGCCTGGGCAACGGGCACATCCTCGACGGCGAACAGGCCGCCCTGCAGGACTCCAACGACCACGTCCTGGCCAACATCCAAAAGGACGGCACCTACTCGGTGGTGCCGCGGATCCCCGGCGGTGAAATCACCCCGGACAAGCTGATCGTGATCGGCCAGGTGGCCCAAGACTTCGGCCTCTACACCAAGATCACCGGTGGCCAGCGGATCGACCTCTTCGGCGCCCGGATCGAGCAACTGCCGGAAATCTGGCGGCGACTGGTGGACGCCGGGTTCGAGTCCGGACACGCCTACGGCAAGGCGCTACGCACCGTGAAGTCGTGCGTCGGGTCCACCTGGTGTCGCTACGGGGTGCAGGATTCGGTCGGCCTGGCGATCGAGCTGGAACTGCGTTACCGCGGCCTGCGGGCCCCCCACAAGCTGAAGCTCGGCGTCTCCGGCTGTGCCCGCGAGTGCGCCGAGGCCCGCAGCAAGGACGTCGGGGTGATCGCCACCGAGGCCGGCTGGAACCTCTACGTCGGCGGCAACGGCGGCTTCACCCCGCGTCATGCGGTGCTGCTGGCCGAGGGGCTGGACACCGAAACCCTGGTCCGCACGATCGACCGCTTCTTCATGTACTACATCCGCACCGCCGACCGGCTGCAGCGCACCGCACCCTGGCTGGAGGCGATCGAGGGCGGACTCGACCACGTCCGCGCGGTGATCCTGGACGATTCCCTGGGCATCGCCGCCGACCTCGACCAGGCGATGGCGGCGCACGTGACCTCGTACTCCGACGAGTGGCGCGACGTGCTGGACGACCCGGTCAAGCTGGCCCGGTTCACCTCGTTCGTGAACGCCCCCGAGGTGGCCGACGCCGATCTGGCCTACGTGTACGAACGCGGCCAGCGGCGTCCGGCGACCCCGGACGAGCTGTCGTCCGGGACGGTCGAGGTGGTGGGACCGGACGGGACGCCCCGGCAACCGGTGCTGCTGGGCATGCCCGGACGCCAGGAGGGAGAACGCTGATGGAGCCGATCATCGAGGTGGCCGCGCTGTTGCCGGAGCGGCCGGTGGCGGCGCTGGCCGGCGCCGATCAGGTGGTGATCGTCCGGCTGACCGACGAGCGGGTGTTCGCGGTCGGGCAGCACGATCCGTTCTCCGGGGCCAATGTGATGGCCCGCGGCATCGTCGGCAGCGTGCTGCGCGACGGCGAGGAGATCCCGACCCTGCAGTCGCCGTTGTACAAGCAGGCGTTCGATCTGCGCACCGGCGAGGCGCTGGGTGACGTCCCGGCGTCTCTCGGCACCTGGGCGGTCAGCGTGGTGGACGGCGTGGTGCTGCTGGGCGATCGGGAGGCCGCGGCCCGTCCCGTCGAGGAGAAGGCCTCCTGAGGACCTTTTCACTCATGGACTTCGCCACCGATCAGTTGGCCGGCTGCCGGGTGCTGCTCACCGCGCACCGGCGGGCCGCCGAGCTCGGCGCCGCTCTGCAGCGCCGGGGTGCTGAGGTGATCCAGGCTCCGGTGCTGAGCATCGTCCCGCACGTGGACGATGCGGCCCTGCTGGCCGCCACCCGGACGGTGATCGACGCTCGTCCCGACGTGGTGGTGGTGACCACCGGGGTGGGTCTGCGCGGCTGGATCGAGGCGTCGGACGCGGTCGGCCTCGCCCCGGCGCTGCTGGAAACCCTGGCCGCGTCGCGGATCATCGCCCGCGGCCCGAAGGCGCTGGGCGCGATCCAGGCGGCCCAGCTCACCCCGGATTGGGTGGCGCCGTCCGAGACCACCGCCGAGATCGCCGAACTGCTGTTGTCGGAGGGGGTCGCGGGCCTCACCGTGGCCGTCCAGCACCACGGCTCCGGCGCCGATGGTCTGGACGAGCAACTGGTCGAGGCCGGCGCAACGGTGATTCCGCTGGTTGTCTACCGCTGGGGACCACCGCCGGACCCGGCCCTGGTCGTCCGGGCGGTCGACCTGGTGGCCGCGCGGCAGGTGGACGCGGTGGTCTTCACCGCCGCCCCGGCGGTCGCCGCCTTCCTCGAGGTCGCCGAGAGCTCCGGACGGCTGGACGAGGTGCTGGCCGCGCTGAACTCGGATTCGGTGCTGGCGGCCGCGGTCGGGCCGGTCACCGCGGCCCCGCTGCGGGCCGTCGGGATCGAACCGCTGGTGCCGGACCGGTGGCGGCTCGGGTCCTTGGTTCGCACCATGGTGGTGGAGTTGGGCTCGGCCCGGGCCGAGCTGGCCACAGTCTGCGGACCCCTGTCGATCGGCCGCGCCCACGCGCGGCTGGACGGGCGACCCATCCCCCTGACCACGGCGACGGCGTCGGTGCTGCGGCTGCTGGCCGAGGCCGGCGGATCGGTGGTCACCCGCGAAGACCTGGCGGACGGGCTGCCCGGGGTCGGGGTGACCCCGCACGCCGCAGAGGTCGCGGTGGCCCGGCTGCGGGAAGCGCTGGGCAGCCGAGAACTGATCGAGACGGTGGTCAAGCGCGGCTACCGGCTCCGGGTCGGGACGCCGGCGGTGGCGCCATGAGCCCGGTCCTGGTGCTCTGCGCTCACGGCACCCGCAGCCCGGCCGGCCGGACGACCGTGGGGTCCCTCGTCCCCGCCCTTCGCCGGCGGCGGCCAGGACTCGACGTGCGGCTGGGGTTCGTCGACGTCCAGCACCCCACCATCGACCAGGTGGTCGCCGACGTGGAGGCCCAAGGACAGCCCTGCGTGGTCGTCCCCACCCTGTTCGCCGGCGGCTACCACGTCGGGGTGGACGTGGCCCGGGCGGTCGCCTCCGCGGCCAGGGCGGTATCGGCCGGCCCGCTGGGGCCGCACCCCCGGTTGGTGGAGTTGCTGCTGACCCGGTTGCATCAAGCCGGCGGCCGACCCGGCGACGCGGTGGTGTTGGCCGCGGCGGGATCCAGTCGCCCCGAGTCCGCGCTGGACGTGGCGGCGGTCGCCGATGACCTCAGGGTGTTGTGGCCCGGGCCGGTCACCATCGGGTTCGGCGCCAGTGCTCGTCCCCTGGTCGGGGATGCGGTCGCGGCCGCCCGGGCGGCCGGCGCGGCCCGGGTGCTGGTGGCGTCCTACCTGCTGGCGCCGGGGTTCTTCCACGACACCCTCCTCTCCTCCGGGGCCGACGTGATCACCCAACCCCTGGGGGCGGATCCGGCGGTGGTCGACGTCGTCCTCGACCGCTACGACAAGGCCCGGCGGCGGCTGCCCGCCCGCTGACGGGCGATCAGACCACGCGTTGCGGCCGTGGCTCGGGCCGGTCCCCGCAAAAATCTCGGCGCTGGGGGCTCGGCGAGACGCTCCGGCCCTCCCCGGGTCTCCAGCACCGAGATTTTGGTGAGTCTCCCCGCCTCACAGCGACGCGGGAAGTGGCCGACGGCGGCGTCAGAGGGCAACCCGGCGGCCCCGGGGTCGGGCGACCGCCGGTGCTTGGCCCCTAGCCGATCACCAGCAGCAGGTCGCCACCCTCAACGGCCTGGGCGTGGCCGATCGCCAGCCGCTGCACCGTCCCGGCCCGGGCGGCGGTGATCGAGGCCTCCATCTTCATCGCCTCGATGGTGGCCACCGGGTCGCCCTGGGCCACCTCCTGGCCGACCTCGACGGTGAGCGTGACCACGCCCGCGAACGGTGCCGGGACGTGGCCCGGGTTGGCGGCATCGGCCCGCTCGGCCAGCGCCACGGTCGACTTCACCGACTCGTCGCGGACCGACACCACCCGTAGCTGGCCGTTGATCCCGCAGACCACCTGGCGCATCCCGCGCTCGTCCGGTTCCCCGATGGCTTCCATGGTCAGCAGCAGCTTCTTGCCGCGCTCGATCTCCACCTCGTGCTCCTGGCTGACCCGCAGCCCATGCAGGAACTCCCGGGTGGACAGCACCGACAGCTCCGAGAACTCCTCAACGGCGTCCTCGTAGTCGCGGGTCGGGCCGGGGAAGAGGAGTCGGTTCAGCGTCCGGCGCGGCTCGGCGTCCAGGGCGGCGGCGTCCTCGTCCGACAACTCGGTCTCGACCGGCTTGGTCACCCGGCCCTGCAGCGCCTTCGACCGGAACGGCTCGGGCCAGCCGCCGGGCGGGTCGCCCAGGTCGCCGTTGAGGAAGCCGATCACCGAGTCGGGGATGTCGTACTTGCTCGGGTTCGCCTCGAAGTCGGCCGGGTCGATGTTCTGCCCGACCAGGGCCAGGGCCAGGTCACCGACCACCTTGGACGAGGGGGTCACCTTGATGATGTTGCCCAGGATCCGGTTGGACGCGGCGTACATGTCCTCGATCGCCTCGAACCGGTGGCCCAGGCCGAGCGCGGTGGCCTGCTGGCGGAGATTCGACAACTGACCCCCCGGGATCTCGTGCAGGTAGACCCGGCCGGTCGGCCCGGGCAGCCCGGACTCGAACGGCCCGTAGAGCCGGCGGACCGCCTCGAAGTACGGCTCGAGGTCGGTGGCCGCCTGCAGGGAGAGGTCGGTCGGCCGCTCGGTGCCCTCGGTGGCTGCGATCAGCGCCGACATCGACACCTGCGAGGTGGTACCCGCCCAGGCCGCGGACGCCACGTCCACCGCATCCACCCCGGCGATGATCGCCGCCAGCAGGGTGCCGAGCTGGCCCCCGGCGGTGTCGTGGGTGTGCAGGTGCACCGGCAGGTCGAAGTTCGCCCGCAGCGCCGCCACCAACTGGGCCGCTGCCGGCGCCCGGAGCAGCCCGGCCATGTCCTTGATCGCCAGGATGTGCGCCCCGGCCTCGACCAACTGCTCGGCGAACCGGAGGTAGTAATCGAGGGTGTAGAGGGTTTCGTCCGGGCTGGTCATGTTGCCCGTGTAACAGATCGCCGCCTCGGCGACGGCGTGGTCGGTCTCCCGCACCGCCTCGATCGCCGGACGGATCTGGTCGACGTTGTTGAGGGCGTCGAAGATCCGGAAGATGTCCACCCCGGTCCGGGCGGCCTCGTGGACGAACGCCTGGGTCACCTTGAGCGGGTAGGGGGTGTAGCCGACGGTGTTGCGGCCGCGCAGCAGCATCTGTTGGGGGATGTTCGGCATCGCCTCGCTGAACGCGGCCAGCCGCTCCCAGGGGTCTTCCTTCAGGAAGCGCAGCGCCACGTCGAAGGTGGCCCCGCCCCACGACTCCATCGAGAACAGTTGCGGCAGCATCCGGGCCACGTACGGGGCGACGTGCAGCAGGTCGCGGGTCCGAACCCGGGTGGCCAGCAGCGACTGGTGGGCGTCGCGGAAGGTGGTGTCGGTGACCGCCACCGAGGTCTGGGCCCGCAGTGCCTGGGCGAATCGCTCGGGGCCCTCGGTCAGCAGCCGCTGCCGCGAGCCGGCCGGCGGGGCCGCGGCCAGCACGGACTTGGGCAGCACCGGCAGCTTGTCCCGGGCGATCAGGGAGGTCCGGGGCTCGCCGAACGGCTTGTTCACCGCGATCCCGGCCAGGTAGGTGAGCAGCTTCGTCCCGCGATCGGCCGGGATCCGGTGGTTGAGCAGTTGCGGTCGCTCGTCGATGAAGGACGTGGTCGCCCGGCCGGAAAGGAAGTCCGGATCGGAGATCACCGCCTCCAGGAACGGGATGTTGGTCGACACCCCGCGGATCCGGAACTCGGTCAGCGCCCGGTAGGCGCGGCGAGCGGCCGTTTTGAGGTCACGGCCGCGGCAGGTCAGCTTGACCAGCATCGAGTCAAAGTGAGCGCTGACCTCGCTGCCAGAGAACACCACGCCCCCGTCCAGCCGGACGCCGGCGCCGCCGGGCGAACGGTAGACCGAGATCTTGCCGGTGTCGGGGCGGAAGCCGTTGGACGGGTCCTCGGTGGTCACCCGGCACTGCAGGGCGGCACCTCGAATGGTGATCGAGTCCTGGGTGAGGCCGAGCTCGGCCAGGGTCTCGCCGCCGGCGATCCTGATCTGGGACGACACCAGGTCGACATCGGTGACCTCCTCGGTGACCGTGTGTTCGACCTGGATCCGCGGGTTCATCTCGATGAACCGGTAGCGGCCGTCGACGCCTAGCAGGAACTCCACCGTCCCGGCGTTGCGGTAGTTGATGGAGCGGGCGAACTTCACCGCGTCGGCGCAGATCTGGTCGCGCAGCGCCGGGTCGAGGTTGGGCGCGGGGGCCAGTTCGACCACCTTCTGGTGCCGCCGCTGGACCGAGCAGTCACGCTCGAAGAGGTGGATCACGTTGCCGCCGGTGTCGGCCAGGATCTGCACCTCGATATGCCGCGGGCTGACCACGGCCTCCTCCAGGTACAGCCGCGGGTCGCCGAAGGCGGCGTCCGCCTCGCGCATGGCTTCGTTGAGGGCGGCCTCCAGCCGGTCGGGCGTCTCCACCCGCCGCATCCCTCGTCCGCCACCCCCGGAGACGGCCTTGACGAAGACCGGGAACCCGATCTGATCGGCCGCGGCGATCAGCGTGGGGATGTCGTCGGAGGGGTCGGACCCGTTGAGGGTGGGCAGCCCCGCTTCGCGGGCGGCGGCGATGGCCCGGGCCTTGTTGCCGGTCAGCTCGAGGATGCTGTGGTGCGGGCCGACGAAGGTGATGCCGTTGTCCTCGCAGGCCTGGGCCAGGTCGGGGTTCTCGGAGAGGAAGCCGTAACCCGGGTAGATCGCGTCGGCGCCGGCTTCCAGGGCGGCGTGGATGATGCCCGGCACGTCCAGGTAAGCCCGGACCGGGTGGCCCACCTCGCCGATCTGGTACGACTCGTCCGCCTTCAAGCGATATTCGGCGAGGCGATCCTCGAACGGAAACACCGCCACCGTGGGGATGCCGAGTTCGGTGGCGGCCCGGAAGGCGCGGACCGCGATCTCGCCCCGGTTGGCGACCAGCAGCTTCTTGAACATCGGCAGGTTCCCTTCGACGGCTCGGCCCCAGCCTGTCGGCATCGGCCGAGTGGCGCAATTGCTTCTCAGTGGCCGGTCGCGCCGCGCGGCCGTTGTGCGGCATTGTCGCCGACCTGCGCCGGGTCGGGCCAGAAAGGACGGAACGCGCCCGAAGGCTGCGGTGGGGCGCAGGGTCAGCGCAGGTGGCTCAGCCCTGCTCGTCCCACCAGGCCAGCAGCGCCTCCCGGGCCGCCTGCTCACCGAGCGGTCCGTCCTCGATCCGCTTCTCCAGCAGGAACTTGTAGGCCCGCCCCACGTCCCGGCCGGGCCGAATCCCCAGGATCGCCATGATCTGGGTGCCGTCCAGGTCGGGGCGCAGCGCGTCCAACTCCTCCTGCTCGGCCAGGACGTCGATCCGGTGCTCGAGCTGCTCGTAGGCCGTGGCCAACCGGTTGGCCTTGCGGGCGTTGCGGGTGGTGCAGTCGCTGCGGGTCAGGATGTGCAGCCGCTCCAATTGATCGCCGGCATCCCGGACGTAGCGGCGGACGGCCGCATCGGTCCAGTCGGCGTCGGCGTAGCCGTGGAAGCGCAGATGCAGCTCGATCAGCTTGGCCACCGCCTTGACCACCTCGCCGGGGAACTTCAACGCGGTCAGGCGCTTGGTGGCCAGCTTCGCCCCGACCACGTCGTGGTGGTGGAAGGACACCTTGCCGCCGGCCTCGAACCGCCGGGTCTTCGGCTTGCCGATGTCGTGCAGCAGTGCGGCCAGCCGGTTGATCAGGTCCGGTCCGCCGAGCCGCCACTCCAGCTCGATCGCCTGGTCGAGCACGGTCAGCGAGTGCTGGTAGACGTCCTTGTGACGGTTGTGCTCGTCACGTTCCATGGCCAGCGCCGGCAGTTCGGGCAGGACGATCTCGGCCAGGCCCGTCCGGACCAGCAGGTCCAGTCCGACCCTCGGCTCGGGGCTGAGCAGCAGCTTGGCCAGCTCGTCACGCACCCGCTCCGCCGAGACGATCTCGATTCGCGGCGCCATGTCGATCATCGCCGCCACCACCTCGGGCGCCGGACGGAAGCCCAGTTGGGCGGCGAAACGCGCGGCCCGCATCATCCGCAGCGGGTCGTCGGAGAACGACAACTCGGGGGTGGACGGCGTCCGGATCAGTCGGGCGTCGAGGTCGGCCACGCCGCCAAACGGGTCCAGCAACTCACCAGACGGCAACGCCATCGCCATCGCGTTGACCGTGAAATCGCGCCGGATCAGGTCGCCGGCCAGGTAGTCGCCGAACTGCACCGCGGGTTTGCGGGAGTCGGAGGAGTAGGCGTCGGAGCGGAACGTGGTGACCTCGATCACCAGCCGCCGGGTGCCCTCGGCCTGGTCCGGGGCCTCCTCGTCGACCGCGCACCCGATCGTCCCGAAGTCGCGGCCGATGTCCCACACCATCGGCGACACCTGCCGTAGCAGCCGCTCGATCTCGTCCGGGCGGGCCGAGGTGGTGAAGTCCAGGTCGTTGCCGATCCGTCCGAGCAGGGCGTCGCGGACCGGTCCGCCGACTAGGTACAGCTCGTGCCCCGCCTCGGCGAACAGCCCGCTCAGGCGACGCACCGCCGGCGAGGCGTCGCGGACGTCCCGCAGCGCCTGCTGCTGGGCGGGGGTCAGGGAGGACACGTCGGGCCACTTTACCGGCGGCCGGCGGTCCGGTCCGCCGCCCCAACGACGCCGGTAGGGCGGAGGTGCGCACCAAGATCTCGGTCATGGCGGACCCCCATCGCTGTCAGCAGCCTCCGACGCCCCAGACGCCGAGATTTTCGCCGAGACCCCAGGGCCGCGACCCCGTAGGTACCCGGGCCGGTCCTCGCCCCAGCCGACGCCGGTCTGCCGGAGGTGCGCACCAAGATCTCGGTCATGCCGGACCCCCATCGCTGTCAGCAGCATCCGACGCCCCAGACGCCGAGATTTTGGCGCAAGGCCGGGCACCCGGGGGATCGCCCTGGGCGGGCTGGACGACCCGGCGGCCCGCTCCACGGGTGCCCGCGACCCCAGCCCTAGGATGTGCTGGTGAAGCGAACCCCCCTGGCCAGGCTGGTTGCCTGCGTCGTGGCGGCGTTGCTGATCTTCCTCGGTGCCCCGATCACCCCGGCCCACGCCAACGTCACGGTGGCGGTCGAACTGCTCGACCTTCGGCTCACCGGCACCGGTCCCAAGGACGAACTGGTCCTTACCGGCCGGGTGACCAACAACGGGGCCCAGCCCGCCTTCGGCGTGCACGTGATGCTCTGGCGCTCTCGTGACCCGATCCGGGACCCCGGAGTGTTGGCCGCGGTGTCGTCCGGGACCACCGTGCCCTGGGGTGAGCGGTTGGCGGCCAAGCCCGACCACTACTTCAAGATCACCTCCTCCACCGAACCGCTGGACCCTGGCAACAGCGACGAGTTCGTGGTCCGGGCCACGCTGGCCGACCTCGGGTTCACCACCCGCGGCGCGGCCTACCTGTGCGGCGTCCAGGTCCTCGGCACCCCGGACGCCTCCAGCAACTACGCGACCATCGGACGCGCCCGCACCCTGGTCGCGGTCCCCGCAAAGGAGCCGGTGCCACTGACCAACGTGGTGGTGCTCAGCTCGGCGCCGAGCAAGCTGGCCCCGAACCTCTTCGCCGACGATCACCTGGCGATCGAACTGGACGGCCGACTGGACGGCCTGCTGACCGCCGCGGAGGCGTCCGGCAACTCGTGGCTGATCGACCCCTCGCTGCTGGACGAGGTGGAGGACCTGGCCGACGGCTACCGGGTGGTGGACGGCCAGAACACCGTCCCGGGCACTGGAGCCGCCGCCGCCGCGTCCTGGCTGGCCCGGTTCGACAAACTGACCAGCCTGGGTGGCGGAGCCGCCAGCCTGTTCGCCAACCCGGACGTCCTCGGCGCCTCCCGGGCCAAGGATCCCGAAGTGCTGGCCCGAGCCGTAGCCGCCACCGCCGCCGCGGACCTGGATCCGTTGCCCGTGGTCGTCCTGCCCCGCGGGGGCGTCGCCGACGCCGCCGTGGTCAAATACCTGGCGCGGTCCGGAGCCGCCGCGATGCTCACCACCTCAGCCGGCACCGGCCCGGTCGTCGCCCGGGGATCGGGTGGCGTCCGGGTGCTGCGTGCCGCCGACCTCACCGCAGCCGGCCCGGGGAGCGAGTCCGGCCCGGTGCAGCGGGCCCAACGGCTGCTCGCCGAAGCGGTGATCGCCGGTTCGCAACTGCGGCTGATCGACAGCCTGGACGCCCTCGCCGCCAGCAATCGGGCGCGTGGCCGCTGGCTGGCGCCGCGGTCGCTGCGCACCGTCTTGACCCAGCCCCGCGACGGCGTCCCGACCTACACGCCGCCGGCCGACGTGCAGGTTCTGCCCCCCGACCATTTCCGAGCGATCCGCGGGCTGGCGGGCGACCTGGTGACCTACGCGGAGCTGTCGCCGGCGTCGGAGTTGACCCCGCTGGTCGGCTCTGATCTGACCCGCGCGGCCAGCGGCTCGTGGCCCGACGCCGCAGCCGCCCGTGGCTACCTGCGGCAGCTCGACGCCCTCGCCGGGCGGGCCGCGATCAGTTCCAAAGTGCAACTGGACGTCAGCTCGCGGGTGGTGATGTCGTCACGGACCAACGAGTTCCCGGTGTCGGTGACCAACGGTTTGACCGAGGCGATCCGCGTCCGGGTGATCATGGTCTCGGAGAACCCGCAGCGGCTGGCGATCCCGCCGTCGGCCTTGGTCACGGTCGGCCCAGGGCAAAGCCTAACCCTCAACGTCCGCCCGGAAGCGAGCACCAACGGGCTGGTCAACATCTCCGCGCACGTGGTCACCGAATCCGGCCGCCGGATCACCCCATCACAGCGGATCACCGTCGACGTCACCGAGTTGGGCATGATCGGGTGGATCATCGTGATCAGCTCGGGCATCGTTTTGGTCGGAGCCACCGCCTGGCGGATTCGCCAGGTTCGCCGCACAGCCACCGAGGAGGACGCATGAGCACGGGCCCGGACGAACCGGACCGGCTCGACGTGCCTGCCCCGGTGGACGGCACCGACGCTGGGGCGGCCCCGACCGGTGAGGAAATCTGGGCCCCGGACGCCGAACCTTCCCCCCTCGAGGGTCGATCGGAGAGCGACGATCAGCAGGTCGACGCGGGGTCCGACGAGGACCATCACCGCCAGTCCGACGATCCCCCGGCCGCCGCGACGGAGGGCCACCAGGCCGGCCGCCGCCTGGTCAACGCCACCGCAATCATGGCGTCCGGGACGATGGTGAGCCGGATCCTCGGCTTCGCCCGGGCGATCCTGCTGGCGTTCGTGCTGGGCAACGGCAGCCGGCAGGTGGAGATGTTCGGCACCGCCACCTTGATCCCCAACACCCTCTACATGTTGTTCGCCGGGGGTGCCCTGAACACCGTGCTGGTGCCGCAGATCGTCCGGGCGATCAAGAACGACGCCGACGCCGGCCAGGCCTTCGTGAACCGGATCATGACCGCCTTCCTGGCGGCGCTGGCGCTGGTCGCCGCCCTGATGACCCTGGCCACGCCGCTGGCGTTGATGCTCTGGACGAACAGCCAGTGGCGGACGCCGGCGCTGGCCGACCACTACGCGTCGCTGACCTTCCTGACCTACCTGACCATGCCCCAGATCTTCTTCTACGGGGCCTTCTTCCTGATCGGCCAGGTGCTCAACGCGCGTGACCGGTTCGGGCCGATGATGTGGGCGCCGATCGCCAACAACGTGATCCAGATCCTGGTGCTGGCCGGCTACGTGGCCGTCTGGGGCACCGCGGGCAGCACGGCCGCGCCCTTCACATCCGGGCAGATGTGGTTGCTGGGTTTGGGCTCGACGGTCGGCATCCTCGTCCAGACCCTGATCCTGATCCCCTACCTGAGGCAGGTCGGCTTCCACTACAAGCCGCGCTGGGATCTCAAGGGCACCGGGCTCGGCCGGACCTTCCACGTGGCCAAGTGGATGCTCGGCTACACCGCCCTCACCATGGCCGCCCAGACCGTGGTCTGGAACCTGGCCACCTCGGCGGTGGTCGACGGGACGGGCGCCGGCGGGAACGTCTACCAGAACGCCTACCTGATCTGGATCCTGCCGCACTCACTTCTGACCGTCGCCCTGGCCACCGCGATGCTGCCGTCGGCGTCCCGGATGGCGGCCGCCGGTGACCTGCGCGGGGTGGAGAAGGAAACCAGCCGCGCTGTTGAACTGGCCAGCACGTTCCTGCTCCCGGGGTCGCTCGGCCTGCTCGTGCTGGCAGATCCCATCGCCCGACTGGCGTTCGGTCACGGCCGCGGTGCCGACGACGCGCACTTCGTCGCCTGGACGTTGATGGCGTTCGCGATCGGCCTGGTCCCGTACACCATCCAGTACCTCTACCTGCGCGGCTTCTACGCGATGGAGGAGACCCGGATTCCGTTCTGGATCCAGGTGGTGATCTCCGGGCTGAACGCGCTGCTGGCGCTGGCCTTCGTCCTGCCCTGGAACGACCCGGCGACGGTGGCGCCGCGGTTGGCGCTGAGCTACTCCCTGTCCTACTTCGTCGGTTGCTGGCTGTCCCACCGATGGTTGAAAAAGGCGCTGCCGACCCTGTCCGGCGCCCCGCTCATGGAGCATCTCCGCAGGGTGCTGTACGCGTCCGTTCCGGCAGCCGTCGCCGCCGGGTTGATCGCCTGGGCGTTCAGCCGCTTCTCCTCGGTGCTGCTGCAGATCATCGGCCTGTCGCTGGCGTCGCTGGTCGCCGTGCTCGCCTTCTTCTTCGCCGCCAAGCGGATGAAGATCGACGCAGCCAATGACCTGCTGCAGGTGCTGCGCCGGCGCGGCCCCTCGGACACCGACGAGGCACCGGGAAAAGCGACGGCCGGCCTGGACGCCGGCGAGGTCGCCGAACCGACTGACCCGGGGACGCCGGTCGGGCTGCTCTCCCAGATCTCGCCGACCCGGGACGCGCTGCTGGCCTACCCCGACCCCGACGACGGGCACGCCGCGCTGCTGGAGATGCCGGACGACCCGCAATTGCCGCGGGTGGAGGCCGGACAGATCCTGGTCGACCGCTACCGGCTGGACGAACTGCTGGCGGTCCGCGGTGCGCGACTCACCTGGCGGGCCTTCGACCAACGGCTCTCCCGCAGCGTGCTGATGCACGTGCTGCCGGTGGCGGACGAGCGGGCCGGCTCGCTGCTTGACCTGGCCCGCCGCGCGGCGGGCGCTACCGACTCCCGCTTCCTTCGGGTGCTGGACGCCGGGCGGGCGTCCGACCACGGCCCGACCGACAGCGACTTCGGCGCCTACATCGTCTACGAGTACGCGCCCGGGTTGTCACTGGAAACGTTGTTGCAGAGCGGCCCGTTGACCGGGCTGCAGGCGGCCTGGGTGATCCGTGAGGTCGCCGACGCGATCAGCGGCGTGCACGCCCGGGGGATGTTCCACGAGCGGCTGAACCCGGACACCGTGGTGCTCACCGCCACCGGGAACGTGAAAATCGTCGGCCTGTTGGTCGAGGCGGGGCTGACCGATCCCGAGGCCGACATCGACCCCGAGGACCTCGACGTGTTCTCGCTGGGCAAGCTGCTCTACGCCTGTCTGGTCACTCGCTGGCCCGGCGGCCAGCGCTACGGCCTGAAGGCCGCCCCGGCCGACTCGGGTCGGCTATTCACCCCCGGCCAAGTCAAGCAGGGGGTCTCCCGGCCGCTGGACGCCCTCTGCGACCGGATCCTCAACCCGGTTCCCCGCAACCGGGCGTCGCGGGTCGACAGCGCCCAGCGGATCGTCCGGATTCTCAACGAGGTGCTCGGTCAGGCCAGCGCCGCCCACGACCTGGAGCGCCGGCTGAAGATGCCGATCGAGCAGTTCCGGCCGGCGCCGCTCACCTCCGCGCTCACCCCGACCCCGGCCCGTCCGGCGATGCTGACCAGCGCCGTCCCGGTCAGCCAGGCCACCCCGGACGACGAAACCGCCGACTGGCTGCTGCCCCCCGACGATCCGGACGAGGGCGAGGGCACCGCGCCGTTCACGCCGGTGCCGCCACCCCCACCCAAGGCGAACGCCCCGGCCACGCCGCCGGGCATCCCGTTGGGGCTGACCCCCCAGCGGCCGCGCTGGCTGATGATCGCCGCGCTGTCGCTGTTCTGCCTGCTGCTGGCCGGTGCGATCGTCTGGGTGGCCACCAGCCAGGTGTTGTCCCGCCCGGCACCGACCGCAGTTACCTCGTCCGCCCCCGCCGTGGTGAAGATCGTGTCGGTCGAGGACTTCGATCCGGTCGCCGACGGCGGCAGTGGACGCGAGAACGCCCGGCTCGCCAAGCGGGCCATCGACGCCGACCCCGCCTCGTCCTGGACCACCGAGCGCTACCGGGCCAACCCGAAGCTCGGCGGCCTCAAGCCGGGGGTTGGGCTGGTGATCGACCTGGGCAGCGCCAAGCCGGTGAGCAGCGTCCAGGTCGGCCTGATCGGGACCGGGACCACCGTGGAACTGCGGGTGCCGGTCGAGGACAACCCGAAGGCCAAGCCCGTCCGGTCCCAGGCCGACTGGCGGGTGGTCGCCACGCTGGACGCCGCCACCGGAAAGGTCACCCTCACCCCGGCCCAACCACTGACCAGCCGTTACCTGCTGGTCTACCTGACCTCGCTCCCCCCCGAGGTCGGCAGCTACTTCCAGGGCGGCATCAGCACCCTCGAGGTGCGCTGATGAGGTCCGATGCCGAGTTGCTGGCCGCCCACGTCGCCGGGGACGACGAGGCGTTCGGCGAGCTGTTCGCCCGCCATCAGGACCGGCTGTGGTCGGTGGCGGTGCGGATCATGCGCGACCCCGAGGCGGCCGCCGACGCCCTGCAGGATGCGATGATCTCCGCGTTCCGGCGAGCGTCCGGGTTCCGCGGGCAGGCGGCCGTGACCACCTGGCTGCACCGGATCGTGGTGAACTCCTGCCTCGACCAACTCCGGCGCGCCCGGGCCCATCCACCCACCGAGCTGCCGCCGACCGACCATCACCAGGCGCGGCAGTTGATCGCTCCCGACGATCCGGCCGACGCCGCGGTGGCCGCCACCGTCCGCGATGAAGTGGCGGCAGCGCTCTCCCACCTCAGCGCCGACCAGCGGGCGGCGCTGGTGTTGGTGGACATCGAGGGCTACTCGGTGGACCAGGCGGCTGCGATGCTGGGCTGCGCGACCGGGACGATCAAGAGCCGGTGCGCCCGGGGACGAGCCAAGCTGGCGCCGCTGGTCAAAGACCTGTGGGCGGAGGTGACCTGATGGGAACCGAACCCGAGCAGCCCTCGTCCAACCAGATATCACCAGGTGTTGAAGGAGATTCGATGACCGCCGCTGAGGCCGCCGTCAGCGATTTCCTGCGCGCTGCTCCCGTCCTGCCGCTGCCCGAGGGCGTCGCTGCTCGGCTCCGCGAAGCGCTCGCCGATGAGATCGAGGCCCGGCGGGCGGTCGGTGTTGATCCCGACCCCCAGGTGGATCGTCCACTCAAGCTGGAAACGCCGCTATGGGTCGAAACCCCCGAGTTGCTGGACGACGACTTCGACATCTGACGCCCTCGATGTTGGATCTTTCGTCGAGTACCACGAAACATCCAACATTGGACGCCGGCTTACTCAAACAGTGCCCGCACCACGTCCCGGAAGACCGCCGTGTGCCGGTCCACGTCGTCGGCGGTGGTCTCGGGGCACATCAGCGCCATGTTGTGGAAGGGCGTCATCAGGAGGCCGCGGTTGCAGGTGGCGAGGTGCAGGTAGGCGTCCAGCTCCTCGTCCGCGGCCGCGGCCGACTCCTCCCCCGAGCGCGGGGCGGGACGGACGAACCGATACTCGGCCCGAGCCCCGAGTTGGCTGATCGACCAGGGCACGTCGAACTCGTCCAGCGTGGCCTGGACGCCGGCGGTGAACCGGGTCGCCAAGGCCACCATTCGCTCGAAAGCCTCCGGCGTGAGGACCTCGGCCAGGGTGGCTCGCATCGCCGCCGTGGAGAGCGCGTTCCCGGCCAGGGTGCCCCCTACCCCGCCGACATCGACGATGTCGGCGTCGCCCGCGTCGGTGTGCCGGGTGATCGCGGCCGCCACCGCCTCGCTGATGCCGTAGGCGCCGCAGGGGATGCCGCCGCCGATCGACTTGCCGATCACGAAGATGTCCGGCCGTAGCCCCCAGGCGTGGGTTGCCCCACCCCACCCCGCCGAGAAGGTGTGAGTTTCGTCGATCATCAGCAGCGGCCCGTAGCGGGTGGCCAGCTCGCGCAGACCCTCCAGGAAGCCCGGTTCCGGCAGCACGATGCCGATGTTGGTCAGCGCCGGCTCGGTCAGAATCGCCGCGACGTCGCCGTGCCGCAACTGCTCCTCCACCGACGCCAGGTCGTTCCAGGTGGCGGCGCGGGTGGTCTGGTCGAGCGGTACCGGGGGCGCCACGTTGCCCGGCCGAGACACGGTTGTCCCGTCGGGTCCAGGCAGGGCGAACGTCTCGTCCACCGAGCCGTGGTAGCAGTAACCGAAGACCAGGATCTTGCTCTTCCCGGTGGCCAGCCGGGCCAGCCGGACGGCCCAGCGGTTGGCCTCGGTCGCCGAGAGCGTGAAACTCCACAGCGGCAGCCCGAAGCGGCGGGTCAGCTCTTGGCCAACCCACTGGGCGTCCGGCGTGGGCAGCATGGTGGTCACCCCGCCGAGGTCCTCCATCCGGTGCCGGACCGCCTTCACCGTCGCCTGCGGTGAGTGTCCCGCCATCGCCCCGGTGTCGCCGAGGGCGAAATCTACGTAGGTATGGCCGTCCACGTCGGTGATCCGGTTGCCCTGGGCGTGGTCGAGGTAGAGCGGAAAGCCGCCGGCCCACATGTTCATCCAGGTCATCGGGACGCGCCCGAACAGGTTGCCCGCCTGCTGATAGAGCGCCTGGCTGCGCGGGTTCCTCGCCAGGTACTCCTGCTGCTCGGCGGCCAGCAGATCAGCCAGCCGTGGACGGTCGATGTCAGCCATGAAGCGAGGCTAAGGCAAAGGACTCCGTCGGTGAAGAGGCCCGAGTCCTTCGGATTCCGCAGTTCTCGTCCAGGACGTCTCCATTGCAGCCAGAGCAAGACTGGCCCGCCCGGCGTCCAACCCTCGCCTCGCGTGACTTCACCGCCCCCGCCCACCTCGCACCGGCAACAACCTCACGGCGCGCCCGCCACGCACGGCAAACAACCCACCCCGCCCACCTAAGCAGCAGGACACGCCGACACACCCGGCGTGTCGCGCACGTTAGGTGGGCGCCGTCCCCAATTAGGAAGCTGGTGGGCCCCAAAGGCGGGAGGTGGCGGGCGTCGGGCCAGCAAGGGTGGCCGCCACCGGTCTCGGCGTCGTCCCCGTCGTGCACCCCCGGACGCGACAGCGGCGCCAGACCGACCCACCGGCAAACAACCCACGACGCCCACCTAAGGGGCAGGACACGCCGAGACACCCCGGCGTGGCGAGCACGTTAGGTGGGCATCGTGCCCCCCCGAGGAGGGGGCGGCGGGCGCCGTGCCCCAACGGCGAGGGATGCGTGGGCGCCGGGCTGCAAGGGGTGTCGGCGAGGGGCCGGCTCCGAACACAACAGCACCGCCCGGCCACCCCCGACGCCACAGCGCCGCCACCCCGACCCCGAGACGCGGCAGCGCCGCCGGGATGACCCCGGCGGCGCTGTCAGTTCAGAGGTGAGGTGGAACTCACTCCTTGACGTCCTCGTCCACCCAGTCGAAGGTCCGGGTGACGGCCTTCTTCCACTGGCGGTAGAGACGCGCGCGCTCGTCCTCGTCCATCGACGGCTCCCAGCGCTTGTCCTCGGCCCAGTTGTCGATGACGTCCTGCTCGCCGTTCCAGTAACCCACCGCGATGCCGGCCGCGTAAGCCGCGCCCAGCGCCGTGGTCTCGGCCACCACCGGACGGACGACCGGCACGCCGACCATGTCCGCCTGGAACTGCATCAGGGTGTCGTTCATGGTCATGCCGCCGTCAACCTTCAGCTCGGCGAGCTTCACGCCGGAGTCGGCCTCCATGGCGTCCAGCACCTCACGGGTCTGGAAGGCGGTGGCCTCCAGGACGGCCCGGGCGATGTGGTTGCGGTTGACGTAGCGGGTCAGGCCGACGATCGCGCCGCGGGCGTCGGACTTCCAGTACGGGGCGAACAGACCCGAGAACGCCGGGACGACGTAGACGCCGCCGTTGTCCTCGACCTGCTTGGCGAGCTCCTCAACCTCGGGGGCGGAGGCGAACATCTTCAGGTTGTCGCGCAGCCACTGCACCAGCGAACCGGTGACCGCGATCGAGCCCTCAAGTGCGTAGATCGGCTTGTGATCACCGATCTTGTAGCAGACGGTGGTCAGCAGGCCGTTCTTCGACGGGACGATCTCCTCGCCGGTGTTCATGATCATGAAGCAGCCGGTGCCGTAGGTGTTCTTCGCCATGCCCGGCTCGAACGCCGCCTGGCCGAAGGTCGCCGCCTGCTGGTCGCCCAGGTCACCGGCGATCGGGACGCCGCTGAGCAGACCGGCCTCGCGGCCGTGGCCGTAGACCTCCGACGACGACTTGATCGCGGGCAGCATCGACATCGGGATGCCCATGTCGGCCGCGATGCCCTCGTCCCAAGACAGGGTCTCGAGGTCCATCAGCATGGTGCGGGAGGCGTTGGTGACATCGGTCACGTGGACGCCGCCGTCGACCCCGCCGGTCAGGTTCCAGATCACCCAGGTGTCCATGTTGCCCATGACGAGCTTCCCCGCCTCGGCATCGGCACGGGCACCCTCGACGTTGTCGAGCACCCACTTGACCTTGGGACCGGAGAAGTAGGTCGCCAGCGGCAGGCCCACCTTGGCCTTGTACTTGTTCTGGTCGCCGCCGCCCAACTCGTCAACGATCTTGGCGGTCCGAGTGTCCTGCCAGACGATCGCGTTGTAGACGGGCTGGCCGGTCTCCTTGTTCCAGACCAGCGTGGTCTCGCGCTGGTTGGTGACACCGACGGCCGCGATGTTGTCCTTGTTGACCGAGGCGTCGGCCAGGGCCAGGGCGACGCAGTCGCGGATGTTGTCCCAGATCTCGATGGCGTTGTGCTCGACCCAACCCGCCTTCGGGAAGATCTGCTCGTGCTCCTTTTGTCCGGAGCCGACGATGCGACCCTCGTGATTGAACACGATTGCCCGGGAGCTCGTGGTTCCCTGGTCAATCGCCAGGATGTACTTGTCAGCCATGGTTTCCTTCCACTTCATTGTCGGAGGGTTGTTTTGGGAGACGGGCTGGACGGTGGCTTTCCGTCCAGCCCATCCCATGGGTCAGATCACTTGGGCAGCAGGACGCCGCTCAGCAGGCCGGCGAGAACGCCGCCGATGATCGGGCCGACGACCGGAATCCAGGAGTAGGCCCAGTCGGAGGAACCCTTGTTGGGGATCGGGAGCACGGCGTGCGCAATGCGCGGGCCGAGGTCACGAGCCGGGTTGATGGCGTAGCCGGTCGGGCCACCGAGGGAGGCGCCGATGCCGAGGACCAGGAGCGCGACGCCCAGGGCGCCGAGCCAGCCGAGGCCGCCCGGGGTCTTGGTGGCCGAGTCGCCCCAGTGGCCGGCGGCCATGACGACGAACACCAGGACGAAGGTGCCGAGGATCTCGGTCATCAGGTTCCACACCGTGTCGCGGATCTCAGGACCGGTGGAGAAGACACCCAGCTTGACGCCCTCGGGGGCGTCCTCGTCGAACTGACGCTTGTAGGCCAGCCAGCACAGCACGGCACCGATGAAGGCCCCGACGAACTGGGCGGCGATGTAGGTGAGGATCGACATGGCGTCGACCGGAATGCCGGGGACGAACTCCTTGGCGCCCGAGGCGACGACGCCCAGGGTCACGGCCGGGTTCAGGTGCCCGCCGGACTTGTAGGCGACGAGGACGCCCGCGAAGACCGCGATCGCCCAGCCCCAGTTCACGTGCAGGAAGCCGGTACCCGCGCCCTTGTTCCTGGGAAGGATGTTGTTGGCGACAACGCCTCCACCGAGGAGCAGCAGCATCGCCGTGCCCACCACCTCGGAGAGGAAGATCGTGCCGAGTGAAGTCACGATGGCTCACTTTCCGACACCCGGGTTGGGTGTCTCTTGGGCGTCCGAGGACGCACAGGTTGGAACCGCGTCCGGCGATTACCGTCCGCGATTCGAGATTGTTTCAGGATGCAACCCTTTGGAGCGGGAGGCGGAGCGGGCCTTTGACGAATCGGCAGGATTCATCCCAGGCTCCTTTGCTTCTCCCGATCCTTCGCGCGGACCCCCTCGACGGCACCGCCGCAAGGCCTCGCAATCCCAAGTGTTGCCAAGTCCTGAACGGATGCGCTAGATGTGTGCACGAACGTGCAGGGGGAAGGTGACGGGGTGAACGAGCGCTACGACGAGATGTATCAGGCGGCCTCCCGCTACTACGTGCAGGGCGAGACCATGGAGGGGATCGCGCGGCAGTTAGGGCTCTCCCGCTCGACGGTGTCGCGGCTGTTGAAGGACGCCCGGGAGACCGGTTTGGTGCGGATCAGCCTCTCCGATCACAGCGGCTCGCAATCGCCGATGGCCCGCCAGTTGGCCGATCTGTTCGGCATTCGGGTGCACGTGGTCGCGGTCCGCGACAGCGCCTCGGAGAGCTTCCGCTTCGATCAGGTTGCCCGGCTGGCTGGGCGGCTGCTCAGCGAAGTGGTGGACGATCACCAACTGGTCGGGGTGGCCTGGGGGGTCACGCTCTCCCATGTGGTCCGCCACCTGCAGCGCCGCCCACTGATCGGAGCCACCGTGGTCCAGATCAACGGCGGAGCCAATCAGCGCTCGTCCGGCATCCCCTACATCGGGGAGATTCTGCAGGCGATCGGGGACGCCTACGACGCCCGGGTGGTGCTGTTTCCGGTGCCCGCCTTCTTCGACTTCTCCGAGACCAAGCAGGCAATGTGGCGGGAACGATCGGTACAGAACGTGCTGCGGCTGCTGGAGCGCCTCGACGTGGCGATCTTCGGCGTCGGTTGCCTCCAAGGCAAGGTGCCCTCGCACGTCTACACGGCCGGCTACCTCGACGACATCGACATGGATCAACTGGCCGCCGACGGGGTGGTGGGCGACGTCTGCACCGTCCTGCTGCGCGAGGACGGCTCCTACGCCGACATCGACCATAACCAGCGAGCCACCGGCCTCACCCCGGCCGAGTTGCAGCGGGTGCCGCGGCGGATCTGCGTGATCGCCGACCCCTCCCGGGCACCGGCGCTGATCGGCGCCCTGCGGGCGAGGGTGGCCACCGACCTGGTGATCGACGAGGGCACAGCCCGGGCGGTCCTCTCCCGGATCTAATCGCTGAGCATGCGTGCACCCCGGGTGAACGAACGTGCGAGGGGCCCGAATCGCGGCTGCACCTTTGGCCGAAAAGCCACAGTGATCTGTGCGCCACCGGCCAACGCTGCATAGCCTGAGGCACAACCGCCAAACGGCTTGCGCAGCGTGGCCCAGACCCGATCGGAGGCTCCGGTGAAGACCCTCACTACCGACGTCGTGGTGATCGGAGGTGGCTCGACCGGCGCCGGCGTCGTCCGGGACGTGGCGATGCGCGGCTACCGGACGATCCTGGTCGACCGGGTCGACCTCGGCCAAGGCACCTCGGGCCGCTTCCACGGCCTGCTGCACTCCGGCGGCCGCTACGTGGTCTCCGACCCGCACTCGGCCACCGAGTGCGCGCAGGAGAACGCCATCTTGACCCGGATCCAGGCCTCCGCGATCGAAACCACCGGAGGCTACTTCGTGGCCACCCCGGTCGACGACCCCGCCTGGGGCGACGACTGGGCGAAGGGCGCCGCGGAGACCCAGGTGCCGTTCGAGGAGGTCAGCGTCGCCGAGGTGCTCCGGGCGGAGCCGCGGGTGAACTCCAAGATCAGCCGAGCGTTCAAGGTCGAGGACGGGTCGGTGGACGGCTGGCAGCTGGTCTGGGGTGCGGCCCGCTCCGCCATCGCCCACGGCGGCCAGGTGCTCACCTACCACCGGGTCGTCCGAATCGAGCGCGACGGCGACACCGTCGCCCGGGTGGTGTGCATCGACGACAAGACCGGCGAGGAGGTCCGGATCGACTGCCGGTTCGTGATCAACTGCGCCGCGGCGTGGGGCGGCCAGGTGGCCGCGATGGCCGGCTGTCACGACGTCGAGGTGGTGCCCGGCGCAGGAATCATGATCGCCATGAACCACCGGCTGACCAACTCGGTGATCAACCGGCTGACCTACCCGGCCGACGGCGACATCCTCGTCCCGGTGCACACGGTGTGCATCATCGGGACGACCGACCAGAAGGCCGAGGATCCGGACAAGCTGGAGATCAGCTGGGACGAGGTCCAGCAGATGCTCGACTGCGGCGAGCTCCTGGTCCCAGGTTTCCGCCAGGCTCGGGCGATCCACGCCTGGGCCGGGGCGCGTCCGCTGGTGAAGGATTCGCGGGTCGGTTCCCAGGACACCCGGCACATGAGCCGCGGCATGTCGGTGCTCGACCACGCCGAGCGGGACGGCCTGAAGGGCCTGCTGACCATCGCCGGCGGCAAGCTGACCACCTACCGGCTGATGGCCGAGCACGTGGTCGACCGCATGTGCGAGCAGCTTGGCGAGACCCGTCCCTGCCGGACGGCGCAGGAGGCGATCCCCGGGTCGGAGACCGGCAAGAACTACGTGATCACCCATCGCCTGCACGATCGCGAGGAGGATCGCGACGCCGATCAGATCCTCTGCGAGTGCGAGTTGATGAGCCGCTCGATGTTCGTGAAGGCGCTGCACGAGCAACCGAAGGGCTCCTTCGACGACCTGCGGCGCCAGCTTCGCCTCGGCATGGGCCCTTGTCAGGGCGGCTTCTGCTCGACTCGGGCGACCGGCGTCGCGCTGGCGGAGGGGCACATCGACGTCGAGCGGGCCACCGGACTGACCCGGCTGTTCCTGAAGAACCGGTGGATCGGGATCTGGCCCATCCTCTACGGCGACCAGGTCCGCCAGACCGCGCTCGACAACTGGATCTTCCAGGGGACGCTCGACGTCGAGCACCTGCCCGCAGAGGAAGGGGTGACGGTATGAGCACCATCGTCATCGGCGCCGGGGTGGCCGGCCTGGTCGCGGCGATCCGGCTGGCCCGATCGGGCGAGCGGGTCACGCTGATCGCCAAGGGCACCGGCGGCCTGCAGCTATCCCAGGGCAGCGTGGACATCCTCGGCTACGACCCCGAGCGGGTCACCCGGCCGCTGGACGCCCTGCCGAGTTTCGCCGCGGCCCACCCCGACCACCCGTACGCCTACCTGGACGCGGCCAGCGTCCGGACGGGCGTGGAGTTCTTGGCCGAGTTGGTCGGTGAGGAATTGCTGGTCGGCGATCCGGCCGCGAACTACCAGTTGCCGACCGCCATTGGCGCCGTCCGGCCGACCGCGCTGGCGTCCCCGTCGATGGTGGCCGGGCAGTGCGTCGAGGGCGCCCGGTTCGTCCTGGTCGGGTTGAAGCAACTCAAGGACTTCTACCCGCAACTGGTGGCCGAAAACCTGGCCCGGACCGACCTTCCCGGTGGCGGACGCCTGACCGCGCGGTCGATCGTCCTGGACTTCCCGGCGCGGCCTGGTGAGGTGGATTCGTCCGGCCTCACCTACGCGCGGTCCTTCGACGACCCGTCCTACCGGCAGCGGTTCGCGACCGCGCTCGCCCCGCACCTGGCCGACGGCGAGACGGTCGGGCTGCCGGCGGTGCTGGGTCTCGATGACCCGAACGCCTGGCTCGACCTGGAGAAGCGGCTCGGTCGTCCGGTGTTCGAGATCCCGCTGCAACCGCCGGCCGTGCCGGGGATGCGGCTGAACCGCTCGCTGATCGCCACCGCCAAGGCGTCCGGGGTGCGCTACATCCCGGGCAGCAAGGTGGTCGGCTTCGAGAGCGGCGGCGCAGGAGTGGCCGCGATCACCCTGCACGTCGCCGGACGCGACCGGCGCTTCGCCGCCGACTCGTTCGTCCTTGCCACCGGTGGTTTCGAGAGTGGCGCCCTGGCGCTGGACTCTTACGGCACGGTCACCGAAACGGTGTTCGGCCTGCCGCTGGCAGTGCCGGACGGGCCGCTGGTCCACGGTGACTACTGGGGTCCGGCGCAGCCGCTGTTCACCGTCGGCGTCCGCGTCGACGAGGCGATGCGGCCGGTGGGCGACGCCGGCCCGGTCTACGGCAACCTCTACGCCGCCGGCGGCATCCTCGCCGGGGCGACCCGCTGGCAGGAGAAGTCCGGCGAGGGGATCGCGTTGGCCTCCGCCGTCCGGGCCGCCGATGCGATCGCCGCCCAATCCGATCAGATCGAGGAGGTGTCGGCATGAGCCCGCACGACAGCATGGACTTCGCCAAGGAGAACGTGGCCCGGACCACCCTTGACCACTGCGTGAAGTGCACGATCTGCGAGACCCACTGCCCGGTGTCGGCGGTGACCCCGCTGTTCTCGGGGCCGAAGTTCGTCGGCCCGCAGGCCGAGCGCTTCCGCCACGGCGAGTCGGTCGACCACTCGCTGGACTACTGCTCGTCCTGCGGCACCTGCACGCTGGTCTGCCCGCAGGGCGTCCAGATCGCCGAGCTGAACTCGCAAGCCCGCGCGGTGATGAAATCCGACCACATGCCGGTGCGCGACCAGTTGATCAGCCGCACCACGCTGATGGGGATGGCGATGACCCCGGTGGCGCCGATCGCGAACGCCGCCCTGCGGATCAAGCCACTGCGAACCGTGGTCGAGAAGGTGATGGGCATCCACCGGGACGCCCCGATGCCGACCGCGCGCACCCAAACCCTCTCCGGGTGGCTGAAGAAGCGGACGCCGCCCACCCGCAAGCCGACCCGGGGCGCCGTGGTGTTCTTCCACGGCTGCGCCGGCGGGTACTTCGAGGTCGAGACCTCGAAGCGATCGATCGAGGTGCTGGAGCACCTGGGCTTCGAGGTGGTCGTCCCCAAGCAGGGCTGCTGCGGCCTGGCCCAGCAGTCCAACGGCCTCTTCGACGGGGCCACCGAGCAGGTGCTCAAGCTGTGCGACGACCTGCGCGCCGCCGGCAAGGAGTTGACCATCATCTCCTCCTCCGGCTCCTGCACCGGGATGCTGAAGCACGAGGCCCACGAGATCATGGGCGTCGATGACGCCCGCCTGAAGGACGTGGGCACGCGGATCCGCGACATCATGGAGTTCCTGCTGGAGCTCCACGACGCGGGGGAACTGCCGACCGACTTCAAGACGATCGACCTCACCGTCCCCTACCACGCCCCCTGCCAGTTGAAGGCGCAGGGGATGGGGCAGCCGGCGATGGAGGTGCTGCGGCTGATCCCGGGCGTCGTCCCGGTCGAGTCGGGCGTCACCTGCTGCGGGATCGCGGGCACCTACGGGTTGAAGAAGGAGAAGTACGAGATCGCCCAGGCCGTCGGGAAGCCGCTGTTCGAGATGGTGAAGGCGACCAACCCCGACCTGGCGCTCTGCGACACCGAAACCTGCCGCTGGCAGATCAGCAAGTCCTCCGGCGTCCGCACCGAGCACCCGATCTTCCTGGTCCACCAGGCCTACGGGCTCTCCTGATCGGCGTCGTTGGGCAGCTCAGATCGCGGGTGTGGAACTCTCGCAGCGCTGAAGCCGCCGAATTGCCCGAATTTGGGTCAATTCGGCCCTTCAGCGCTGTCAGAGTTCCATCCTCCCTTGACCGCCCGCCTGCTTGGGCAGGCACCAGCGCTCGTCCGGCCCCGGTCCGCGCCCTTCCCTGCCCTGGGTCCGATCCCCTCTCGCTCGACGTTGCCCACTCGACGTGCAGGACACGCCGCAGTCGGCGGCGTGTCTTGCAACTGATGGTGGGCGGCGTGGTCCCGAAAGGGCCGGACGAGGCCCGGAATACCCCCGGGGGGGTTCGGGTTCACCAAAGGACCGCCACTAGAGTGAGCGGGCGCAGTCGAGCAGTGAGGAAGTCATGTCCGAGGTTCGGGAAGTCATCATCATCGGGTCTGGCCCGTCCGGGTACACCGCGGCCATCTACGCGGCGCGGGCAGCGCTGAACCCGCTGGTGTTCGAGGGGGCGCTGACCGCCGGCGGCGCGCTGATGACCACGACCGAGGTGGAGAACTTCCCCGGCTTCCCCGAGGGCATTCAGGGCCCCGACCTGATGGCGAACCTCCGCGCCCAGGCCGAGCGGTTCGGCGCCGAGTTCGTCACCGACGACGTCACTGCGGTCGACCTGACCGGTGAGCTCAAGTCCGTCACCGACGCCGAGGGCAACACCCACCAAGCGAAGGCGGTGATCCTGGCGATGGGTTCGGGCTACCGCAAGCTCGGTCTGCCGGACGAGGACCGGCTTTCCGGACGGGGCGTCTCCTGGTGCGCCACCTGTGACGGCTTCTTCTTCCGCGACAAGGACATCGCCGTGATCGGCGGCGGCGACTCCGCGTTGGAGGAGGCCACCTTCTTGTCCCGCTTCGGCAAGTCGGTGACGATCATCCACCGCCGCGACGAGCTGCGCGGGTCCAAGATCATGGTCGCCCGCGCCGAGGCCGACCCCAAGATCAGCTTCGCCTGGAACTCCGTCGTCGAATCGATGAACGGGGCGAACACCCTGGAGTCGCTGACCCTGCGCGACACCATCACCGGCGAGACCCGGACGCTGCCGGTGCAGGGGGCGTTCATCGCCATCGGCCACGACCCGCGCTCCGAACTCGTCCGCGACCAGGTGGAGTTGGACGCCGCCGGTTACGTCCTCGTCCAGCCGGGAAGCACCAAGACGAACCTCGACGGCGTGTTCGCCGCCGGCGACCTGGTCGACCACACCTACCGGCAGGCGATCACCGCCGCCGGAACCGGTTGCTCAGCCGCCCTGGACGCCGAGCGCTACCTCGCCGACCTGGCCGACCGCACGTCCTGAGCCCCGCGGCGCCGGACGCTGATCGCCACGATCAGCACCAGGCAGAGCAGGACGCCGACCAGCCCTGAGGTCGCGAACCCAGAGGGCCAACCGTTGTGGTCGATCATGGCGCCGATCAACGGCGGCGCCAGCGCTGACCCGGCCATCATCATCGTCCCCTGCCAGCCGAGCGCTTCCCCGAGGACGCCGGCCGGCACCTCCTCGGCGATCGCGTCGGACGATGCCGCCAGCACCGGCGCGCAGAACAGGCCGGTCAGGATCAGCAGGCCGGCCATCGCCCACGGGTTGGGCGCGAGCGCCACCGGGATGGTCAGCGCGGCCATCGCCAGGGTCAACCAGGCCAGCGGGATGGTCCGGGTCAGGGCGCCGTAGAGGATGCCGCCGACCGCCGAGCCCAGCCCCCAAATGGCCAGCACGATGCCGACGCCTTCGGGCTGACCGAAGGCCCGCATCGCCGCGACCACTGAGATGTCGGTGCCGGCCAGGATCACCCCAGCGGCGAACACCGCGGCCATGATCCCCACCACCCGGATGGTCAACCAGCCGCGCTGGTGATGCGCTTCGACCACCTCGCCCTCGCGGCGGAGCGCCGGGTTCGCCCGGTACAGCAGGACGCCGCCGATCACCGACATCGCCCCGAACAGCAGCAGGGTGACCCGGCTGTTCCACACTGCCATCACCGCCGCCAGCGCCGGTCCGGCCATGAAGCACAGTTCACCGATCACCCCGTCCAGGGAGATCGCGGTGCGGCGGTCCGCCTCGTCCACGCTGGCCACCAACACCTGCCTGACCAGGGAAAACACCGGAATCGAGAAGCCTCCGATGGGCAGCATCAGCGCCACCACACCCCAGTAGGGGACGAACGGCAGGGCCGCGAACGCCAGCGGCAGCACCAGCAGGCTCGGCAGCAGCACCGGCCGCAGGCCAAGCCGGTCCAGCAGCCGTCCGCGGTAGGGGGAGGCGATGCCGACAGCCAGGGTGATCATGCCGCTGGCCAGGCCGGCCGCCGAGTAGCTGCCACCCAGGGCGATCACGATGTGCAGGGTGAGCGCCACGCCCAGGCCGAAGATCGCAATCCGGATCGGCAGGCTGAGCAGGATCGCGTGGCGCACCGACGCGATCCGCCAGATCCGCGCGTAGCCCTCCATCCCCACCGGCCGAGGCTTTCATGGGGACTCGGCCGCCTCCAAACGCGCGGGGCCCGACCGTGCCGGCCGTCCGCACCCCACTCGCCGCCGAAGCAGTGCCGCAGCGCGCCTCGTGCCCGCCCGGCCCGCGCCTGACCCCGCCCAACATCTCGGTCAGAGGCCCGGCCCACCCCCCTCACGTCGATGCCAGGGCCGAGGCACCGAGAAATTGGCGGAGCCTCCGACCCACCCGTGGCCAGGGAACTGTCAGTGCCGCGGGAGAGATTAGGCTGGTCCACCAGTCACCCGAGGAGAACCATGTCCGAAGTCGCCGCCGTCACCGATGCCACGTTCGCTCAGGAGGTGCTGCAGTCCAGCAAGCCCGTCCTGGTCGACTACTGGGCCGACTGGTGCGCCCCCTGCCGCCAGCTGTCGCCGATCATCGACGAGTTGGCCCGCGAGTACGGCGACAAGGTGACCTTCCTCAAGATGGACACCGTCGCCAACACCCGCACCCCAACCGAGCAGGGGATCATGGGCCTGCCCACTCTGCAGATCTACTCCGGCGGCCAGGTGGTTAAGCAACTCGTGGGTGGCAAGACCAAGGCAGCCCTGATCAAGGCGCTCGAGGAATACCTCTGAGCGCCGGCGTCAGCGAACTCCGGTCCGCCCCACCGGTTCCGGTGGCGGCACCGGGGTCACCACCGGGATGAGCTGCACCAGCGCCTCGCGCAACGAGCGTTTCGCCAGCACCGCCCGGTTCAGGTCGAGCCGCCAGCGGTGCGGCCTGTTGATCGGACGAAAGCCGCACGCCACCAACCACCCCGCCGGGAAACCGGCGCAACCTCGGCCACTACCGGACGCGGCCATCAGCGTCTTGACCCCGCGGCTCAGCAGCGCCGCCGCCAGGTGGCGCAGTACCGCCTTGCCCACCCCTTGGCGTTGGTGATCGGCGACCACCCAGCCGACCGCCAGAGACGCTCCCGCGGAACCCTCGGCCGAGGACACCAGGAACAGTCCGACCAGCCGCTCGTCCACCCAGGCCGCCGCGCCGACGAACCCCCACCGGTCGCGGGCCGCTGCCGTCTGGACCTGATCCCGCGGCATCGGACGCCCACAGTGCGGGCAGCACATCCCCGCCACCTGGTCGGCAGTGATCAACGAGATCCGCACTCTCACCACCTCCCGCCTCTGGACGCCTTTTCATCTTAGGGCGGACGATCGGGCAAGCTTGGGCGGGTGAACGCGGACGATGAGGTGACGACGGCCCCTGCTGGGGTGGCTCCGACAACCCCCTCCGCCGCCGCTGCCCCGGTCCGGCGCGACACCGTCCTGGACCCTTACTTCGACAGTTACGCCGAACGCACCCACGGGCTGACCGTGTCGGCCGTCCGCGCCCTCTTCTCGGTGGCCAACCGCCCCGAAGTGGTCTCCCTGGCCGGCGGGATGCCGAACATCGCCGACCTCCCCCGCGAGGCGCTCGGCGAGGCGATGAGCCGGCTGATCGCCGAGCGCGGCGTCCAGGCCATGCAGTACGGCTCGGGCCAGGGCGAGGCCTTCATGCGGGAGAAGATCACCGAGGTGATGGCTGAGGAGCAGATCTCGGCACACCCGGACGACATCGTGATCAGCTGCGGCTCCCAACAGGCCCTCGACCTAGTCACCCGCACGTTCTGCGACCCCGGCGACGTCGTCCTCGCCGAGGCGCCCAGCTACGTCGGGGCAATCGGGACGTTCCGGGCCTACCAGGTGGACATCGTCCACGTGGCGATGGACGACCAGGGCATCGATCCCGAGGCGCTCCGCCAGGCGGTCTTCACCCTGCGGGCAGCGGGACGCACGGTGAAGTTCCTCTACACGATCCCCAACTTCCAGAACCCCACCGGAGTGACCCAGACCCTGGAGCGCCGCCGGCGGTTGCTGGAGGTGGCCGACGAGGTCAACCTGCTGGTGATCGAGGACAACCCGTACGGCCTGCTGGCGCTGGAATCCGACCCGCTGCCGGCGCTGCGGTCGATGGAGTCCGACAACATCGTCTACCTGGGCAGCTTCAGCAAGACGTTCGCTCCGGGCTTTCGGGTCGGCTGGGCGCTGGCGCCGCACGCCGTCCGCGAGAAGCTGGTCCTGGCCCAGGAGGCGGCCACCTTGTCGCCGCCGGTGTTCAGCCAGTTCGCGATTGCGACCTATCTGGAGCAGTTCGACTGGCGCGGCCAGATCCAGGTGTATCGCGACATGTACCGGGAGCGCCGCGACGCGATGCTGCGCGGTCTCACCGAACACATGCCGGCCGGCACCACCTGGACGCACCCGACCGGCGGCTTCTTCGTCTGGGTGACCCTTCCCGAAGACCTCGACTCCCAGGCGATGCTGCCCCGGGCCGTGACCGCCCGGGTCGCCTACGTCCCCGGCACCGCGTTCTTCGCCGACGGTATGGGCAGCCGCAACATGCGGGTGTCCTACTGCTTCCCGACCCCCGAGCGGATCATCGAAGGCACTCGCCGCCTCGGCGAGGTGCTCCACGAGGAACTCGAGATGCATCAGACCTTCGGCATCGGGGCGGACACCCCCCGCTACCGCGACATCACTGCCGGCCCCGCACCCGACATCAGCTAAGGACGCGCCATGACCCAGCACTCGGAGCTCGCCGGCACCATCATCGTCCTGGCCGGAGGGTTGTCGCACGAGCGGGACGTGTCGCTGCGGTCGGGACGCCGGGTCAGCCAGGCGCTGCGCGATCGAGGGCATGAGGTGATCGAGGCCGACGTGGCCGCCGGGCTGGTCGACCTCCTCGCCGCCCATCCAGCCGCCGTCGCCTTCCCCCTGTTGCACGGCGGGGTGGGCGAGGACGGGGCGCTGAAAGAGGTCCTCGGCCTGGTCGGAGCCCGGTCCGTGGGATCGTCCGCCGCAGCCTCCCGAATCGCCTTTGACAAGGCCGTTTGCACCCCGACGGTGGCGCAGGCCGGGGTTCGGACGCCCCGGCAGGTGGCCCTGCCGCACGACATCTTCCGCGAGCTCGGCGCCCGCTCCCTGGTCGCGGCGATCATCGACCAGATCGGCCTGCCGCTGATGGTCAAGCCCAGCCGCAGCGGCTCGGCCCTGGGCTGCACGAAGGTCGAGGTCGCCGAGGCCCTGCCCAGCGCGATGGTGGCCGCGTTCGCCTACGGCGACGTCGCGGTGATCGAGGAGTTCGTGACCGGCGTGGAGGTTGCGGTCACGGTTGTGGAGGGGGCCGACGGGCCGGAGGCGCTGCCCGCGGTCCAGATCGAGCCTCGGTCGGGGGTCTACGACTACACAGCCCGCTACACCGCCGGCGAGACCCGCTTCGTCTGCCCCGCTGAGCTTCCCGACGACACCCTCGCGGCCTGCGCCGAGTTGGCGCTGACGGTGCACCGGACGCTCGGCCTGCGCGACCTCTCCCGGACCGACCTGATCGTCGCCGCCGGCGAGCCGGTGTTCCTGGAGGTCAACGTGGCGCCGGGGATGACCGAGACGTCCCTGGTCCCGCTGGCGATCGAGGCGTCCGGACGCGACTTCGGCGAGGTCTGCGCAGCCCTGGTCGAACGCGCCCGCCAGCGCCCCTGACATGTCCACCCGCCTGCAACAGCTCCTGATCGTCCTGGCCGGGGCGCTGGTAGCCCTGGTGATGGTCGGCCTGGGGCTGTGGCAGATGCAGGTCTTCGTCGACCAGGGCAACCGAACCGCCGCCGCCCGGGCCCAACAGTCGCCGGTGCCACTGCTGGACAACGTCGGCACCGACGGCAGCGTCGGTGACATCTACGGCAAGCCGGTCGTGGTCACCGGACGCTACCTCCCCGACCAGCAGGTGCTGGTCCAGGACGAGCAGGGCGGCCTCCGGGTGCTGACGGCTTTCCAAGTCCACGACGGGCGGGTGCTGGCGGTGGTTCGAGGATCCGTCGCCGGCGGATCTGCCCCACCCCCACCGGTGGGCGAGCTGACCCAGGGTGGGGTGTTCCTGCCTTCGGAGGCCGGTGCCGACCACACGGTCCAGGCGGGACGGTTGGGCGCCGTCCGGCTTCCGCTGCTGGCCCAGGAGTGGCCTCAGCAACTTCTCCCCGGCTTCATCACCGTGGACGCGGCCGAGTCGGCCCGGCAGGGCCTGGGCGCCGCCGCGTTGAAGCTGCCCACCGAAGAGGGTTCCTGGCGCAACGGCGGCTACGCCCTGCAGTGGTGGGTGTTCGCCGCCTTCGGCTTCGCGATGTCGGTCGCGATCGCGCGATCGCTCGGCCTGCGGCATCAGCGCGAAGTGGAGCGGGGCTTGCTAGAGGCCCAGGAGGTCCCGCCGGCTGCGCCCCGGTAGGGTCGGAACATGCCCCTTGAAGCCGAGGACGTCCCTGCCGTCGAGAAGGCGCTGCTGCGCTATCGCGTGATGGCCTGGGTGGTCGGCGTGCTGTTGGTGGTGCTGGTGCTGGTCGGCGTGCCGCTGAAGTACCTGGCCCACGACGAGACGGTGGTCACCTGGACCGGCGTTCCGCACGGCTGGCTGTACATGTTGCTGCTGATCACTGCCTACGACCTTGGGCGACGCGTGAAGTGGCCCTGGCTACGGCTTTTGCTGATTGCGCTGGCCGGGACGATCCCGTTCCTGTCCTTCGTCGCCGAACGGTCGGCCACCAAGGACGTCCGAGCTCGGATTGCCGCAGCCACCAGCGTGGACTCCGCTTCTCGTTGAGCGAGCTGGCCGTCCGACCGCCGTTCAGGGTTCGACCTTCTGCACCCAGACGTAGATCTTTATCGATAAAGACGTAAAGCGCTTTGTAGGTTTGCAGACTTATCGTTTTAGAGAGGTGGGGCGAGGAGGTCCCTGATCCGAGCCAGGTCGTCGGCGCCAGCGAAGTGGATCACCAGCCGCCCTCGATCCTTCGCCCCGGCCGCGACGGAGACCTTGGTTTCCAGATACTCCTCCAACTCGGCGGCGAACTCCGTTGCCTCGGCACTGGGGGTACGCGGCACGCTGGTCCGCGATGTCCGCCGCTGCTCGGAATCGCCCAACGCGACGATCTCCTCGACGGCCCGGACCGAGAGATTCTCGGCCACCACCCGCTGCGCCAACCGCTCCATCGCCGACGCATCGGCCACCATCAGCAGGGCCCGGGCGTGGCCCGCGCTCAACACTCCGGCGGCGACTCGCCGCTGGACCGGCGCCGGCAGATTGAGTAGCCGGAGTGTGTTCGAGATTTGAGGACGGCTCCGCTTGATCCGCTGCGACAGCTCTTCCTGGGTGCACCCGAAGTCGCTCAGGAGTTGCTGATACGCGGCCGCCTCCTCGAGCGGGTTCAACTGTGCCCGGTGCAGGTTCTCCAGCAGCGCGTCTCGCAAGAGGTCATGCTCGTCGGTCTCGCGGACGATCGCGGGGATCGTGTCACGGCCGGCCTCCCGCGTAGCCCGCAGCCGGCGCTCGCCCATCACCAGTTCGTACCGGTCGTCGCCCAGCGGGCGAACCACCACCGGCTGCAGCAGGCCCACCTCGCGTATCGACTCGATGAGTTCGGCGAGCGCGTCGGCGTCGAACACCTGACGCGGCTGCCGAGGGTTGGGCGTGATGCTGTCCAGCGGCAGTTCGGCGAAGCGGGCCCCCGCCGGTGCCGGATGAGTGGCTAGGTCCGGGTCGGTGCGGTGGATCAGGTCACCCAGGCCTCGGCCCAGGCCGGTTCTCGTTCGTGGGCTGTTCATCGCTTCTCCTTCGCGGGGCGGCCGCGCTCAGCAAGTTCCTCGGCCGCGCTCAGGTAGGCCTGGGCCCCGGCCGACGCCTCGTGGTACGACAGCACTGATTCACCATACGACGGCGCCTCAGACACCCGCACCGAGCGGGGGATCGCTGCGGTGAGGGTTTCGTCCGGGAAGTGCTTGCGCACCTCCTCGGCCACCTGCGCCGACAGCCGGGTGCGTCCGTCGAACATGGTCAACACGACGGTGCTCAACCGCAGCTCGTCGTTCAATTCGCCCTTGACCATGTCGATCGTCCGCAGCAGTTGGGAGACACCCTCCAGGGCGTAGTACTCGCACTGAATGGGGATCAGGATCTCCTGCGCGGCCACCAACGCGTTCAGGGTGAGCAAGCCAAGGGAGGGCGGGCAGTCGATCAGAATGTAGTCGACACGGTGCCGGGAACGCAGCCTCTCGATGGCCCGCAGCAGCCGAGTCTCCCGGCCCTGCAGGTTCACCAGACCAATCTCCGCCCCAGCCAGATCGATCGTGGCTGGCAGCACCCAGAGGGTGCTGGCTTCGGGGGATCGTTGCACGAGACGCTCGATCGAGGCGCCATCAACCAGCACCTCGTAAGTCCCGGGGACGCCCTCATCGTGGTCGATCCCGAGGGCGGTGGACGCATTGCCCTGCGGATCCAGGTCGATCACCAGCACGTTGAGACCGCCGCGCGCCAGGGCCGCGGCCAAGTTCACCGCGGTCGTCGTCTTGCCCACCCCACCCTTCTGGTTCGCGATGACGATCACGCGGGTGTCATCCGGCCTGGGCAGCGCCGAGGTTTCACGTGAAACTTCCAAGTCGTCCGGCTCGAGCGGCGCGATGGGACCGAACTCCGGCTCATCGAAGGCGACTCGTCGGGGAGTGGTGGACACCGTGAATCTCTCCTACGGACTGAGGCGGTAAGGAAGTTTCACGTGAAACTTCGGACGAAGCGGCTGACGGCTAAGCCGCCCACCATGGTGGACAACGCTACCGGGTGCTGCCCACGGCCGCCGACACCGGACATCCCAACCAGGGGAGTGAATCGGCGTTCAAGGTCGCCCGACTCAGGAGCGGGCACAACGAGGCTCAGGGGTCCGGCTGCCCGAAGCGATCAAGCCCGCTGCGCCCGCACCACAAAGGTTGGGTCTGCGGTCGGGGTCGCCCGGCAGTTGACGACCTCCGCGCGCAGATGCAGCCGACGCAGGACGTGCGCCGAATCGACCAGTTCCTGCTCGGCCCGCTCGCCCTTGATCGCAACCATCAAGCCGCCGCGCTCCATCAACGGCGCACACCAGCCGGCCAGCCGGTCGAGCCCGGCGACCGCCCGCGACGTGACCACCCCATAGCGCTCCCGGTGATCCTCGGCCCGCTCACGCACCACCTGGACGCGGTCGCCCAGCCCGAGCTCAGCCACGGCAAGGTTGAGGAACTCGACCCGCCGCTGCAGCGACTCCAGCAGGGTCACCCGGAGATCCGGACGAAGCACCGCCAGCGGGATGCCGGGCAACCCGGCACCCGACCCTACGTCGACGACGCTGGCCCGCTGCGGGAAGAGGGCCACCGGCGCCACCGAGTTCAGAATGTGCCGCTGCCACAGCCGACCAGACTCCCGCGGACCGATCAGACCCCAGTCGACTCCTCGACTTGACAATATATCGACATACTGACTTATAGCCTCGAAGGCCGGGCCGTAGAGCAATCTTGCCGCCTGGGTCGCCGCCGCATCCTCAACGGACGTCGACGGCCGGAAGGCCTCGCTCACCCCTTCGGCAGAACGACCACGCGGCGCCGGGGCTCCTCGCCCTCGGACTCGCTGACCAGCCCCGCCTCAGCCACCACGTCGTGCACGATCTTGCGCTCGAACGGATTCATCGGCGCCAGCCGGACGGCCTCGCCGGTCTCGTTCACCTCGTTGACCGCGTCGCTGGCCAGGGCCTGCAACTCCTTGCGCCGCCGCGCCCGGTGCCCGGCCACGTCCAGCATCAGCCGACTGCGGTGCCCGGTCTCGGTCATCACGGCGAGCCGGGCGAGTTCCTGCAGCGCCTCCAGCACCTCGCCGTCCTTGCCCACCAGGAGGTCGCCCTCGGTGAGGATGGACACGTGCGCGCGGCCGCCCTCGGTGAAGGTGTCGATGTCGCCGTCCAGGTCGGCGATGTCGAGCAACTCCTCGAGGTAGTCAGCGGCGATCTCGCCCTCGTTGTCCAACGCGCTGGCCTTCTTGGAGCGCGGCTCGCCGCCGTCCTCGGTTGACTCTCCCGAAACTGCGGTCTCGGGAGCCTCCAGCACGGTGGTCTCAATGTTGTCGGTCACGGAATCTCCTTGCACGATGCAGGTGGAGCTGGCTCAGCCCTGGGAGCCAGCGGGTGGTTTGGGGTTGGCCACCTTCCGGATGGCCCGGCTGCGGCGCTGCGGCTGTTGCCGCTGCACGGTCAGACGCTCGCCACTGGGCGGCTCGGTGGGGTTCGGCCCGGACGGCTTGGCGCCGACTCCGCCGGCGTCGCCGTCCTCGTCACCGGGACGCTGCCGCGCGACCTTGGTGGGGTCGACCGGGGTGGTGGCCGCCGTCCGACGCTTGCCGGACCGCTTGGCCGCGATCTCGTCCGGATCAAGGCCCTTGGCCCGGATCCGCTCTTCCCAGTCCAGGTAGGCGGGGGTGTTCGGCGCCGGGTTGTTGTGGATCAGGATGTACTGCTGGGCCATCGTCCAGGTGTTGGAGATCAGCCAGTAGATCAGCACGCCGATCGGGATGTTCAGCCCGAAGAACAGGTACATGAAGGGGAAGACGTAGAGCATCATCTTCTGCTGCTGCGCCATCTGGCCGGTCAGCGCCTCGGGCGGCATGTTCTTGCGCATCAACTGCAGCTGGGTGACGAACAGGATGCCGGTCATCGCCACGATCAGGATCGCGCACAGGATCTGCGTCGGCCCGATCCCGTCCAGCGGCAGGAAGGTGCCCGACAGCTTGGCGCCGAAGATCGTCGCCGACTTCAGCGAGGCGGCCTGTTCGGTGGTCAGGACGCCGATCGCGAGACCCTGCGAGGCCTGCCACAGCACTTGGTAGAGGGCGATGAAGATCGGTGCCTGGAGCAGCAGCGGCAGGCAGGACGCGGCCGGGTTGACGCCCTCGTCCTTGTAGAGCTTCATCGTCTCCTGGCCGAGCCGCTCGCGGTCGTGGCCGTACTTGTCCTGCAGCTCTTTGAGCTTCGGGCCAAGCATCTGCATATTGCGCGACGAACGAATCTGCCGGACGAACAGCGGGATCAGCGCCGACCGGATCACGATGGTCAAGAAGATGATCGCCATCGCCCACGACCAGCCGGAGTCGAGGAAGGTGCTGAACAGCCCGTGGAACGCGCTGACCACCGCCGACACCGCCCAGTAGAGCGGCGCCATCATCGTGTTCAGGCCACCCAGGAAATCGCTCCACAGATCCAGTGGCAGCAGCGGGGGATTCATCGGATCGCTCCTGTTTCAATCGGCGCCTGGGGCGCGTCGTGCTCGGACGAGTGGGCGGCCTGTTCGGCCTCCCAGGCGGGGGTGCCAGGTACGGGGTCGTAGCCGCCCAGCGACCACGGGTGACACCGGACGAGGCGGCGTGCGGTCAGCCAGCTGCCCCGGGCGGCGCCGTGCACGGTGACCGCCTCCAACGAGTAGGCGGAGCAGCTGGGGTAGAACTTGCAGACGTTGCCGTAGAGCGGGCTGATCAACGCCCGGTAGGCCTTCACGAGCCCGATCAGCAGGTACTTCATGCCGCCCCGAGCCGGGTCAATGACGCGGTCCAGGCCGATCGGAAGTCGGCGGCCAGATCGCCCTGGTTCGGCAGCGCCCGGACGACCAGGTCGACCGGGAACGGTGCTTCGGGGAGCACGCCGGCCACCAGGTGGCGGAGCCGACGCCTCGTCCGGTTGCGAGTGACGGCGTTGCCGATCGCCTTGGAGACGACGAACCCCGCCCGGGACGGCGGGGTGTCGGTGCGGCGGGTGTGCAGCACCAGCGTGGGTCGACCCACTCGGATCCCGTCGCGCACGGTCAACCGGAACTCATCCGAGGTGCGCAACCGGGCGGAGGTGGCCAGCACGACGGCCGGATCCGCCGCCGGGTCAGCCGGCGAGGCGGGCGCGGCCGCGGCTACGACGAGCCGACAGGATGGCTCGACCCGCGCGGGTCCGCATCCGAAGACGGAAACCGTGGGTGCGGCTGCGACGCCGGTTGCTCGGCTGGAAAGTGCGCTTGCTCACGAAACTGCTCCACGTTCTGTTGAGGCGTCTGGGGACGAATGCGCCCACTCGGACGCACGCTCAGGATC
>CAYVOW010000003.1:0-79927 GCA_964453585.1 uncultured Micropruina sp.
CTCGGAGAGCAGGTCGTCCAGCAGCTCGGCGAGGTGGGCCGGCTCGGCGGCCCGGGTGCGGACCACGGCGCCGCGGCCCCGCCGGAGCTCGATCACGCCCTCGTCCCGGAGCAACTGGTAGGCCTTCAGGACCGTGTGCAGGTTGACTTCGAGCGAGTCCGCCACCGCCTTCGCGGCCGGCAGCCGGGCGCCCGGCTGGAGTCGTCCACTGGCCAGCTCGCGGCGGACCGAGGCGGCCAACTGCTCATAGAGCGGCGTGGTCAGCCCGGGATCCACCTGGAACAACATAGTTCTAGAATAACTAGAACAAGGTGCGAGTCAAGCGGCCGACGCTCCGGTCACCGGACGCCCAGGTACTCCTCCAGGGTCAGCGTGCTGCGGGCGCCGAAGTGCGCGGCGACGTCCGTCCCGACGTAGCGGAAGTGCCAGGGCTCATAGGCGTAGCCGGTGATCCCCTCCTTGCCGGGCGGATACCGCAGGATGAACCCGTAGCGCCACGAGTTCGACCAGAGCCACTTGCCCGTCCGGCTGTCGCGAATCCGGGCCACGCCCTGGCTGACCCCGTCGGAGAGGTCGACCGCCAGCCCGGTTTGGTGCTCGCTTCGCCCCGGTGCGGCGTTGTAGCGGCGGGCCAGGGTCTCGCTGCCGTACTCGACGATCTTGCGGGCGAGGACCGCGGCCTGGGTCGAGTAGCTGCGGTAGCCGCTGCGGACGACCACCCGCACGCCGGCCCTGCTGGCCGCGGATTGCATCCGCGCCAGGGCGCTCTGGGTCGCTCGGGTGAGCCCGAACGGGCCGACCCCGTCCGGACCGTAACGCTGGCTGATCGGGTGGCGCTTGCTGACCAGGATCACGCCCCGGACGCGGAACGGCTGATCCAACTCCCGGCCGGTCCTGGTGTCGCGTGGCCTGGCCCGGGGGGTGACCGTGGTGGTGGGCTGCGGCGCCGCCGACGGGGTCGTGGCAGGCTGCCGGGTGGTGACGGGCGAGGACGAGCTCGGCGGCGAGGCGATCGGTGAAGTCGGTGCGGGAGCGGCCACGCAACCCACCAGCAGGACGAGCCAGCCGAGGCAGGCAGCCGCACGCGGGGACCGGGTCATCAGCGCAGATTAGTCGGCAGACTTCACCGAGAACGTGATGCCCGACACCAGCAGATCGCCGATGATCTTGACCGCCACCAGCACCAGGCCGACCGCCCCGGTGGCGGTCAGGTCGATCCCCCACTGCGCCAGCCAGCCGCGCATCGAGTCCAGGATGCCGATCAGCTCGCCGGTGCGGCGCTGGGAGTGCAGCGACAAGGTGAGCCCGAATCCCAACAGGGTGGCCACGTGCAGCACGGCGACCCTCGGGTAGGGCGACCCGAACACCTGACCCTCGCTGGCTCGAAACCGCAGGCCGCCGAGAAACCAGTTGGTGGTCAGGTCCGCCAGCAGGCTGATCGTGATCAGCACCACGGGCAGGCCGAAGGCGAACAGGGTCAGCGACACGCCACTCATGAACGCGAGCACCCCGATGAACACCAGGTGCACGACGCAGAACAGCCCGTAGTGGACGGCGAAGAAGGCCACCTTGCCGCCGTTGGCGCGCTCCTTGAGGGTGGTCAGCTTGATCACCGTGATGACGCCGAGCAGCGCGTTCTCGATCCAGAACAGCAGGAACAGATTGCCCGCCGGCCACCCCCACAACAGCACACCGGCAAGGAGGATCAGGTTGCCGAGCATCGCCCACGCAACCGCGACCCAGCGGTTTCGCTCGGTCGCGTCGCGGGTGACCTGGACGCGACGACTCACCGCGCCACCATACTGAGGGGGTGGCCCAGGAACCGTTGCCGACCACGGCAGATCTCGTGCTGCACGGCGACAACCTGGACGCGGCGCGCACCCTGCCGGCCGATTTCCAGTTGATCTACCTCGACCCGCCGTTCAACACCGGCGCCCGGCGGCAGCGGACGACGCTGCGGACCCAACGGAGTCCCGAGGGCGGCCGCACCGGTTTCGGCGGGCACCGGTACACGACCGAGACCGCGTCGTCGATCAGCTACCCGGACCAGCACGAGGACTACCTGGGCTTCCTGGAGCCTCGGCTGGTCGCCGCCCGTGACCTGCTCACGGCGTCCGGCACGCTCTACCTGCACCTGGATCAGCGCGAGGTGCATTACGCCAAGGTGCTGGCCGATCGGATCTTCGGCCGCGACTGCTTTCTCAACGAGATCGTCTGGGCCTACGACTTCGGTGGCCGCCGCCGCGACCGCTGGCCCGCCAAACACGACACGATCCTGGTCTACGTGCGTACCGCGGGCGGACACTTCTTCGACCAGGACCAGATCGACCGGATCCCGTATCTGTCGCCGGGGCTGGTCGGGCCCACCAAGGCCGCCCGCGGCAAGGTGCCCACCGACGTCTGGTGGCACACCATCGTCGGGACGAGTTCGCGGGAGAAGACCGGCTACCCCACCCAAAAACCGGAGGGGGTGCTGCGCCGGATCGTCCAGGCGTCGTCGCGTCCGGGGGACTGGGTGCTCGACCTGTTCGCCGGGTCGGGGACGCTGGGCGCGGTCGCTCGGCAGTTGGGCCGCCGGTTCGTCCTGGTCGATCAGAACCCGGCCGCGATCGAGGTGATCAGGCGACGACTCGGTCAGGACCGGATCGAGTATCGGGAGGCGGAAGCCCGTTAGCCAGGCGCTCGCTGATGGCGCAGTGGCCGGTTCGGGGGCAATCCGTACCCCGCCGGACGGGCCGAGGCCACCGAGGAGAGGCCTACCCCTCAGCCAGCCAGCGGCGTCGCTCCGCCTCCAGGTTGGTTCGGGCGGTGGCCGCCCAGAGGCGTCGAGCGGTGGGCGTGTGGAAGAGCGGGTTCAGCGCGAGCAGGCGCTCCAGAACCTGGAGGCGCCCGACCCGGAACAGCTCGTCCGAGACGTGGCCGTACTCCAACCGAATGTCGCGGACGTACACGTGGTAGCGCCCGGCGGCCTGACCCAGGATCGAGAGGTCGGCGTCGCACAGTTGCTGACCGGCCAGATCGTCGGACGCGGGGGCATGGTGGGCGGTCAGCCGAACCAGCCGGGCCACCTCGGTCACCTCACCGGACGACACCGAGGCTCGGGGCAGCAGCTCCTCGGCCAATGCGGCCGACGCCTCCTCGTCCGCCCCGGCGGTGCCCTCGTAGACGGCGTCGTGGAACCAGGCGGCCAGCCGGACAGTGTCGTCCACCGGCCCTTGTGCGGCCCCCAGGTCGAACGCCGCCAGGCACTGAGCCAGGTGTCGGACGTCGTGGTAGTGCCGGTGCTCTTCCGACCAGCGCTCCAGCAACTGCGCGCCCAGCCACTCCTGCCCTGGCAGCAGCGTCGCCCAGCCAGCCGCGAGCAGCGGTCGCACCTGGGATCGCTTCGGAGTCCGCTCCGGGGTGCGGGTGCGCAGGCCCGAGCGGACCAGCCGCCGGACGAGTTCGGTCGAACTCACCTCCTCGGCGCCGCGGGCGACGAGGTCGGCGTAGCGACGCTCCGGCACGTCGTAGTGGTCGTGGTCGAAGGCCCGCGGTGGCACTCCCGCGGCGCCGGCGAAGCTGTGCAGTTCGTCCAGGGACGAGTCGGACACCAGGTGGGCGAAGATCGTCCCGTGAGCCGGCCAGCGCGGCGGATCGATCAGGACCGCCACGTCAGCCGCGGACGTCGTGCAGGTGGTGGTAGAGGTCGTGCTGGAAGTAGATCAGCAGGGTGGCGACGGTGAACTTCGAGCCGTTGCTGCGGGTTCCGGGGCGTTCCCAGTCGCCCTCACCGACGGTGTCGAACAGCTCGGCCGTCCGGTTTGCCTCTTCGGTGAACTCGTCGGCGACGGTGGCCGGGTCCTGCTCGTGGTACCGCTCCTCGATCGCGGTGGCGTCCTGATCCCAGTTGGCGAAGGCCGGGTCGTTCTGGGACAGCATCAGGTGGGTCCGGACGCCGAACACCCGGCAGACGTCGCGGACGTGGCAGGCGTACTCCAGCGGCGACCAGACCTGCGGCGACGGCCGTTCACCGACGTCCCCGCGCTCCAAGACGGCCCGCCAGCGCGGGACGACGCCGCGCACCCAGCCGGCGACCTCGTCCGAGGGCCCGGGCCGGAATCCGCACTCCGGGCAGCCCTCGGTGATCACCCAGGTCCAATCCTTATCGTCGGGGACGATGGCGGTTGGTTCAGTCATGGCCCGATCCTCACCCCGCAGGGGCGCTTGCCGGAAGCGTCTCAGTCCACGGCGAAGGTGGCGGTGAAGGTCGCCCGATCCAGGGTGTGCGCGTGGACGGTGAAGCGAACGGCTGCGCTGGTCGCCTCGTCCGGCACCCCGAGCTCAGCCACGTCCAGGGCGTGGACGGCGAACTCGTAGCGGTGGGCCGGGCCAGGAGGCGGGCAGGGCCCGCCGTAGCCGACGTACCCGTAGTCGTTCACCCATTCGCGTCCCGGGAGCGCCTCGCCCTCGGCCAGCCCGGTGACGGACGCGGGCAGGTCGATCGCCACCCAGTGCCACCAGCCGCTGCCGGTGGGGGCGTCCGGATCGAAGCAGGTGACGGCGAAGCTTCGGGTGCCGTCCGGCGCTCCCGACCACCTCAGGTCGGGGCTGACGTTGTCACCGCCGGCGCCCGGTTCGGCGTACCGGGGCAGGATCACCGAGCCGTCCGGAATCGCAACGCTGCTGAGTTCCATGGTTCCTCCGATCGCGACTCCCACCCTAGTCACCGGCCCTGCCGCGGACGAGGGTCGGCGTGACGCTGTCCGCCCGGGGTGGGCAGAATGGGCGCCATGGCTAGCTGGGACGTTCTGCGCGGCGCGCGGGTGATCGTCGATCTACCCGAGGGCGACGCCGACGACCTGATCGCCGTCGGTGAGGTACTGCTGCAGGAGGCGCTGCCGGTCTGGTGCTTGCCACGATCGCGAGCCGGCGAACTCTCGGGGCTGCGGGCCGTCTTCGGCGAGCGAGTCGTCCTTGGCCTCGGTGACCTGCGGACTCCCGGTCAGGTGTCGGCAGCGGTGGCGGCGGGCGCCGATTTCCTGCTCGGTCTGGTCGGCGCGGCATCGCTGGCGGAGGCCGCGGGTGAGATCCCGATCGCGCTGGGTGCGCTCACCCCGTCCGAGATCGCGGCGGCCAGCGACGTGGCCGGGGCCGTGCAGGTGATCCCGTGCGATGCGCTCGGCTCGATGTATTCCCGAACCCTGCCGGCGCTGTTCGCCGGGGTGCCGCTGGTGGCCAGCGGGACGATGGAACGCTTCATCGCCGAGATGTGGCTGGAGGCGGGCGCGGCCGCGGTCTGCCCGCGCGGCTGGATCCGTCCCGAACTGGCGTCCGATCCCGACCTGTCGGAGTTGCGGCGACGGGTCCAGGCGTTGGACTTCACCGACCTGGACGGCTCCGCCTAGGTCGAAGCGTCACTTGCGGGCGCCGTAGCCCTCGATCGTCTCGACGAAGGTAGCGGTGGGCAACGCGCCGTTGATCGGGGTGGTGTTGATCAAGAAGAACGGGGTGCCGGAGATGCCGAGCTGCTGGGCCTGACTGGTGTCGGCCGCCACCGCATCGGCCAGCGCCTTGCTGGCCAGATCGGACTCGAACTTCTTCAGGTCCGGGACGCCGGCGGTCTTGGCGAAGGCCAGCACGTCGGCCTTCTTGATCGTCGGATGACCGCTGGCCGGCGCCTTGGCGAAGACCGCGTCATGGAACTGCCAGAACTTTCCCTGCTGACCGGCGGCCCGGGCGGCGACCGCAGCCAGGGTCGACTCCTCGCCGAACAGGACGAGATCGCGCGACTCGATCCGCAGCGATCCCGACTCGACGTAGGGCAGCAGATCCTTCAAGGTGCTTGTCGCCCACTTGGCGCAGAACGGGCAGCGGTAATCCGACCAGACGATCATGATCACCGGGGCATCCACCTGGCCCATCGCCGTCGGATCGTCGGCGATCCGGCGGGGCAGCGACTTCATCACCGCGACCGCCTCGGCGTCCGGTGAAGCGGACCCGGTCGCTGCGGGGGACGACGAGGGTGCGGCCGCCGGGGTGGCCCGGATCGCCTGAAGCTCGCCCTCTTTGACCACCAGCAGGGTGCCGAGCACCAAAGACAGGGCTGCCAGCGCGGCCACCAGCAGCCAGGGCAGCCGGTTGCGGCCGCTGGCGGGTTGGGGTGCGGCGCCGAACGCGACCGGGTTCTCGAAGGGGCGGGCAGCGGGGGACTCGGCGGCAGGCGGCAGCGTCGGCTCGGCGTCACTCATGCCCGCCAGCGTACGGTCCTCAGCGGCGCCGTCGGCGAATGGCGCCGATCACGAACAGCAGCACCATCAGGGCGAAGAGGACGCCGGCCGCCATCAGCAGGTTCCGCAACAGCGGATCATCCTGGACCGGACGGGGTTCGGGAGTTGGTGTCGCGCTGGCCGCCGACGGGGTCGGCTTCGGCGTCTTGGTGGACTTCTTGGTCGGGGTCGGTGCCACCGCGGGCAGCGCTACCTCGGCCACTGCCGCGCCGATCACCTGAACGGTCAGGCTGGTCCGGGCCGGTTGGGCGTCCGGGGTGCCGCCGAAGCGGACCGTCACCGTGAGCTGCTCGGCGGGGGAGAGACCGTCCGGCACCGGGGCGAACGCTTCGAACGTCCCGTGATCGAGCGTCATCGCGGCCGACATGATGGCGCCGGCCACCTCGAGGTCGATGGTGCGTCCTGGCAGGGGACGGCCGGCCGCATCGGTCAACCGGCCCTGGACCCGGACCAGGGAGCCCGCCTCGACCACGGGGGTCGCAGCCTGGGCGGTGAGGACGCTGGCCGCCGGAGCGGCCGCGGCCTGGGGGGCCAGCCAAGCCAGGCCCATCACGATCAACAGGGCACACAGACGACCACGCACCGCGCCTCCCTTCGCCTTCGGTCAGTATTGCGACGCGGCTCCGACCACATTCACAGGCGCGCCGACGTGCTGAGCGGGTCCGCGGGAGGTGGCCGGTCGAGGTGGTTGCGGCAGGTGGCGGCGTGTTGGTGGCCTGGACGACGTACGCGCCGCCACGAACTGCCGCCAGCCAGGCGTGCCATGGCCGTGTCATCAGGCCGGCTGGCGGGGGCACCAAAGGTCGTCCCACTCCCTCGATCAGCCCTCCGGCGCGCACTGGCAGGCAACAGGGGGGACTGGAAATTAGGAAGTCTGGGAATCCTTAGAGTAAGTTGAGAAAGCAATCACTCATTTCTCAGGGAGTACCACGGAATGTATCAGCCTCGTCGGGCAGCCGCCCCGATGGACTTGGTCGAGCCCGGCACCACCCTCGGCCACTCGGAATCGCCCTTCGGCGCGCCGCGCCGCGCCGCCCGCACCTGGCGGGATGCGGTCGCCGACCGCACGGCGCCGTTCGTCCTGACCCTGGCCACCGCCGCCACCGTGGGGTCGCTCGTCCTGGCCTCGGGGGCCAGTGCCAGCACCGGGCAGGTCGCGATCGCGATGGACGGGCGCACCACCGATCAGGTGAGTCGTAGCAACACCCGAGTGGCGCTCGCCGAAGTCCCGCCAGCCTCAACCAAGACCGTCGCCGAGGTGGCCATCGTCGCCACCCGGACGATGTACGCCAAGGACGCCTTGGTCGTCCGGGAAGAAGCCGACGCCAAGAGTGACAAGGTCGCATCGTTGAAGCGCGGCGCCGAGGTGCACGCCACCCCGGAGTCCGACGGCAAGTTCCGGATGGTCGAGTACAAGGGCGAGCTCGCCTGGGTCCTCGACGACGCACTCACCAGCAAGAAGCCGGTGGACGACGCCACCAGCGCCTCGGGCACGCCGGACGCGACCCGCGCGGTTCCGGGTGGCTCGGTGCTGGGGCTCAAGCCGGTCGCCATGGTCGTCTACCGCGCGGTGATGGCCCGTTGGGACGTCCCGAGCGTCGGTGGCTACCGGGCGCACAGCCTGTCGGTGCACCAGTTCGGCCGGGCGATCGACTTCATGGTCTACAAGGACTGGACGATGGGTGACCAGATCGCCGACTTCCTGATCGCCAACGCCAAGCAGTTCAAGGTCGACCACATCATCTTCCGGCAGCGGATCTGGACCCCGTCCAGCCCCTTCTGGCGGCACATGGCCGACCGGGGCGGCGTCACCGCGAACCACTACGACCACGTCCACGTGGCCGTTCGCCCCTGATCCTCCACGACTCCTCCACACCGATCTCCCGGCCCGCCAGCAGGCGGCCGGGAGATCGCTCGTTTCAGCCCTTGTCGCACTTCGAGGAACCCCGTGCCAGCCGGGGAGAGCACGGTTAGGCTGACAGCCATGCAGACTCCCGTTGACGCCACCCAGACCGCCGCCTGGGCCAAGCTGGCCACCCTCCACGCCGCCATGCAGCCCGATCTCCGGGCTTGGTTCGCCGACGACCCGGAGAGGGCCGAACGGTTCAGTCACACCGCGGCCGACCTCTTCGTCGATCTGTCCAAGAACCTGATCAGCGACGAGGTCGTCGCAGCTCTGACCGAGTTGGCCGACGAGGTCGATCTGGCCGGTCACCGCGACGCGATGCTGCGTGGCGACAAGATCAACGTCACCGAGAACCGCTCCGTGCTGCACACGGCGCTGCGCCGCCCCAAGGACGACTCGCTGGTCGTCGGTGGGCAGGACGTGGTGGCTGACGTCCACAAGGTGCTGGACGCGATGTACGCCTTCGCCGACCGCGTCCGCAGCGGCCAGTGGAAAGGCGTCACCGGCAAGCCGATCAGCACCATCATCAACATCGGCATCGGCGGCTCCGACCTCGGCCCGGTGATGGTCTACGAGGCGCTCAAGCCGTACGTGCAGGACGGCCTCGAGGCCCGGTTCATCTCCAACATCGACCCGACCGACGTGGCCGAGAAGACCCGCGGCGTCGACCCCGAAACGGCACTGTTCATCGTCGCGTCCAAGACGTTCACCACCTTGGAGACCCTGACCAACGCCCGGATGGCCCGCGACTGGCTGCTGCGGGAGTTGCAGGCGTCTGGGGCCATCGACGGCTCGGACGAGCAGGCCTCCGACGCCATCGCCAAGCACTTCGTGGCCGTCTCGACCGCCCTCGACAAGGTGGCCGCCTTCGGCATCGACCCGGCCAACGCGTTCGGGTTCTGGGACTGGGTCGGTGGCCGCTACTCGGTCGATTCGGCCGTCGGCCTGCCGCTGGTGATCACCCTGGGGCCGAAGAACTTCGCCGACTTCCTGGCCGGCTTCCACGCCATCGACGTCCACTTCGCCGAGACGCCGTGGAGCGAGAACGTTCCGGCGCTGATGGGGCTGCTCAACGTCTGGTACGTCAACTTCTTCGGTGCCAAGAGCCACGCCGTGCTGCCCTACGCCCAGTACCTGCACCGCTTCGCGGCCTATCTGCAGCAGCTGACCATGGAGTCCAACGGCAAGGGGGTGCGGATCGACGGCAGCCCGGTCACCTCCGACACCGGCGAGATCTTCTGGGGCGAACCGGGCACCAACGGCCAGCACGCGTTCTACCAGCTGATCCACCAGGGCACCCAGCTGATCCCGGCGGACTTCATCGCGGTGGCCACCCCCGCGCACCCGATCCAGGACGGCGAGCACGACGTCCACGAGTTGTTCCTGGCCAACTTCTTCGCCCAGACCAAGGCGCTGGCCTTCGGCAAGACCGCCGACGAGGTCCGGGCCGAGGGGACGGCCGAGGCGATCGTCCCGGCGCGAGTGTTCAAGGGCAACCGGCCGACAACCTCGATCATGGCGCCGTCGCTGACCCCGTCGGTGGTTGGCCAGCTGATCGCCCTCTACGAGCACATCACGTTCACCGAGGGGATCGTCTGGGGGATCAACTCCTTCGACCAGTGGGGGGTTGAGCTGGGCAAGCAGTTGGCGCTCCAGATCGCTCCGGCGGTGGCCGGGGATGCCGCCGCCCTGGAGACCCAGGACGCGTCCACCAAGGCGCTGGTCGGCTACTACCTGGAGCACCGGCAGCGCTGAGCCGGGAGCCGAACCTCACCAGCGGTCACGTCGGTTCGTTGTAAGCTGACGCGGGCCGTCGGACGAAGCGGGGAAACGTTGAGTGACGCAGTGAGCCTGGCTGGGCTGCATCGAGTAGGCGCGCGCCCGCCGCTGGGACGCTACCTGAGTCAGGCCTGGGGGCGCCGTGACTTCGCGCTGGCGATGGCCCGGTACCGGATTCAGGCGAGCTTCGAACGCAACCGGTTGGGGATCCTCTGGCTCGTCCTGCGCCCGACGCTGAACGCCCTTGTCTATGGGCTCATTTTCGGCCTCCTCCAGGGCTCGCGCCAGGGCGCTGACTATCCTGCGTTCGTCGTGATTGGCGTGTTCTTTTGGGAGTTTTTCAATCAGTCACTCAATAATGGCGCGAAGTCTATCACTGGGAATCGGCACCTTGTGCAGTCGCTGGCCTTTCCGCGGATAACACTTCCGGTCTCGGTCGTATTGCAGCAGCTGCTGTCGCTGTTTCCGATGCTCGGGGTGATGGCCCTGTACCTGATCATCCTGGGCCACTACCCCGCGTGGTCGTGGTTGCTCATCGTCCCGTTGGTGGCCCTCTACACCCTCTTCAATCTGGGAGTCGCGCTCATCGCGGCTCGGCTTACCGTCCATGTCGCCGACCTTACGCAGATCCTCCCTTTCATCACCCGCATCCTCTTCTACACCTCGGGCGTCCTTTTCCACGTCGCCACGATCCTCGAGAAGTACCCCTGGGTGGTCACACTGTACGATTTCTATCCGCTCTATCAGGTCCTCCAAATTGCGCGCGGAGTCTTGATGGACAACCACCCATATGACCCGCGCTATTGGGCGTGGTTCGCGGCCTCGTCTGTCTTTACGTGCGTGGTTGGTGTCATCTTCTTCTGGGTTGCGGAGGAGCGTTATGGCAGGGAGTAACGCCCGCCGCTACGAGGCGCCTCCGCCCGGCCGTCCCGTGGTGGTGGTCGATAACCTGCATGTGAAGTACCGCGTCTGGGCCAGTGGGCGGGCCGCCGGCGGAGTCGGCGCCGGGCTGGTCAACCGGACGCCGCGGGGGATCCGCGAGGTCCACGCCCTGCGCGGTGTGTCGTTTGTCGCGCATGAGAATGAGTCAATCGGCGTGATTGGACATAACGGGTGCGGAAAGTCCACATTGATGCGAGCCATAGTTGGGCTGACCCCACCCGCGAGCGGCGCTGTCTGGGCGACGACAAGACCGAACATGTTGGGTGTCGGCGCGGCTCTCCTGCCCGAGTTATCGGGGGAACGCAATATTGTCCTCGGTGGATTGGCCCTTGGCTTCTCCAAGAAGGAGATCGCCGAACTTCGAGACCAGATCGTCGACTTCGCCGAGCTCCAGGACTTCATCGAACTCCCGATGCGGACCTATTCTTCCGGGATGCAGGCGCGGCTCAAGTTCGCGATCGCCGCCTCCAAACAGCACGACATCTTGATCATCGATGAAGCGCTGAGCGTGGGCGATCGGCGGTTCCGACAACGTAGCGAGGCGCGGATCCGTGAAATGCGCGATGAAGCAGGGACGATCTTCCTGGTGTCTCACTCGATGCAATCGATTCGCGACACCTGCTCGCGTGTCATCTGGATGACGAAAGGCGAAGTGGTCATGGACGGCGACACCGACAAGGTCGTGGCCGCTTACGAGGAGGCCCAGCGATGATCTCGGTGCCGCGACCAGCGCCAGTCCTGCGGTAGCGGGAGAGTCGTGACGCACGGGCGGCGAGTAGGTGGGCCGAGCCAGGACCTACGCACCGGCGAGAGTCGTACGCTTGGGTGGGGCTCGTTGCTGGTGGTTGCGGGCCTGACCGCTGGCGTCCGCCTGGCCGCCACATTGGCCGGTGGCGGCTTCGTCACGAATGGGATCTACGACGACGGGGTCTACTTCACCGCGGCCGCACTGTTTGTGAGTGGCAAGTGGCCCTACGCGGACTACTTACTACTTCACCCTCCGGGCATGACACTGGCGCTGGCGCCTTTCGCTGGTCTGGCGGCGATGACCGATGATGTAACTGGGTATACGGCAGCCAGAGTTGCCGTGATGGTTGTATCGGCGACGTCGGCGGCATTGGTGGCGTCCTACGCGGCGCGCTGGGGCCGACCAGCGGCCTGGTTTTCTGGGCTGAGTTATGCGCTCGTGGAAGGCTCGGTTTACGCGGGCTCGACACTCTTTATGGAGAGCGTGGCGACACTAATCGCGCTCGTGACGATCCGCAGTCTGGAACGAGGTGGGACGGTCAATGCAGCCGCTGGTGGCATCCTCATCGGTCTGCTGGCCACTCTGAAAGTCTGGAATGCCCCGATCGGCCTCATCCTCTTCTTCTTTGCAGCCACCTGGCGCGAGCGACGGATCGTCATCTCGGTCGCGGCGGGGACGTGGATCATGGTGATGGCTTCGTTCGTCGCGCGCTCCCCTGAGGCCGCCTGGCGGATGATCATCCTCGACCAGGTGAACCGCCCACGCTTCGACCTCTCTCCGCAGTCACGGTTCGCAAACTCCCTCGGCCTTGCCAGCGGTGGGAGCTCGAATCTGAGCGTGACCGGCTGGCCATTGGTCATGACGGGGATTGCGGCCATCCTGGCCTTGATCCTCGTGGCGGTGGGCCTGCGGCGAGGGGTAACACCTCAGGTCGTGATGCTTCTCGTGGTTTCGGCGCTGATGGTGGGTATGAGTCAGCTAGCTCTCCGTAACTACGCGGAGCTCTGGTCGCCGTGGCTGGCGATCGTGATGAGTGCTTCGCTTCGCGGCTGGCGCGTGCGCGACGGTCGGGACCTCCTCACTGCCCTATTCGCACTCGGTTGGCTTGCCATCGTGGCATTCGGATCAGCGCGACCTGTCGGCAAGCCGCTCCCGGTGGATTGGATGATCCTCGAGACCCAAGGAACGCGCTGCGTCGTTACCGACGACCCCGTCGTCCTCGTCGCTTTGAACCGGTTGAGCTCCCAATTGCGGACGACCTGCCCAGAGCTCTGGGCAGACGTCAGCGGGCGCACCTACGACTACGCTGCTCACGAGGATGCCCCACGAGAAGACAACCCCGTTTGGCAGGACGCCATCTACCGCTACCTCTCCAGCGCCGACGGCGCGATCCGTTGCCGCGGAAATACCGGGATAAGCACCGACACGAGGGAGCGACTCAGGCCGGCCCTGGTCGGTCGAAACCAGGGCTGTGACCTGTATCTATTCCCTCCAAGGTGACTTATCGAAGTCTTCCAGCAGTCAGTAAACGGTGTAGGACGAAGAAGTGCTGCTTCCCGTCTTATAGCCGTATCGAGTCGCGGTCGCGCGCACTGAGATCTTTTTTCCCTTGTCGGAGGATGTGAGCTTGTATGTCCAACCAGTCGCGCCCGAGATGGGCACACCATTGCGTAGCCACCGAACCGTCATCGTCGCGCGGGTGGTGGGGTAGCTACCGGCGAGCCACGCAGTCGCCGTGGCCGTCAGGGTCTTTCCGACGGTCTTGGTTCCGGAGATGTAAGCGCCGTAGCTCTTGCGGAAGCTTGCTTCGTCCAACGAGGCATTGGTGGTCAAGTTCCCGCCTTCATCGACCGTCACGAAGATGCTGCGCGTGACGAAGCCGTCGCTGGAGTAGACCATTCTCAGCCAGTATGGGCCCGCCTTGAGGCCCTTGAGGGTATACCGGCCGGAGGAGTCGCTCGTCGCCTGGTCGAGGACTTCCCGCTCGGGGGTAACGGCGCTTAGGGCGGTGACGTCGACGTCCGGAACCGGATTGCCTCGGGGGTCAACGATGGTTCCCTGGACGATGCCCCCGATGCCCAGTGAGATCTGGTTGGCCGTTGTCGTGCCCTCGGTCGTCACCGAATAGGTCGCCGCCAACGACGGAACCATAACCCCGGGCTCCGTCGCTGCGGCCCACGCGGTGGTGTAGTTGCCCGCTCCAATGTAGGTCGCCTGGACACGGTAGGTGCCGGGGCGGAGATCGAGGGAGTAGTCTCCGGCACCCGTCAAGGGCACCTGTTGAGCCAACTCGCCGCTGGAGTCGTAGGCGCCCACCACCACGTCGGCGGGCGGAGCTCCGGTGACCTTGCCATTCAGGGTGCCGGACGCGATTAGCGACTTTGCGAGGACGACGTCAGACATGTCGCTACGTTGTGCGCCAATTGCATCAACGACCCGGACGCGAGCGTAGTAGGCCGTATCGACCGCCAATCCCGTCAAGGTCGTGCTCGTTCCACTGACTGGAGCCGCCCACTTGGCGCCGGTCTTCATGGCACTGTCCAACGCGTAGTAGACCTGGTATTTCCAGTCAGGCTGCATGCCGTCGGGTGCGGACCAAGACAAGCCAACCGTCGAAGAGGTCTGAGCGGTCAGCCGGAACTCGCTGGGTGCCGTCAGGTCGTAGGTGGACGTCGTCACCTGCAACTCGGTGGATCGAGGGCTCATGACCAAGGCAGGCAGTCCGTCCATCGGAGGCTGCTGGACGTAGACGCTGAGGTAATAGAGCGTCCCCTTCTTGAGGCCGGTGAGGGTCATCCGCTCAGTGATGGTGGAGAAGTACAGAGTGGCGTTTCCGGCCGAGTACGCCCGGACGAGATAACCGGGGGAACCTGGCACGTTCAGCCAGGTGAGTTCGACGCTGGTCCCGCCGACATTCTCCGCGACAAGTCCGGTGGGGGCCGAGAAGCTGTCGACGGGCTTGGTGCTCGCATAAGCGCTGAAGGCGGAAGCGCCCCCCGAGGTGTCCACGGCAGCGACTTTGATGTAGTACGTCGTTCCGGTCTTGAGTCCCTGGATAACGGCGGGAGAACTTGAGGCAACAAGATCGGTGGGAGACGAGAAGCTGCTAGATGTCGAGTAGCGGATCGTGTACTTGTCCGCGCCGGCAACCGCGGGCCAAGTGACCAGGATGGCGGTGGAGCCAGCCGATGCCACGGTTGGCTTGGAGGGGGTCGCAGGTGCGGCCACTGCGGTCATCGTCGGGCCAAAGATGAGAACAAGCGCAAGAATCAAGGCGCCAATCAGGCCGGCACGTCGGTTCACGGCCGTCTCTGAGTTGGGGGTTTTTTCCATGGTCACGGCCCTTACACGCACGTCTTGCTGGTCTTGTTTAGCTCTGTCCACCCAGCCATGTACTCGCCGTACACGCGCCGGATGGACTCGGCGAACGCTGGCGTGGCGCGACGGCTGTCGATGGTGATGACATGCTCTTCGTTGTATCGCAACCCAGAGGTCGACATGTTGGCGGTCCCGGTGAGCACACGGCCGGAGTTGTTCGTCATCGGCCCGATGAGGATCATCTTGGTGTGCATGGCCACAGCGGTGCACTTGGCCGGGATAGAGGCCGCCTTGAGTTTGGAAACGACCGTGGAAGAAATGGTCGTCGATCCACCCTGTTGGGTGAGCAGCATCTTGATGTCGCAGCCTCGGGACCGCAGGCGGACCAGCGCGTCCACCATCTGGGTGGCCTTGGAGTCGGTCAGCTTGAACATGGCGATGCGGATCTTCTTGTCGACCGTGCAGTCAACACCGTCGAACTGTCGAATGTAGTGGTCGACGGCGGCGGAGGGCTGAGGGCTGAACGACACGGCAGTGCCGCGGTCGGCATCGGTCCAGTGCCGGTAGAAGGGATCAACCCAGATAGCGCGGTCCTTGTAGAGCTGAAGGCTGCTGGCAAACCCGCTGTTCGTTGCACAGCCAGTGGTGGCGCAGATGGCCATCGCGTCGTAGCGCTGACTGAACAGGTCGAACAACTTGTGGTCGTTGTAGATCAGCGAACCTTCTTGAAGGTAGTTGCGGATCTGGCTCCGAGCGAAGTTGCCGGACGATGAGTAGACAATCGGATCGGCCCCGTCCGCCCAGGTGGTGTCGCTGATGGTAAGGAACTTCTCGTGGTTGATCGCATACGGGAAGACTGAGGCTGCGTTGGTGTTGAAACAGCCGTTCGCACACCAGTAGAGCTTGGCGATCGAGGACAGCCTCTTCTTGATCAGATCCTTCGCTGAACTCGGGCTGATCGTGCCGCCGTCCAGGATAAGACCGATCTCGACGTTGCGCTTGTTGTGAACGTACTCCAGGGCGTCGTAGATCACCTCCGGATCGGACTCGGGTCGGCTGCCGAGACTGGTCTCGGTCATCGTGCCGAGAGCCCGGATGAAGTACATGCCGATCTTGATCTTGGCATTGCTTTGAGCGCCACAGATCACTTGGGCGATCTTGGCGGCAAACGGCCAAGGGGCCTGGTTGGTCGGGTCGACAATTCCCCGATGGTTCATGTCGTCGATGTTGAACCACGCTTCAAAGGGGTCGGGCTTCGAGATTGTGGGGCAACCGCCTTCGCCAGCAAGCTTGACCTGACCGCTGGTGTCAGTATCGAACGTGATGGCGCGGGCGACGCCAGCCACGCTTCCGGCCAAGACCAGGGCCATGAGCCCGCTGAGGGCTGTGAGCATTCGTCGGGGGTTCCGCATCAGGGTTCTCTCGAAAGGTCGCCGCACTCGTCGGCGACAGGCGCTGCGCGCCCAGAAGGCTGTTGACGCTCCATATACTAGGGAGATTCGACGCCGAAGGCACATGGAGCGCCAGAAGAGTGTCGGTCCTGACCACCCCGAGGAGGCTCCCGTGGCCGCTTTCCGCTACGCGCTGGCATTGCTCATAGTCCTGCTCTCGACAAGCGTGGCCGCGCCCTCGGCGTTGTCGGATTCGTTGATTCTCGCCAGCGACCCGCAGCCGAAGGCCGAGCTAGCTGCCCGTCCTGGCTGGGTCACTCTCGTCTTCCGACGTGACGTTGATGTGAGCGTGGCCAAGATCCTCGTCCTGACGAGCGGAGGCGACAATGTCACCGTCGGTCCGCTGATCGTTGAGGGCACCAACGTGACAACCCAGCTGAGCTCCCAGCTCAAGAAGGACACGTACACCGTCCTCTATCGGATCGATCGCCCCGACGGGCAGCCGCAGGGAGGCGCCTTTCAGTTCGCCTACGGGCGCGGCAACTGGACGTCGGTTCCAGCCAGTTCATGGAGTGGGCAAAGCGCCGAACCAAGCGTGTTGAGCAATCCGAACCCCAAAGCGACGTCAGCGGCGCCCTCGCCAACCGAAGTCGCGACGGAGTCTCCGACCCCTTCCTTGTCTAAGTCCCCGACCACCAGCGAAATCCCGCCAGCGTCACCCCTGCCCTCTGCCGGACCGGGGACGACCAGCCCAACTTTGAATGACTCGCCGATACCGTGGCTCCTCGGGGGCGTCGTGTTAGCGGTGATCATCGCCAGCGTCTGGTTGGTCGCCCGGCGCAAGCGGGCGTAGGTCTTCGCTCACATCACGATAGAGGCGTGACCAATTCTGGACGAGGGTTGCCGAGCTGAAGGCGGCGGCGGCCTTCGGTGCCGCCGCGATCAGCCTTTGGTGGAGATCCGGGCTCTGAAGCACTTCAATCACTCGTTGGGCCAGTGCTAGGACGTCACCGTCAGGGACCAGGTAGCCATTCTCGCCTTGCGCAATGATGTCTGAGGGACCGTACTTGAGGTCGTACGACACGACCGGGCACCCGTTGCTTAGCGACTCCAGAACCGCCAGGCCGAAGCCCTCGTAGGCGCTCGTGCACAGCGACAGCCCGGCACCCTGATAGATGTCGCCCGGACGATTGGTGTAGCCGGCCAATACCACCGTGCCAGTCAATCCGAGGCTGTCGATCAGCCTGTTGAGCTTCAGTTCATCGGTCCCGCGGCCGTAGATCTCCAACCGTGCCCCTGGGACTTCGCGGGCCACACGCGCGAACGCGCGGATCGCGTCGGGCAGGCGCTTCTGCTGGTCAAGGCGCGCCATCATGACGACCCGTAGCGGCTCCCTGACGATGCAGGCATCCCAGGTGACCTCCTGCGCCGAATGGGGAATGACGTGGAAGTGGGGATTCTTGCCGAAGTGGGCCTCGGCCTCTGCGCGTTGGGCATCGGTCAAGAACACAACAGCCGCCACCCGACCGTCGCCTTCGAGCAGAGGCCGATAGATTGGCCGGATGGAATCCACCCTGTCGTACGGGGGGCGCGTGTGCGCATTGTGCAGCACAAAGATGAGTTTCACGTTGGGGCGGTGGTAGCTCAGTATCCAAGGGTCGACTCGGCGCGCCTCGCAGCAAATGAATGCGGGTTCATCTCCGATAAGGTGATCGAGGCAAGCATGCAGCACCTCGTCGTAAGAGGAGAGATACCGTTCTGGTCTCCCATCCTCATCAAAGGTGATCACCCGTTCGGGGCTTCGCACTCTGGTAACGGGATCGATCCGCCACCAGACGTTGAGCCTGACCGATCCGTTTCGTCGCCAGAAAATTTCCTGGCGCGCAACCCCGTGGAAGAGGTCCATGAATACCTGGCGTCGCATCGTGCCGTCGGGCCAGAACTCATCGCTGCGAGTCCGGTTCCGAGCCCCGTCGAAGTGATCTTCGACGATGAGCCTCCCGGCGTAGTCGAAGCGACGAGACATGACATGAATTCCGTCAACGAAGTACTCATAGAGACCCGTCGCCGGGTTGAGTCGTTCGTACATGCCCGGTTCCCCGACGGGGTGGTCAACGGTGATGCCCGTGAACTCGGTGGAGTCCGGGAAGTACTCGTGCAGGCTGGCGAGGCGAACTCCGGGCGCGAGAACACCCCTGCTGGAGAACTCGTGGGCGATGTCCTCGATCTGCGAGGAGTCGTACATGGTGACGATCGTTGATTCCTTGCCGGCGAGCTCCCAGAACAGACGGGCCTTTGTCAGAATGGACGCCGTCCGCCCAGCAAATACGCGAGGCACGACGTCGACCGCGAAGATCACTTTGCCCGGCGGGAAGGGGGTGGGCCCGTCCTTGGCTTCTTCGAGTGAACCGCGGCCCGGAACGGGCACACCCTTGGTCAAGACTCTGAGCCGGTGGCTGGCCACCCGGCGTTGTCGAGTCGATTGAACAGGTGCGACCATCGCGCGACGAACGTCTCGGGGGTGAATCCCTTCAACGCGTCAGGGGCGTTCCGAGAGAGCCGGGCCTGAAGCCCTGGCGCTGTGAGCACCGAGATAACTCGCTGGGCGAGTTCCGTAGTGTTGCCGTCTGGGACGAGAAAGCCGTTCTCTCCGTCGGTGATGAGATCTGCGGGACCGTATTTCAGGTCGTAAGAGACGACCGGGCAACCATGGCCGAGACTTTCGAGGATAACGAGGCCGAAACCCTCGTACGAGCTTGTGAGCAGCGACATGGCCGCAGTTTGGTAGACCTCGCTGGGGTTGGTGGTGTAGCCGCGAAGCCTCACCGAGTCGGCCACGCCCAGCTCGGCGATCAGCTTCTTGAGGGCTGCCTGGTCGGGACCCCGCCCGTAGATGTCAAGGCGTGCGTCGGGGACTCGCTGGAGAACCTTGGCGAATGCCTTGATCGCGTGGGGGATCCGCTTCTGTTGGTCAAGCCGCGCCAACATGACGACGAGGCGAGGGTCCCTGGTGACGCTAGGGTCGATCGTTGGCTTCGGCACCGCGTGGGGGATGACCTGGAAATTCGACCGGCGTCCGTAGCGAGCTTCCGCATCCGCTCTCTGAGCGTTGGTCAGGAACACGACGGAACCGACCTTGTCGGCGTTGTCGAGGAGCGGCCGATAGGCCGGCCGAACCTTCTTGGGGTCGACAAAGGGTGCCGCAATGTGGGGGTTGTGGAGGACGTAGACCTGCTTGACGTTGGGACGCTCATAACTCAGAGTCTCGGGATCAGCCCGCCGCGACTCCACGCTGAGGATGACCCGGTCGTCACCGACCACTCGGTCGAGGTACGCATGAACAAGTCCGATGTCAGAGTAGGCAACGTGATTGGGCTTGCCCTCCATGTCGAAAAGGGTGAGCCGCTCGACCCGTGGAGCCAGCGGTTGACCTTCGAGCACAAGCCACCGGGTGAGGTAGGGGGTTCCGTCCGCCCGGTAGTAGACCTCTTGACGGGGCAGGTTGTGATGAAGGTCGTAGAAGGTCACCCGCCGCGGCGAACCATTCTGGTAGAACTCGTCGCGTCGAGTCCGTGCTCGGTTCTCGTTGAAGTGGTCACGGACTATGAGCCGCCCCGCATAGTCGTACCTCTTGTACAGACGGTAGATCCCCCCCTCGAAGAAGCGGTAGACCTCCTGGTCCCTATCCCGGATGGACGACATACCAGGTTCTTCAACGGGGTAGGTGATCGGGTCACTGGCAGGGCCCGACTGCTGACCGAAGAACTCATGCAGGTTGATCACCTCGACACCCTCGGACAAGGCGCCCCTGTCTCGAGCGACGCGAGTCACGTCGTCTAACTCACCCGAGTAGTTCATGGTCAGGATCTGAGAGCGAACGCCGGCGACCTCGTAAAACATTTTCGTCTTGGCGAAAATCGACGCAGTCCTCCCTGCGTACTGTCTCGGAATCGCGCCTACCGCAAAGACCAGGCGGACATCCTTGGGGAATGGCTGCATCGCCGGCACTGGGTCCACCCTTATCTCCACGGGTTTGGGCAGCGTTCGCCGACGTGCCGCCCGATACAGGCGGAGGGCGACGTCGTAAGTGCCCGTCGCACGCAACAGCCGCTTGGCGCTGCCCATGATCTTCACTTCGATCTCCTCTGACGACTGGAGCCATCTAACCAGCTACCGCGTGGGGGCCGGGGAACCCTGCTTGCGGCGGTGGGTCCTGCGCTACCCTTGGGGCCTCGAAACCTGGGATTCGGAGGCCACACCGTGCGAGTGATTACCTACGGCACCTTTGACCTCTTCCATGAGGGTCACCGCCGCCTCCTGGAGAGGGCCCGTGCCTTGGGAGATTACCTGATCGTGGGCGTGACGACCGAAAACTACGATGACTCTCGGGGTAAACTAAACGTCAGGCAAACCCTGATGGAACGGATCCAAAATGTCCAGCAGAGCGGGCTCGCCGATGAGGTGATTATCGAAGAGTATGAAGGTCAGAAAGTTCAGGACATTCAGAAACATCGGATAGACATCTTCGCCATTGGATCCGACTGGCTGGGCAAGTTCGATTACTTGGGTGACTACTGCAAGGTTGTTTACCTTGAGCGCACGAAGGGAGTCTCCAGCACGCAACTTCGCGACGAATCGAATGGCGTGATTCGTATCGGCGTGGTGGGCGCCGGGCGAATTGCGAGCCGATTCGTTGAAGAAGCACGTTACGTGAGCGGGGTGAGTGTGGAGGCTGTGTACAGCCGCAACTTCGAGAAGACGCGGCGATTTGCCGAGAGACTCGAGCTCGAATGGGCCAACGAGTCATTTGCCGATCTTTTGCAGCACGTCGAGGCAGTTTATGTAGCGACGCCTCATCGAACTCATTACGCTTACGCCAAGGAGGCCCTAGAGGCACGCGTCCACGTCCTCTGCGAAAAACCGATGTGCTTATCTCGCGCCGAAGTTGAGACTCTGTTTGCTCTGGCCGCGGACCAGGGTGTGGTGTTGTTGGAAGCAGTGAAGACAGCGTTTTGCCCTGGTTTTCAACGCATGGTCGCAGTTGCTCGCAGCGGGTCCATTGGCCGTATTCGTTCGGTGGACGCAACCTTCACGAAATTGGTGACGGGGGGGCGAGAGCTCCACGGGGATGACGGGGGAAGCATCTCTGAGTTGGCCACGTATCCGCTACTTGCCGCGGTCAAGCTGATGGGAACATCTTTTGTTGACCAGAAAACGTACTCCCTGATTCCGGATGGTTCGGAAGTCGAGGTCTTCTCACGTATCGATTTGCTTTATGAGCAGGGAGTTGCCTCGGCCCGCACGGGTTTGGGAGTGAAGGCGGAGGGGGACCTCATTGTCGCCGGCAGCCGTGGGTACCTGTATGTACCGGCCCCGTGGTGGAAGACCGAGTACTTCGAGACCCGGTTTGAGGACCAGAGCAAGAACAAGAAGTTCTACTACAAGTTCGATGGAGACGGACTTCGCTACGAACTCGCCGAGTTCGCCTGGATGATCCGCAATGGCGCGCCAGAGTCATTCAAGTTGCGCGCGATTGAGTCGGCGACACTCGCGGGAATCATTGAACAAGCCCGCAATCAGGCAACTCTGTTCGGCTGAACGATGGCTATGCCCCTGAGACCTCGACGGATCCTTAGCAACGCCATCCATAGGATCAACCGATCGAAGAGCCCTTTGGTGAGACGTACGTTCACGGCGACCCGCTCGGCGTTGCGCCGCGCCGTTAACTCGATCTCCAACCTTCATTGGGGGTGGGTGGCGCACTTGGAGAGGGTGCGCTGGCTGGACGATAAGACCCTCGAAATTTCGGGCTACGCGTTTGAGCGCGGACTCCCCTTCACCAATGAACCTCCGACTTTCCGAGTGTGGCTGGTCCGCGAGGGGGCAACTGTCCAAACCCGAGCTGCTCAGCAGGCTGCCCCGTCCGCGAATATGCGCCTGAAACGGTCTGTGCATAGCTATGCCAACGCGGGATTCCGCGCGGAGGCTGATCTCACGCCCCTCCTCGATCTTGTGCCTCCATCCGACCGCGACCTAACTTGGCAAGTGGTGGTCGAGGTCGCGGGCTCTGGCATCGTTCGGCGCGGGCCCCTGAGGTCGCGCTTTCCCTCAGGCTCAGCCGGGCATCTTGCGACGAGATCGCACGGATCGCTACAGCTCATCCCACGGTGGCAAGAGGGGCGAGGGCTCGTCATCGCGGTGAGGCGACCCGTCGCGCAGGTGACAAGCACTTCCGTATCGGCGCGACAGGTCGACCTGACGGTCAAGTTGAACGGCATCTCGGTTCAGTCCGCGATGCTCGTCAGCGGCTCTGGCACGACACCCTTAACGTTGGTGGCAAGTCAAGGGGACACTGTGCGGCTCTCGGGTGTCGTTCCCCCGCCTGCAATCGGCGCTCTGGAGGAACGCCTCGACCCCGAGGATGAGTGGACGACCGTGACATCTCATGAAGCGCTTAGTGCGAGTCCGGAGGGAGCCGGACCGCTGATCGCGTGTGGGTGGCACCAGCTCGCTGTCACCGACTCGAGCGGGGCGCGGCATCTAGCCTCCTGCTCGATCGATTCAGACCCGCCCCACCCTCACCCCGGGGATTCTCTCTATCCCTTCGCGGGCCCTGACGGGCGGTTTGGTCTGAGAGACACGTCGGCATCGATGATTGTCGACACGGTGGCGGTGAGTGGAGACGAGGCACCATACCTGGACGTTCGGGGCGTGGCGGTCGGAGAACTATCGGGTTGCTGGCTGGCGTTGATGGGTGCGCGCCAAACCCTTTCTGCCGACCAGTTCACTCTCGAAGATGGACGCTTTCAGGCGCGGATTCCGCTGTTAGCAAGCGCGTGGGAGCAACCCCTCTTGCCACCGCGGTCGGGGGGCTACGTTCTTCGGGGTCGGGCAAACGACGGTCGGTGGTTCAGGATCAGCACCACCCACGCCGTCGTCGCGCAGTGCCCTGCCACGGTTGCCTTGGCGGGATTTCACCTAAGGACGGAGATCGCGCCGGGGCGTCGACTACGGGTGGCAGTGCTTCCACCGAGGCGCGACGACGAACTGGGTCCCTACAACCGGTACCGGCTGGGCGAGGAGTACCGGGCGACGAAGTTCCAGCCGCAACGATCCGTCTACTTTGAGAGCTTCTACGGTCGCGCCGCCACGTGTAATCCGCGCGCTCTGGACGCCGAAGTCGCAAGGAGGTTCCCCGACTGGATCCGCTATTGGGGCGTGGTTGACAAGTCGGTGGCCGTGCCGCCGGGAGCGGTCGCTGTTGTGGAGGGCACCAAAGAGTGGTGGGATGCTCGCGGTCGTTCCACCGTGGTCATCGTCAACGACTGGATCCGCAACGACTTCAAGCATCAGCCTCACCAGGTTGTACTTCAGACTTGGCACGGGTCCATGCTGAAGAAGATCGGGTTGGACCGGCCGACCACCTCTGCCATGTCCAGGCGTGCCCTCCTACGCGAACGGGAACGCTGGGATCTACTGCTGTCCCAGAATCGACACAGCACCGAGATATTCCGGAGTGCTTACGACTGGAGCCGCCCAATACTTGAAGAGGGGTACCCCCGCAATGACGCGATGACCAATGGTGATGGTGCGTCCATTCGCACCAGGTTGGGCATCCGACCAGATCAAGTGGCCATCCTGTACGCACCCACATGGCGCGACAATGTCAGTGGGCTGGTCACTCATCTGGATGCTGCCCAGTTCGCGGCCGACTTGGGTGACCGCTATCTGGTGCTGGTGCGTGGCCATTCACGGACAGCGGGCGTCGGCGGCAGCGTCACCAGCGAGGGCGTCCTGGACGTCACCACATATCCTGACGTTACCGAACTCTTCCTTGCTGCGGACATCATGATTACCGACTACTCGTCCGTTATGTTCGACTATTCAGTCACAGGGAAGCCGATGATCTTCTTCGTGCCCGACATCGACGATTATCGCGATGTTGTGCGAGGGGTCTACTTCGACCTACCATCCGTCGCCCCTGGGCCAGTTGTCTACACTCAGTCAGAGGTCACACGGGCCGTCCAGCGCGCCGACACCGATGCGGTTGAGTATGAAGCCCGCTATGCACAATGGCGTGCGCGCTTCAATCAACTGGATGACGGTCACTCAGCAGAGCGCGTCGTTGAGCGCCTCTTCGCGAGCAGGCAGGCTCGGGCGCTCCTGGGTAATGAGGTCTAGTCGTCAGTCACCTAAGTGGCTGCCGGCTCAAGCAGGTGTCGAGATCCCTGGAGTGGACGGGTCGCCTTGGCGCTAAGATGACTGGCCTTACAGGAGGTGGGGCATGGCATCAATCAGTCGGAGAAATTTGGTCTATGGCGCCGCGGGGCTGGGACTGGGTGCCCTCACCGGGCTCACCGCAGCACCGCAGGCTGAAGCTGACTCGTACCGAACCAACGGACGCACCATCAAGACCCCCGTTCTTGAGTTCTGGCGGTTAAACCGGTCCAGGCTGGGGCAGCCCACCTCCAACGTGTACAAGGTGGCCGGGGGTCTCAAGCAGAGGTTCCAGCGCGGCGACGTCTACTACTCGGCGACGACAAGTGTCGTCGCAATCGCCGGAGCCATCAAGGTTGCCTACGACGCGCAGCGGGGCTCGATAGCGCTGGGGATCCCGACGTCGGCCGAGGTGGAACTGGGTAATCTTGGGGCGACCCAGAAGACGGAACGGGCCCGGCTTTTCTCCGGGGCAGGCGGGGTGGTGACCTCTCGCGACGTCGAGACCATTCGAATGCCGCACGTCTCGAACTTCAGGGACGCGGCGGGAGAGTCGGGTGACGTGGCGATATCCGGGGGGCTGATGCGTCGTGGAGTGCTGTACCGTTCCGGCCGCCTGGGCGTCATGCAAGACTTCGACGAGCTGGTGTTCCGTTCGCTCGGGATCCAATCCATCATCGAGCTGAGGCAAAGCGGCGCTGCACGCTCGCGGCCGGATCCGTCCATCCCTGGAGTTACGACGGTCAACGCCGGGGTGTCGGCGGATACGAACTATTCCAAGTACGTGACGGACGGAGCGCGGCGGAGACAGTGGGCCAAAGCACTGCGCTACATCGCAGCGTCCACCGATCCCGTGATCGTTCACTGTCATTCAGGCAAGGACCGGACTGGATGGCTGGTGGCCCAGTTGCACTATTTGTTGGGAGCCAGCGACCGCACGGTCCTGAAGGAGTTCCTGAAGTCGAACGACTACATCGGCGAAGTCGGCGTTCGCGCCAGCCAGTTGGCGACGGCGGTGTCGCGCGCCAAGCGCGACTACGGTTCTATGCCGCGCTACTTCACGCGCGGCCTGGGCCTGACGACGTCGGACATCAATCGGTTGCGTCAACGGTTCGCGAGCTGATCGCCCACCCCTGATGACGGCCGGGCATCTACCCGCACCCCGACCATGAGGATCTGACGTTGAAGCAGCGGTTGATCGCCCTTGTCACCATTGGCCTCAGTGCCTGCGCCGCGACGCCGCCTGGCGTACAGACCACCTCGTCGGCGTCCCCTACGGCTGTGGCTCAGCCATCGGCGCCCGGCGGGGAATCGTCCTCCCCGAGTCCTAGCGTGAGCGTCGCGCCCACCCAGGAGTCGACCGCCGGGGCCATCGCGCGCGGCAGGGTCGACGACGTGGAGTTCTTGGTCCTCGCCGTTTCGATGGTCGATCACGTCGAGGGGCGTGCCAACCGCAAGGAAACAGGCCATTGGCTAGCCATCAAAATGCGGGTGGTCAACCAAGGGAAGAGCACCGTGGTGCTCAACACGCAGGGGTTTCAGGTGACCTCGGGTGCCGGCAAGAACTACCTGACCGATGACCCCGCGATGTTCACCGACAACGACTCGGATGAACTCATCGGCAGCGGCATCACGCCGGGTGCCAAGGCTGAGGGAACACTGCTCTTCGCCGTCCCAAGGAACGCGAAGTCCTTCGTGCTGACTTCCTGGAAACCCGACTCCAGCGTCCCACCTGCGAAGCTGTCATTGAGGGTTTAGCCGTCCGCGGCGACGTCGTGGGCTGCACGACCGTCTCGACAGTGTTAGCTTTACCGTGGGGGAAACGCTCCCGCCCGATCTACACACCCCGGGCCTCGGTGCGACCACAGGAGCACGCATGAAACTAAAGACTATCAAGCTCGTCATCACGGCCGGGCTGAGCCTTGGACTTGTCGGCCTGCCGATGGCGACGCCGAAGGCGGCTGCGGCGCCGCCCACCGCCAGCATCAGTGTCTCGACCCTACCGGTCTACGACAATGGGACGGTCAACGTCGCGGTGGATTTCCCAACGTCAACCTACGACGGCGTGCTCTACGGCAACTACCCCCGGCTCGTGCTGGAGAAGTCGACCGATAGCGGCGCCACGTGGCAGAAGGTAGGCACCTGTCAGAAGTCAACGTCGGCGGGCGTCTACACGTTCAGCTATAACGTCGGCACCGAGACTCAGAAGATCCGGGTGTCCAACGACCCGTCGGCGACCTGCCTTAGCGGCCAGACGGGAGCGTTCTACAACGATCCGACCAAAGTGCTATCGACCGCTGAGGTGGCCATCGATCCCCAGACCCCGCCGCCCCCGGGCACCAATACGCTGACCATTCAGGCGGACGGTAAGAAGGCTACAGCCACTTTCGCGACGCCCCACGGTGGCCAGAGTGCTTCGCTGCAGATCGAGACGATCCTCACCAAGAACACGCGTGAAGTCACAGCCCCCGCGTGGAAGACGATTGCGACTGCCTCCCAAAACTCCAGCGGGGTGGCCACCTTCTCCATTTCGAACCCGTACGAAGTGTCGCACGTGTATCGGGTGATCTCTGGAGCCGATGTCTCTGACGTCGTCACCTTTGCGGCCCCTGAGGGCGCGAAGACCACGGGAATCCCGCAGGTGTACATGAACACCAACGAGCAGGCAACCGTAGACACTCGGACCCGCTACTTCGAGGGTACCTTCACCATGACTGCTGGCAATGGGTGTACGGCGGTTGCCACCATCCCCAAGTCCGTCGTTAAGGGTCGGGGTAATTACTCGTGGAGCTTTGCCAAGAAGTCCTTCACTGTGAAGCTCGATAAGAGCACCGACCTTTGCGGCCTCGGCAAGTCAAAGAAGTGGGCGCTGGTGGCCAACCACTATGACAAGTCGCTGTTGCGCAACACCGTCGCGGGTTGGGTTGGTTCGAAATTCAGTAACCTTGCTTGGACACCCAAGAGCACTCCGGTGGACCTCTGGATGAATGGGTCCTATAGGGGCTCCTACATTCTGATTGAGCGGATTGCCATCGATACATTGAGAGTCAACATCCCCAAGGTGGACGATTACCGCACGGTCACCGACCCCGCGACCCTCGGCTACATCATGGAGTGGGACTTCCGCAAGGGTGCCGACCACAACATCACGGCGCGCAGCAACGGCTGGCTTGGTATCAAGGAGCCAGAGGACGATAAGGACGAGGCCGGAGTCAACACGGGCAAGGGCATTACCGCCGGCCAGATCACCTTCATCGACGGCAAGCTCGATGCGGCGGACTCAGCGCTGTTCGGATCCGGGTTCACCGGCTCGACCGGCTGGAGGTCGCACATCGACGAGGCCTCGGCGGTGGATTATTACCTGGCCATGGAGTTCATGAAGCCGATTGATGGCAACATGTGGGCCAGCGTTTTCATGTACTGGGATCCCACCATCAAGAAGTTCAAGTTTGGGCCGATGTGGGACTTTGACATGTCTTCGGGGTCTGCGGTTCGCGCGGGCGACGCCGTGAACCCAAGGAGTTGGTACCTCCGCAATCCGCTTGGGATTTCTGCCATGCAGAGTCCGAAGACCTGGTTCAACCGCCTCAACGAAGACTCGGCCTTCCGAAGCGCAGTGCGGACTCGCTGGAACCAGGTTTCGAGCAGCATGAGCGGCATCGGCACCTTTGTGGACTCCCAAAAGGCAGCGGTCAAGCTGTCTGCGGCCGAGAACTGGAAGGTGTGGAGCATCACGCAGCACCTGAGCAGTTCGCAGGTGGTCAAGGGCAACTGGGACGCTGATGTGAGCTACCTCAGGTCGTGGTTGACCTCGCGCAAGTCGTACTTCGACAGCCAGTTCTAATCGCTGTGGTGGTCGTACCGGTGGTGGGAGCTACCGGCACGACCACCTCGTCACATCAAGACCGCCAGGTGGCTGGGGTGTGGTGAGGGCCATTCTAGGGACCGGTCCAAGCGGGTCGTGCCGCAATGGACAACCGCGAGCCCAACCATCCTGCGTGGGAGGGCGTACCTCAATAGCCGCACCAGCAGTCGCGGGAGTGTGCGGTGGAAGGCGCTCGATTGCCCCGATCTTGAGAGCGTCCTCCTAAGGCCTCCCTGGTAGTCTGGGCCCCGCCACACCCCGATCGAGACGGCACAACGTGATTCCTGGTCAGCCCGCGCGCAACATCCACCGGCGAGAACTGCTGTCGGCCGCCGGGTTTTTGGCGCTGTGCGGTTGTGGTGGGCCACAAGCCAGCAACGTTTCGACTCCGTCCCATGCCGCCAGCTCGCCGCGGGCAACGCCAAGCCTCTCCCCGACCCCCTCCCGGTCCGAAAAGTCCGGCGGCATCCATGTCCGGCTGATGACCTTTAACATCATGACGGCCACGAAGAAGTCGATTTCGGACATGCCAAGCAGGTATAACACGTCACTCGCTTGGATCTCCCGAGTGCCTGCCATCACGGCGCGGATCGCGGCCCAGCAACCGACGATTCTCTGCCTTCAAGAGAACGAAGCGAAGGTCGACAACCTGTGGCAGGCCGACTACGTGCTCAAGGAGATGCCACAGTACGAACGCTCTCCCTACGGAAAGCCCAGCGATCCGGTCCAGATCCTCTTTTCTCCGCAGGAGTTCGAGGCAAACGATGGCGGTCTCTTCAAGCTCAACACCCGAGGTCTGAACGGCGCTCCAAAAGATCGTTTCTGCGCGTGGGCGCGCCTCTCTGACCGGAGCACCGGTCGCGAGTTCCTCGTCATGACAGCTCACTTGACGTCCTCAGCCTCGCTACAGCGGGCCGAGTTTCGAGCCTACGAGTGGACGCAGTTTATCGAGGGCGTGCGCCGAATCGACCCTCAACGCCAGCTCCCTTTGGTCTTGTGTGGAGACTTCAACGCCACCGAGGACGAGACGCGCGACATTTACGACGCTCATATCAAGGGCATCGACGAACTGGGACTTCGAAATGCGCGGAGCTTGGCCCGACTGGACTCCACGGCCGCACACGGGGCCGCAAGCATGAACCTGATGGGCGACGTCGTCGACGGCAAGTGGTACTACGGCCTGATCCGGATGGGGGCAGCTATCGACTACATCTGCGTCCCGGCGCAGACAGGCGTCGCTGAATGGCAGACGGTGCTCGGGTCGGGGCCAGCTCACGGGGTCACCCGTCGTTGGATAGCGAGCACGGAACGGGCCTTTTTCACCGAGTATCCCATTGGCTCGGACCACAATCCCGTCTTCTCCCATTTCCTCCTCTGGTGATGCGGGGTCGGCAGAGGTACTCGTGATGCCTGCCGAAGAGAGCGGGGAGGCGTTCGCTCAGCCACTGACTTCAGCCGCTCAGAGGCCGCCACGAGGTGAGCGATGGGACACCGGCCGTTCTCTTGCTCCCGGCGCGGACTTGGAGGGAGCTAGAACTGCAGGTGCTGGCTCGTCAGGGAAGGACGACCGTGGCGCGCAGCATATTGTGATCCGATGGGATGACCCCGATGAAGCGGCCAGAGGAGTCAATCTCGACCACGGTCTCCCATTCCAGGACGCGCATAGGTGTGGTGAACAAGTAGTCGAGGTACGTCCCGTTGACATAGGTGAAGCTCTTCGCTTGGCGCACGAAAGCGTTAAAGGACGAGAAGTTGGTACGGACCCGGTTCTCAACCGTCGCCCCGCGGGTGGCGGTGGTGGAGCGGTAGTAGTTGCCGAGCGGATCGACGTAGCCAGCCTCTAGGATCAAGTCGTAGGGGGTGTTGGCGGGGAGCGTCCACTTGTGTGAGTTCAGGTCACCCGCGATCACCGCGGGCAGCCCAGCGGGGTTCTTCAGGCGGATCTCAGACAGTACTTCCGCTGTCTGGATGCGTCGCAACTCCGCTGAATCCGACGACGGCTCCAGATGGGTGTCGGCGAAGAAAAAACGCTTGCCTGAAACCCGGTCCTGGAAGATGGCCCACGCGAGGTATCGGGCCTGGCTGCCCTGGGACGACAGCTTCTTCGACCCCTGTGCTACCAGGGCGAGTCGCGCCGCTCGGTAGACGATCTTCGTCCCTTGAGAAGCGCCCTGGTCGGCCGGCACGCAATTGGTCGGTGTTGAGCTCGTGACGCAGTTGTTTCTCGCCGAGTTGGTCAGCCGATAACCAGGCCCCAAGCGCTCTACCAAGTCTTCGAACTGTGACTTGTTGATCTGGTCGCCGTTCGAGTCGCGCAACCAACCCTGGGACGCCTCCTGAAGCCCGATGACGTCCGGAGCCTGCTGCAAGACAGTCCGCGCTACTACCGGCGCCCGCACACTCCACGGTTCCTCATCAGGTACACCGCTGAAGCAGTTGGCGCACTTCACGTTGTAGGTCGCAATCCGCAGGCTGGCTCCCGGCGGGTTGGACGGCGTGGGTTCGGTGGGGATGGATGGCGTCGCCGAGGGAGACGGACTTGGCGCGACCTTTGGCGTCTTGAACGAGACCTTGGCGGAGTACTCGCTCAAGCTGACTCCCGCCGCTGAGATGACGCGGACGCGCGCCATGTAGGTGGCGCCGGCGGTGAGGGCCTTGATTGACGCGTACGTGACCGCGTGGAATCTGAAGTACCGTGGGACGGCCGTGCCCTGTGTCAATTCGACTCGGTAGCTGAGGCCAGCCTCCGAACCGTGCCATCGCAGGAAGGCCTCGACCGAGTTCACGTTCTCCACCTTGAGGCCTGAGGGGCTGAGGTGCGGGTAGTCCCCCGCGCTGCGGGTCGACACCCGCACCGCCGGTGAATACGGCGTCAGGCTCTTCGTTCCGTCTGCCGAGATCACTCGTACGCGAACGTAGTAAGTTCGCCCGGCCTGAAGTGTGGTCAAGTCCAATGAGTTGCTCCACGACCGTCGATAGACGGCGTCCGACATGGCCTGGTCGGTGGCGTACTGCACGCGGTATCGCGGTGCACCCGTCACGGCACTCCAGGTCAGTCGGAGGGCCGTGACGGAACGACTCGAAGTCGTCACGGACGTTGGGGTGGAGATGGCGGCGTTCGCAAGCCGTCCGTCCAGGAAGAGGGCGGTGCACGCAAGACAAAGCAGGCTCGCGAGCAGAGCGGCATACCTTCTCACAGTCGACCCCCAGGGCTTGTTGCGACACGCAGAGTCAGGCGAACCTAACATTCAACGTCCGGCCAGTCGCGACGGAGCCGCTGAACCCTAAACCTCCACTGAAGACGTCTAAGGAAGGAAGACGCTGGCGCGGATCAAATTGTGATCCGATGGAATGACCCCGATAAAACGGCCTGCCGAGTCGACGTTCACGACCGTTTCCCATTCAGCCACGCGCATGGGACTAACGAAGATGTAGTCCAGATAGGTGCCGTTCGGGTAGGCAAATCGCGGCGGGACGCGGCGGTAATCGTTGAAGCTGGAGTAGTTGGTCCGAATGCGCTTCTCGACGATCGCATTACGGGTAGACCAGGTGCTTCGGTACGAATTGCCCAGCGGGTCGAGGTAGCCACTCGCGAGCATGGCATCATAAGGATCATTGCCGCCGGGCATCCATTTAAACGAATTGAAGTCGCCGACGACGATGACCGGCAGCTTGTTGGGGTTGTTCGAACGAATGGTTCTCAGGAGCTCCCGCACTTGACGAACTCGAAGCGATTGCTGGGGCTTACCGGGTTCCAAGTGCGTGTTCGCGAAGAAGAACTGCTGGCGCGTTGCACGTTGCTCAAACACCGCCCAATCGACGTAGCGACGGATGTTCGCGCCGCTCGCCGTGGGAAGCGCCCGAGCCCCGGACTTGATCAGTCGGAGCGTGGTTGTGTTGTACGCGACTCTCACGTCCTGATCGGCGCGGGCGCGGCCGTAGTAGGTCAGCCGATAGCGCGACCCGAGGCCATGTGCCAGGTCTAGGAACTGAGTCGTCGATCGTCCCTTCAGCTGGCTCTGGGAGACCTCCTGCACTCCGAGCACGTCCAACGACTGCCCGAGGATGGTCCTCACCACCGCATTGCGTCTGCTTCCCCACGAGCCGCTTCCGCAGTTGGCGCACTGAACGTTGTAGCTGCCGACGCGAAGGGCCACTGGCCTTGAGGTCGTTACCGGTCCGCGGTCGGCCCACTCGCTAAGCGGCCGCCCCGCTCGATCGACGAAGCGGGTACGGAGGAAGTACGAAGTCCCTGGCTTGAGGTCGGTCAGCGATAGGATCGGCCCCCTGGCCGTCGCGGTGGCAGGGGGATCGGAGCCCAGCACGGGGGACCATTCGGCTTCAAGCGCAACCCCTCTCGCGGGTGAGCGCCAAGCGAACCCCAATGATCGGACGGTCGCCTCCTTGGAGGCAAGGACGGGTACGGGCAGCGCGAACTCGGTGGTCGCCAACTGCGGCGGAGATTGACCGATCTCTTCATGCTCCGCGGACGTCGCCGTTACTCGAATGCTGTATTGAGTGTGCGGCCGTAGGCCGCTGACAACGGCGAGGGTTGCCGTGGTCGTGAGGCTACGACTCGAGTTCGGTTCACCGGTGGGGGCGGTGGTGACGCGGTATTGGGTTGCCCCGGGAGCGAACTGCCAACTGATCGCGAGGAGAGTAGATCGAGAGGCCACGGACTTGATACTGATGATCGCGGGGGGGTCGGCCCGAGCGATTGGCGGTGTGACCGTCAGCCACAGCAACGTGGACATCAACAGGAGCGACAGTAGGCGGCGGCAACCGCACATCCGTCCTCCTACGACTGTTGGCAACGGCAAACCTTATCAGTTGCTGAGGGGCTTGGCCGTGTCCTGAGAAAATCCTGAGTGTGATCACTTGGCGGTTGGGTGATCGAGGGCGGTGCCGGGCTGGTTAGCTGGGGTCGTGGACAAGCCGCAGCCATTCGAGTGTTCCCAGCGCTACCGACGCAACCTCGATGTGATCGGCCTCGGTGAAGCCGGTCAGCGAAAGCTGCGCGAGGCGCGGGTGCTGGTGGTCGGCGCCGGCGGGCTGGGCTCCCCGGTGCTGAGTTACTTGACCGCAGCCGGGGTCGGGACGATCGGGATCGCCGACGGCGACGTGGTCGAGGTGATGAACCTGCAACGCCAGGTGATTCACACCCAGGGCTGGGTGGGTCGCAACAAGGCCGAATCCGCTGCGGCCCGGCTGGCCGAACTCAACTCCGACGTCACCGTCGAGGTGTTCCCGGACATGGTGACCGCTCAGTCGGCGCCGGAGTTGTTCGCACGCTACGACCTCGTCCTCGACTGCTGCGACACCTTCGGCGCCAAGTTCATGGTTTCTGACGCGGCCGTTCGCGCCCGGCGGCGGCTGATCTGGGGGGCCGCGGTCGGCATGCAGGGCCAGGTGTCGATCTTCGGGGTGCCGGACGATCACGGCCGCACCTGGTCCCTGCGGGACCTCTTTCCGGCCGAGCCCCCGCCGGAGGCCTATCCGCGGGCCGTGGCGGTCGGGGTGCTGGGCGCAATGGTGGGCCAGGTCGGCTCCCTGATGGCCACCGAGGCGATCAAGCTGATCGCCGGGTTTGGGCGTCCCCTGGTGGGCCGGCTGTGGATCATGGACGCCGCGGCTGGCCGGTGGGACGTGGTCGCGCTGGGTGGCGCGGCGTGATCAGCGTCGAGGAGTACCGGGAGAGGGTGCTGGCGCTGGCCGTTCCGCTCTCACCGGACGAGGTCTCCCTGGCCGAGGCGCGGGGTCTGGTCCTGGCCGAGGATCTGATGGCTCGGCTCTCTGTTCCTCCGTTCGACAACTCCGCCATGGACGGCTTCGCCGTTCGGGCCGCCGATCTGACACCCGGTGCGGTGTTGGAGGTGGTCGGCGAGGTGGCGGCGGGGTCGTCGGCGGAGCCGGTGCTCGGAGCTGGGCAGGCGGCCCGAATCATGACCGGCGGGCGAGTTCCTCCCGGAGCCGACGCCATCGTCCCGGTGGAGCAGACCGATCAGCCGCTCGGCGCCGCCCCGCTGCCGCAGCGGGTGACCCTCACCGAGGCGGTCGGCGTCGGACGACACGTCCGGCGGGCCGGAGACGACGTGCCAACGGGGGCGTTGGTCTTGCGGCGCGGCGACCTGCTGACCCCGGCGGCCCTGGCCGCGGCGGCCTCGATCGGCTACGGAGCCGTGCCGGTGATCCCCCGGCCACGGGTCGCGGTGGTGGCGACCGGCGCCGAACTGGCGGCCCCGGGTGAGCCGTTGGCCCCGGGCCAGATCCCCGACTCCAACGGCCTGATGCTGGCCGGGTTGGCCGTCGACGCGGGGGCGGAGGTGGTGGCGCAACTGCGGGTGCCCGACGATCCGACGTCCCTGGCAGCGGCGCTCGCGGACCTGGCCCAGGGTGCGGACCTGATCCTGACCAGCGGCGGGGTCTCGGTGGGCGCCTACGACGTCGTCCGGCAGATCGGTTCGGGGCTGAGCTTCTCGTCGGTGGCGATGCAGCCGGGCAAGCCGCAGGGGTGCGGCCGGGTTGCCGGCGCCGACGGCCGGGAGGTGCCTGTGCTGGCCTTTCCGGGCAACCCGGTCAGCGCGTTCGTGTCCTTCCTGGTCTTCGGCCGTCCGTTGCTGCAGCGACTCGCCGGACGCACAGCGCCCGAAACTTTGCTGTTCGCGCCCGCCCTGGAGGGGTGGTCCTCGCCACCGGGGCGTCGCCAGTTCGTCCCGGTGAAACTGGTCGAGGGGGGCTGTCGTCCGGCGCATCGGCTCGGCTCGGGTTCGCACCTGATCGCCTCCCTCCACCTGGCCGACGCGCTGGCGGTGGTCGGCGAGGACGTCACGACGGTGGCCGCTGGCGACCGACTGTCGCTCATGGAAGTCTGAGCGGCATGACCGAGTTCACCCACCTCGACGACCGTGGACAGGCCCGGATGGTGGATGTCACCGCCAAGCAGCCGACCGTCCGGGAGGCCACCGCGATCGGTCAGGTGGCGTGTTCGCCCACGGTGGTGGCCGCGCTGCGCGACGGCACCGTCCCCAAGGGCGACGTGCTGGCCGTCGCCCGGATCGCCGGGATCGCCGCCGCGAAGCGGGTTCCGGACCTGCTGCCGCTGGCGCACGTGATCGGCGTCCACGGCGTCGTGGTCGACCTTGAGGTGATCGACGAGGGGGTGTCGATCAGGGCCACCGTCCGCACTGCTGATCGCACCGGCGTCGAGATGGAGGCGCTGACCGCGGTGACGGTGGCCGCGCTGGCGATCGTCGACATGGTCAAGGGGGTGGACCGCTCCGCCCGGATCGTCGAGTGCCGGATCGTCGCCAAGTCGGGCGGGCGCTCCGGCGACTGGCGGAGTTAAGGAGCCAGATCGCGGTGGTGGTCGCCGCCTTCGAGTTGGTCGATGACGTGGGCGACCAACGGCGCGGCAACCGCGATCGTGTCCCGAACCCCGCCGGACGACCCGGGCGCGTTGACCACCAGGGCGGCCGGCCGGTTCTTCACGGTGACGATGCCGGCGACGGCTCGGGACAAGACCGCGGTGGCGACCACCTGGGCGCCCCGGGCCCGGATCGCCTCGATGATCCCCGGCAGTTCGACGTCGACGAGTTCGCGGGTCACCTCCGGAGTCACGTCGCGCGGAGCAATCCCCGTCCCCCCCACGGTGAGGACGAACCGGGCGCCGTCCTTGATCGCGCGCCGGATCGCTCGCCGGATCTGCTGCGGGTCGTCTGGGACGACCGCGACAGTGGCGATGAGCCCCTGCTCGGCCAACAGCTCGGCGGCCAGCGGGCCTGAGGTGTCGGTGTACTCGCCGGCCGAGGCCCGGTCGGAGATGGTGATCACGGCGGCGTCCATGACCTCGAGCGTAGGCGCCGCGCGCCGTCCGGGCGACTCACACGGCTGGGTGACCACGCGACGCGAACAGACGCCCCGAGCGCCGCAAGCTGGGCCCGTTCCGAAAAGGCCGCAGCCTGAGACACCAAGGTCTGCCGGTCGGTCTGAACGATGGCGACGGGCACCCCGACGGCCCCACGCCACCCAGGGTTCAAGCCTTCCGGGGAACCCGGACGAGCAGCGCGCCCTCGTTCACGTGGCAGTCGAGAACCTGCCGGGCGCCGATCGCGTCACCATCGAGTTGCGCCTCAACCGGCCGGGACGCCTTGACCTTGACTCGGCTGGAGGTGAAGGAGCGCAACATCCGGTGGCCGCGCCGATGCCGGGTGACGATGTCCACGAGGACCGCGCCCCAACCCCAGAAGCCGCGGGGAGCGACCAGCAGGGTGTCCAGGTGGCCGTCGTCGACCTTGGCTTCCGGCATCAGGGCCAGGCCGCCCTGCAACTCGCCGCAGTTGCCGATCAGCACCGCCCGGGCCTGCTGGCTGATCGCCCGCTGCTGGCCGGCGGCCACCCGAACCGCGAAGCCCCTGCTGAACAGCGCTCGAGCCCCCGAGAGCAGGTAGGCCGGCCAGCCCACCAGCCCCTTCAGCGTCTCGTCGGCATTCGCCATCGTTTCGGCGTCGGCCCCCATCCCGGCCATCACCAGGAACACTTCGTCGGCGGCCCCGTCGAAGCGGGCCACCCCGACGTCCACCCGTCGTTCGTCTCCGGTCAGCGCCACCCGGATGGCCGCGGCCAGGTCGTCCAGCGGAAGGCGGAGGTTGCGGGCCAGCAGGTTGCCGGTGCCGCCGGGAAGCAGTCCGAGCGGCACCCCGGTGCCCACCAGGGCGGTGGCGACCTTGCGCACGGTCCCGTCACCGCCGAGGGAGCACACCAGATCGGCGCCATCCTCGACCGCCGCCCGCGCTTGGCCGAGGCCCGGATCGTCGGCCGTGGTCTCAACCCAGCGCGGTTCCGCCCAGCCGTTGTCGAGGCACAGTTCGCGCACCCGGCGCTGATGCGTGGTCACGTCGTCGAACTTGGTCGGGTTGACCACGATCACCCACCGCTGCGGCATGGGCCGACCCTACTTCTCCACGTCGGTCGTGGCGCCCACCCGAAAGACGACGATCTGCGCGGCGGACGGCTGGGGACGGGTGGCGCGCTGGTTTACACCCGGTTTGCATCAATCCGCCCGCCCGGCCCGGATTGAGGCCATCGAGGTGTAAACGGGCGGCGCTGCCTGGGCAACGACCGGAGCGGACGTTCGGGCATGTGAAGATGGACGGCGATGGCTTCCCGGACGACCCCCAGTGCCCGCGACATGGTGATCGCGCTGCTGGTGCTGCTCCTCCCCATCCTGGTCATCTCCTGGTTCTTCACCCGGGTCCCCGAGCCGCCGATCCAGGCGGCCGATCTGGGTCCGGTGCTGGCGCGGGCGGAGGCAGAGAGCCCCTACCCGGTTGCGCTCCCGGCCGGGCTCCCGGACGGGTGGGTGTGCGTCCGGGCCCGCTGGACGCCGAAGGGCGAGCAGTTGCTCAACGGCGATCCCGCGCCCGGAAACTCCTGGCAGCTGGGGTACCTGACCCCGGCCCAGATGTACCTGGGCATCGACCAGCGTGATGCCGCGATCCCCGACCTGATCGCCGCCACCACGCGTGCCGGGGTTGCCGACGGCACCTCGGAGCTGCCGGGCGCCTCATGGCAGCGCTACCTCAGCAAGGACGGCCGGACCCGGTCGCTGGTGTCGTCCACGTCTGGGGTGACCACGGTGGTGTCCGGCGACGTGCCGTACGCCGAGCTGGAGGCGTTCGTCCAGACCTTCCGGCGCTGACCGTTGCCGGTGCCCGGTCGGTAGATCCTGGTCAGCTTGGCGGCGTTCTTCCCCCTCGCGAGACCCGGGGCTAGTCTCGGGCGAAACCGCACCCGGCCAGCTGTGAGGAACTGATGAGCGAACTCGAAGGCGACGTCTACTACCCAGACCCGAGCATCGCCGCCACTTCCCACGTCCCGAACGCGGATCAGTTGCGCGCCGAGGCGCTGGCGGACCCGGCCGGTTTCTGGGCCGATCGCGCGTCCGAGTTGGAGTGGTTCAAGCCCTGGGACAAGGTGATCGACGACTCGAACGCGCCGTTCTACAAGTGGTTCACCGGGGCCGAGGTGAACATCGTCCACAACTGCCTGGACCGGCACATGAGCGGGCCGAACAAGAACAAGCTGGCGCTGATCTGGCAGTCCGAGGACGGGCAGGAGCACAAGACGTTCAGCTACTTCTCGCTGCACCGGCGGGTGAACCAGATGGCCAACATCATCAAGGCGATGGGCGTCACCAAGGGCGACCGGGTCACCATCTACCTGCCGCGCATCCCCGAGGTGTTCTTCGCCATGCTGGCCTGCGCGAAGATCGGCGCGATCCACTCGGTGATCTTCGCCGGCTTCTCCGCTGACGCCCTGACCGACCGGATCGACGACTCGCAGTCCAAGCTGGTGATCACCGCGGACGGCTCGTGGATCAACGGCAGCGTTTTCCCGCTCAAGGAGATCGTGGACAAGGCGGTGAGGTTTTCGCCGACGGTGGAGAACGTGATCGTGGTGAAGCGGACCGGCAGCTCGGTCACGATGGATCCCCTGCGCGACCACTGGTACCACGACCTGCTGGCGCTGCCGATCGCCAAGGGCACCTGCGAAACCGTGCCGGTGGACGCCGAGCACCCGCTCTACATCCTCTACACGTCCGGGTCGACTGGGAAGCCCAAGGCGATCCTGCACACCCACGGCGGCTACATGGTGGGCATCTACACGACCCTGAAGTACTGCTTCGACATGCGGCCCGAGGATCGCTGGTGGTGCACCGCAGACCCAGGCTGGGTGACCGGTCACTCGTATCTGGTTTACGGTCCGCTGCTGACCGGGGCGACCACGTTCATGTTCGAGGGCGGGCCGACGTTCCCGTACCCCAGCCGCTGGTGGCAACTGGTCGAGTACTACGGGATCACGCAGTTCTACACCGCGCCGACCGCGATTCGGTCGCTGATGCGTTTTGGCGAGGCGTGGCCGAACCGCCACGACCTGTCGTCGCTGCGGATCCTCGGCTCGGTCGGGGAGCCGATCAACCCCGAAGCCTGGCATTGGTTCCACCGGGTGATCGGCAAGGAGAAGATCCCGGTGATCGACACCTGGTGGCAGACCGAGACCGGCATGTTCCAGATCACCCAGGTGCCGGGCGAGCCGCAGAAGCCGGGCTCGGGCGGCAAGCCGTTCTTCGGCCAGGACGCCGCCATCCTCAACGAGGCCGGCGAGGAGGTGCCGGACGGCGACGAGGGCTTCCTGGTGCTGAAGAACCCGTGGCCGGCGATGTTCCGGACGCTCTACGGTGACGACGACCGCTACGTGAGCACGTACTGGGCCAAGTATCCCGGCGTCTACCTGGCCGGGGACGCGGCCCGCCGGGACGCCGACGGCTACTTCTGGATCATCGGTCGCACCGACGACGTGATCAACGTGTCCGGGCATCGGCTGGGCACCGCCGAGGTCGAGTCGGCCCTGGTCTCCCACCCGGACGTCACCGAGGCGGCCGTGGTGGGACTGCCGCACGAGGTCAAAGGCCAGGCGATCCACGCCTTCGTCACCCTACGGGTGGGCCAGACCGGGAGTCCCGACCTGGCCGAGGAGTTGCGCCGGCACGTGGCCAACCACCTGTCGCCAATCGCCAAGCCGGACGCGATTGACTTCCCGGACAAGCTGCCCAAGACCCGCTCAGGCAAGATCATGCGACGGGTGCTGAAGGCGCGGGCGCTGGGGCAGGACGAGGGCGACCTGACCACTCTGGAGGATTGACAAGAGCCCGCCCCCTGCGGGGTGCGGGCTCGGTGTTCGTCGTCGTTGAGTCTTGGAGACTCAGGCGCGGCGCTTGCGGCGGCCCTGGCGGATCTCCTCGTCCAACGGCTGGACGCGTTGGGCATTGATCCAACGGCGCCAACTGGTGTTCAACATGATGTTCGACCCCCTCTCACCGGATCTCGTAACGATTATTAGTCTAGCTGACCTTCACGTTTCAACAAGTTCGGCAGATGATGAAATGCCGTGCTAGCGGGGCTTGAAAGCGGAGAATCCACGGTCTGAGAGGTCTTGCACGGTGAAAGATCTTGCCAGCGCTCGAACGTCGAACCCGGCTCCGGAGCTTTGGTTGCTACGCGTTGGCGATGCGTGAGCGCGATGGGTCGCCTGCCGTAGCCCAGACATGGTGAAAGCCCGTCATCACCACGGTGTGATGCGGGCTTTGGGGAAATGTTGTGAGCCGGTCAGGCCTGCTCGGTGACGGAACCGTTCTCCAAGCGGAGCTGATCGTGGGCGATCAGGCGGTAGCCATCCATCCAGCGCTGCAGTGGATTCATTCGGGGTCACCTCCTTCGGGTGCTGGTGCCTCGACCGATGGGAGTCGGTCAGGCCTGGTTGTCGCGCTCGAGGCGCAGTTCCTGCTCGGAGAGCCAGCGGAACTGGTCACTCATGAGATCGAAGAGGGTCATCGTGGTACCTCCTTTCTGATTTTTAGTCTAACAAACTAAATCAAGGATGCAATCTGACCGGTCAGTCGGCGGTCGGTGGAGGTGTCCGGGCGGCCTCGATCCTGGCCTTCGCGCCGTCCAGCCACTGCTGGCAGGTGCGGGCCAGCACCTCGCCGCGCTCCCACAGCTCCAGGGATTTGGACAGTGGCACGTTCCCGGATTCGAGCTGTCGGACGATCTCGATCAGCTCGTCGCGGGCCTGTTCGTAGCCGACCGGTTCGCCAGTCATCGTTCCTCCTGATGGACGTCGAGGACGGCCAGGTCCAGTTGGCCGTCGCTGAGGTGAGCGAGCAGGTTGTCGCCGGCTCTGGTGTCGCCGACCTTGGCGACGGTTGATCCGTCGGGACCCACAAGGATGGCGTAGCCCCTGGCCAGGGTCGCCTTGGGGGAGAGGGAGCGGACCCGCTGCAGGGCATGCTCAATGGTCCGCTCGCCCTCCCGGAGCCGCTCGTCGGTGGCTCGGCGGAGTTGCTCGACGCTCCGCGTCAAGCGCTCGCTGTGCAGATCCAGACTGGCGGTCGGGGCCTTGAGCACCGGTCGTGACACCAGATCGGCGAGCCGCCGTCGCTCGGAGTCGATCCGCTGGCCCGCCGCGGTCCGGATTCGCTCCCGCGCCTGCGCCACCCGGTTCGCCTCCTCCGCGGCGTCGGGCACCACCCGCTTGGCGGCGTCGGTCGGCGTCGAAGCCCGCAGATCCGCGACCAGGTCGAGGATCGGGGTGTCGCTCTCGTGGCCGATCGCGCTGACCACGGGCGTCCGGCAGCGGTGGACGGCCCGGGCCAGCCCCTCGTCGGAGAACGGCAGCAGATCCTCGATCGACCCGCCGCCGCGGGCGACGATGATCACGTCCACCTCGGGGTGCCGATCGAGGGCCGCCAGGGCCGCCACCACCTGCTCGGCGCAGGACGGCCCCTGCATCAGGGCGTACCTGATCTCCAGGACGGCGGCCGGCCAGCGGCGCCGGACGTTCTCGACCACGTCCCGCTCGGCGGCGCTCTTGTCGCCGGTGATCAGCCCGATTCGACGCGGCAGGAAGGGCAGTCGCCGCTTCAGCGCCGGATCAAACAGGCCCTCGGCCTGGAGCAGGCGCTTGCGCTGATCCAACTGCGCCAGCAGTCGGCCTTCGCCGGCCGGCCGGATGTCGCGGCACTCGAAGGTGAGCGACCCCGACTGCGACCACAGCGTCGGCTTCACCCAGGCGGTCACCCCCGTGCCCTCGGTGAGTGGTCCGGCCGCATCCAGCACAGCCGTCGAGATCGACACCCGAACCGACACCTCGGCCAGCTTGTCGCGCAGCGTCAGAAAGTGGGTGGCGGCACCGGCGCGCCGGGTCAGTTGGATCAGCTGGGCCTCCACCCACACCGCTCCCAGCCGCTCGACCCAGTCCTTGGTGGCGGCCACCACCGCCCGCAGCGGCTGCGGGTTCTCGGGGGAGTTGGCGAGCGCCATCCGGTCAGCCCTTGCCGCGGCGAGCGGCCTCGCGCAGGGTCTCGTCCGGAATCAACCCGTGCCCCCTCACCCGCGCCGGGACGAGGCCGGGCGCCGCCGAGAGATGGGCCGCGAAGATCGCGCAGAAGGCGTCCCAGGGGAGGCCGGTCACCCCCCGCGGGGCGGCTTGCTCGTGGAGCAGGGTGGTGTAGTCGTCCATGCGGCCAGCCTACGGGCCAGCTCCGACACTGGCCGCGCGGCCTAGACTGGCGCCCATGTCGGATGGCAAGAAGGTCGTGCTCGCCGCCCCCCGGGGGTACTGCGCGGGGGTTGACCGAGCAGTGGTCACGGTGGAGCGAGCCCTGGACGTGTACGGCCCGCCGGTCTACGTCCGCAAGCAGATCGTGCACAACCGGCACGTGGTCGAGGACCTGGAAGCACGCGGCGCGATCTTCGTCGAGGAGTTGGACGCGGTGCCGACCGGGGCGACGGTGGTCTTCTCAGCGCACGGGGTATCGCCGGCCGTCCATGCCGAGGCCGCCGAGCGGGGACTCAAGACCATCGACGCCACCTGCCCTTTGGTGACGAAGGTGCACAACGAGGCGAAGCGGTTCGCCAACCAGGGCTTGCAGATTCTGCTGATCGGTCACGCCGGCCACGAAGAGGTGGAGGGGACGACCGGAGAGGCGCCCGAGCACATCACCCTGGTCGAGCATCCCGACGATGTGGCGTCGGTGGAGATCGAGGACGCCAGCCGGGTCGCCTGGCTGTCCCAGACCACGCTGAGCGTGGACGAGACCTGGCAGACCGTGACCAAGCTGCGGGAGAAGTTCCCGCAGTTGATCGACCCGCCCAGCGACGACATCTGCTACGCGACGTCGAATCGGCAGGCGGCCATCAAGCAGATCGCCGCGCACTCCGATCTGGTGATCGTGGTCGGGTCGCAGAACTCGTCCAACTCGGTGCGGTTGGTGGAAGTGGCCCTGGAGTCGGGGGCAAAGGCGGCTCATCGGGTCGACAACGCCGGCGAGATCGATCCCGCCTGGCTGGACGGGGTCACGTCGGTCGGCGTCACGTCCGGGGCCTCCGTTCCCGAGGAACTGGTCCAGGGCGTCCTGAGCTACTTGGAGGAGCAGGGCTACCCGGCCGCGGTCGAGGAGCGGCTGACGGAGGAGAACCTCGTGTTCGCCCTGCCGCCGGAGTTGCGCAAGGACCTGCGCAAGCAGGGCTAGGTGCGTCCCACCGAATCGTTCGAGGACCTCTCGGCCAGTTACCGATGGTTCGCCGACGAGGCGGCTCCGACGTCGCCGGTGTGGGCGGAGCTCTGTCGGTGGATCGCTGTCACTCTGGACGTGCTGCGTCGGTTGGAGCCTTTTCGAGGCCAAGCACGCCGGCCGAACCTCTTCCTGGGGGCGTTGCGGTACCTCGATGCCCCCAGCCAAGGAGGGCCCGAGTTACTCGTCTGGCTTGAGCGTCGCTGGCCCGAGGTGGAGCGGGTCCTGGTGACCCGTTCCACGCAAACCAATGAGGCCGGACGCTGCGCCGTCCTGGCTCCGGTGCTGGCCTCGTTGCCAGGTCCGCTCTACCTGATCGAGGTTGGTGCGTCAGCAGGACTGTGCCTCTACCCGGACCGCTACGGCTATCGCTACTCGGTGGGTTCGGCCTCGATCGCGGTGGGCGACCAGGGAACCTGCCAGATCGACTGCGCCGTGGCCGGCGCGGGGCTGCCTCCCGGGGTGCCGGTGATCGGGGAGCGGATCGGCATCGACTTGAACCCGCTGGACGCCGGGGACGCCGACACGGTGGCCTGGCTGGCGGCGCTGGTGTGGCCCGGCGAGGAGGAGCGCGAGGCGCGGTTGCGGCGATGCTGTTCGGCCGTGGCTGGCTGGCGGCCGCAGCTCCAGCGAGGGGACGCGCTGCAGGCGCTGCCGGCGTTGTTGGAGAACGTCCCTTCACCGATGACGCCGGTGGTGCTGCATTCGGCCGTCCTGGCCTACCTCGGTCCTCAGGAGAGGGCCGACTTCGCTGCGATGGTGTCCGCCGCACCGGCGCACTGGGTGTCGCTGGAGGGTGCCGGGGTGATCGATCAGGTGGCGCGGCGACTACCCCAGGACCGGCCCGCCGCTCCCCACTTCGTCCTAGTCCTCGACGGGGAGCCGCTGGCGTCGCTGGTCAGCATGGGCCCTGGATTCAATGGCTATGAGGGCAGTTCGGCTCGCGTGAGGCGGTTGGGACGAGTCAGTCCGGCCCGGCGTAACTCGAGTTCCGCCAGCGCGTTGATGACCGCGCCGTCGTTGGTGCGCCAGGCGGCCACCGGGTCGTCGCTGATCTTGGCGAGCTCGTGGAACGGTTGGGTCGCCAGGGCCCTGAGGGCCAGAAGTTCCAGGTCGGGCTGGGCGTCGATGAACCGAGCCGCTGCGTTCGAGTTTCGGACGAATCTGAGTCGCCCGGGCAGCCAGAACGCGATGACGCTCAGCACCGGGATCAGGAACACCAGCCACCCTGTGAAGGTCGCAACGGTTTCGATGCTGGCCACCTGCTGGTTGGCCGAGTTGACGATGTCGGCGAGACCGGCTGCAGCGGCGTCCAATGGCTGGCGGAGGGTGCTGCCCGCGACGGGGAGGGTCGCGACCGAACCGGCGGCGTCGGACAGGGATCGGCGCATCGCCTCGGCCGCCGCGGATGTCTGCCGGGCGGGTTCGGCGATCGCCCTGATCAGCGCATCGGCAGCGAGTCCGGTGAACCACCAGCCGACCCCCCAAACCAGGACGAAGGCGTCACTCACGATCTGACGGGTCAGCTTCCACGATGGACGGGCGTAGAGGTGCACGGGTTTCCCTTCGAGTACGGCTGCGTTTCCATCGTGCTGTCCGCTCGGGGGGTCGGCAAGCGTGAGTGGGTCCATGCCAAGGGGTGGTGTTGGTCTCAGGGCTCGAATCAGGCCCCGCCGGCGTTCGGCGACGGGCATGCTGCGGGGGTCCGTGCACCCCACGAAAGCCCGACGTCGATGGACTCCGCCACCGTTGAATACCGCCCCAGCGTCCGCGGGTTGATCCTTCCGCTGGGCGTCCTCTCCGGGGCGCATCTCGCGCTCGACTTCGTCGTGCTCTGCATCCCGGTGATTGGCCTGATCACCGGCAAGGACGTGGTGGGTGGCCTGATCGGCAATCTCTCCGAGATCGGGCCGATCGTGGCCGGGTTCATCGTCATGGTGGCTGCCCAGGTGCTCGTCCGGGTCTGGACCGCGCTCCGCTGGCGGATCCAGGTGACTCCGGACGAGGTCCGCGAGGTGGGCCTGATCCGGACCAAGGTGTTCCCGCGGGCGGGCATCGTCAAGGTGACCCAGATCAACCTGCTGAGCTCGATGAGCGTGCGCTACCGGCTGCGCTACGACACCGGTCGGACCCGCGTCCTGTCGGGCTGGACGCTGAGCCAGGCCGACGCCGACGCACTGGGGAATCGGTTGGCGAGCGCGACCTGAGCCTCGGTCAGACCAGGAAGCGGTAGAACGGGCTATCGGGGTCGACCGGCTCGACCTGAATGTTGGACGAGGCCATCCGCTCCAGCAGCGCCGGCAACTCGGCCGGCTCCCCGATCTCGATGCCGACCAGGGCAGGTCCGGTGTCCCGGTTCGATCGCTTCACGTACTCGAACAGGGTGATGTCGTCGTCGGGACCGAGCACCTCGTCGAGGAAGCGACGCAGGGCGCCGGGCTCCTGCGGGAAGTTGACCAGGAAGTAGTGCTTGCGGCCCTCGTAGACCAAGGCCCGCTCCTGGATCTCGGCGTAGCGGGTGAGGTCGTTGTTGCCGCCAGAAACCACGGCCACCACCGTGCTCCCGGGTGCTGGGTTGAAGACCCCGAGGACGGCGGTAGCCAGCGCTCCCGCGGGCTCGGCGATGATCCCGTCGGACTGGTAGAGCTCCAGCATTTCGCTACAGACCCGACCCTCGGGGACGGCGAACATCTGCGGCGGGTGCTGTTGGGTGACGCTGAGGGTGAGCTCGCTCACCCGGCGGACGGCGGCCCCGTCCACGAATGTGTCCAGCTTGTGCAGGGCGACCGGCCTTCCCGCGTCCAGCGCCGTCGCCATCGAGGCTGCACCGGCCGGTTCCACCCCGATCACCCGGGTCTGAGGGTGGTGTTCGGCGAGCCAGAGGAGGCAGCCCGCCAGCATCCCGCCGCCGCCCACCGGGAGGATGAGGATGTCGGGCGCGTGGCCGAGTTGGTCCACGATCTCCCGGGCCACGGTGCCCTGGCCGGCGATCGTCCGGGGGTCGTCGAAGGCCGGGACCGGGACGCGTCCGGTCGCCGAGGCTGCTTCCGCCGCCAGTGCGGCGGCCTCGTCGTAGGTGTCGCCCTGGACCACCAGTTCCACCACGCCCTCGCCGAGCTCGCGCATTCGCTGCCGCTTCTGGCGCGGGGTGGTCGACGGGACGAAGATCTGGGCCGAGATGTTCAGCCGGGCGCAGGCGTAGGCGACGCCCTGGCCGTGGTTCCCGGCGCTGGCGCAGACCACGCCCGCGTCCCGCTCGTCCGGGGTCAGTTGGTCGATCAGGTTGTAGGCCCCGCGCAGCTTGTAGCTGCGAACCGGTTGCAGATCCTCGCGCTTGAGCAGGACGTTGGCACCGGTGCGGGCGCTCAGCCGGGTGTTGGTCTGCAGGGGGGTCCGCGCGACAACACCGACCAACCGCTCAGCGGCGGCGTCGACGGCCGCCGCGCTGAGCTGGGGTCCGGACTGCATGGGCGTCATTGTGCCGCAGGCAGGCCGGGCTGCTGGACGGGGGCGGTGGGGGTGGGCGGCCAGGGGTGGACTGTGGGCGTCCTCCGCAGGTGGTGACGGGACGTAGCGGCGGGTTGGTGGTCAGGACGACGTACACGCCGTCACGTGGGTGCAGCCAGCCGGGGTGGGAGGATCGTCAGTTTCCGGACCGGCCGGAGCCGGGTTGACCAACCCAACCTCTGATTCCGGGACTCCGCGGGACCGGGTTGACCCGCCCAACCGCCTGATTCCGGGAACTACGCGGGACCGGGTGGCCCGATCAACCATCGACTCTGGGGCCAGCGCGGGCGGCCCGTCCGCACCCCGCGGCTACGCCATCAGCGATAGCGCACCTCGCGCCGCCCGGGACGCGCCCGCTCACCTCACCCCGCCGAAGGCTGGATCATCCCGTGGACGGGGGCCTCGATCCGCTCGGCCTCGGTGATCAGGTCCTCCAGCTCTGGAACGCCCCGGACCAGTTCGGCTCGTTCGGCGCCAGCGCGTTCCGTCTCGCCCCGACGTCGTCCCCCGGCGCCGATCATCGGCGTGACCTGCGCTGCATCCTCAACCAGTTCCGGGGCGGTGATGGGGCGCGGTGCGGCGTCGACCGGGGAGACGGCAGTCAGTTCCTTGTCGGTGACCCGCAGCTCACGCAGCTTGCGGGCCGCCGGGAAGACGCGCCCCTCGATGGACCCCACCGCGTCGTTGTACGCCCGCACCGAGGCGGTCAGCGAGCGGCCAATCTTGTCGAAGTGGCCACCGAGGGTGCCGAGCCGGTCGTACAGCTCACGGGCCAACTCGAACACCTGCTGCGCGGATTCGGCGAGGCCGACCTGCTTCCAGCCGTAGGCGACGGCGCGCAGCAGCGCGATCAGGGTGGTGGGGGTCGCGAGGATGACCGCCCGCTGGGCGGCGTACTCGTTCAGTTCGGGCATCCGGTTGAGGGCCTCGGTGGCCAGGGCCTCGCTGGGCACGAACAACACCACGAACTCAGGGGTGCCGGTGTGGGCCTTGTAGTACTCCTTTCCCGAGAGCTGATCGACATGGGTGCGGACGTTCTTGGCGAAGGCGTTCAGGCTGCGCTCCCGCGCGTCCTCGTCCTCGGTATCGAAGGCCTCCATGAAGGCGCTCAGCGGCACCTTGGAGTCGACGTAGATGAACCGCTGCCCGTCGAGGAGCACCTTCATGTCGGGCCGGATCACGTTGCCCGCGGTGGTGGACGTCGTCTGCTGGGTGAGGAAGTCGCAGTGCTCGACCATGCCGGCCAACTCCACGACCCGCTTGAGCTGCTGTTCGCCCCAATTTCCCCGGACGTGGGGCTTGCGCAGTGCCCTCGACAAGGACTGCGCCTCGACCCGCACCTGCTCACCAGTGAGTTGAACCGCCTTCACCTGGGCTCGAAGGTCCGTGGCCATCGCCACCCGCTCCTTCTCGACCTCGGTCAGCCGGGCGTTGAACTCCTGCAGGCTGGCCCGAACCGGCCCCATTAGCTGCTCGGTGGCCTTGAACCGATGCTCCGCCGAGGCGTCCACCGACTTGCCCTGACGTTCCATGGTCTCAGCGCTGAGCACCTTGAACTGGTTGACCAGGATCTCCCGGTCGGCGGCCTGCTCGTCGGCTCGTTGCCGGGCGGCCATGGCCTCGGCCCGGGCTTGCCCCACCGCCGCGTTGAGTGCCGCTACCTCGGCCAAAGCGTCTGCCATGTCGGCCCGCGCGGCCGCGGCTTCGGTTCGCGCTTCGGCCACCGCAGTAGCGGTCCGCGACGCCTCCGAGCGAGCGACGGCAGCCTCCGCTCGGGCGTCTGCCGCCTCGGTGCGGGCGTCCGCGACCGAGCGCTCGGCCCGCGCGATCTCGGCCCGGGCGCGCTCGGCGAGCGCGACATCGTGAGCGCCGTTAGTGGTCTGACGGGCGCGCAGCACCAGCCAACTGGCCACCGTCCCGATCAAGACGCCGAGGGCCACGGCCAGCAGGAGTTCGCTTACATTCGCCATGTCAGAGAGTCTGCCGGGGGCCACTGACAGTTTTCGCGAGCGACCCACGCGGGGGGCCAGTTGCCCCGTCAAGTAGCGCCGACCCGGCCCATTCCGTCGCCTTCCGGGCGACGGTCAGGGGCTGACCGATTCGGCGGCCTCGTCGGTCACGATCTTCGACCGAGCCCTCTGATACTGGGTGTACCCGGTCGACACCAGGATCAAGAACGAGCCAATCGACACCACTGAGTAGAGCAGGTCCGGAATCACGAACTCCTTTCCGCCGACCCGGCGCGAGAGCCACTGGATGAGAGTCAGGATCGCGATGCTCAACCAGCCCCAGAAGATGGTGCGGGCGGTTTCGGTGGCCTCGGTGAAGTGCGCCTTGGTGGCCAGTCGGGTGTTGTGCGCCCAGCCCCAGGCCAGGGAAGAAGCGATCAGGCCAGGCACCAGCACCGCGGTGTCGGTGAAGCCGCCGGCTTCGTCGCGCCCGACGTAGGCGATCCAGGCGATGCCGGCCAGCGGCGAGGCCAACAGGTAGTAGCTGTGATTGGCGAGGTCGCGTTTGGCCCGGTCCCAGCCGCGATAGCGGACGAACACCGCGGCCAGCCCAACCAGGTAGGAGAGCACCGCCAGCCAATTGCTGACCACCACCTCGGCGAAGCCGTTGCCGGACACGCGCAGCAGGATCGCCAGCACCTGGAGTGCGAGGGAGGTCGCGAACATGGCCACCTCGACGCGTCGCCAGGGACGGGGAGTGATGCGAATCATCGGCATGGGCCGACGCTAGGACAGGTCAGGCTCTGCGGTGCCACGTCCCACCGGGGTGGTCGCCAGCCGAGGGCGGCTGAGAGGCTGGGGGCATGGCTCTCGACCACGTTCACGACCTGGCCGCCTTCGTGACCGCATCGCCGTCCTCCTTTCACGCCGCCGCCGAAGTAGCGGCCCGGCTGGAGGGTGTGGGGTATCGGCGGGTGATCGAGGACCACCCGTGGCCGACCGAGCCGGGCGGCTACGGCCTCGTCCGGGACGGCTCGGTGGTGGCCTGGCAGGTTCCGGCCGACCTCGACCCTGCCCGGGCCGAGGTGCGCCTGGTCGGCGCGCACACTGACTCGCCAGGGTTCAAGCTGAAGCCCAACCCCTGGTCGAATTCCTGCGGCTGTCACCAGGCGGGCGTGGAGGTCTACGGCGGTCCGCTGCTCAACAGTTGGCTGGATCGCGAGTTCGGACTCGCCGGGCAGGTGGTCGACGCCCACGGCACCGTCCACCTCGTGCGAACCCCCGCCTGGCTACGGATTCCGCAACTCGCCCCGCACCTGGACCGCAGCGTCAACGACAAGCTGCAACTCGACCGGCAGCAGCACCTGCACCCGATCTACGGCACCTGGCTGGGGCTGCGCGATCGCGACCCCGACGTGCTGGACCTGATCGCCCAGGAGTGCGGCACGGGCCCGATTATCAGCCACGACCTGATCTCCTACGACGCCCAGCCTCCGGCCATCTTCGGACCCGCTGAGGACATGTTCGCCAGCGCCCGCCTCGACAACCTGGTCAGCGTTCACGCCGGGCTGCGGGCCCTGCAGGCGTCACAGCCGCATCGGAATGCGATTCAGTTGCTCGCCTGCTTCGACCACGAAGAGGTGGGCAGCGGCAGCCGGACGGGAGCATCCGGGCCGCTGTTGGAGAGCGTGTTGCGCCGGATCGCGTCCGGCCTCGGCTGGTCGGTCGACCAAGCCGAACAGTTGTGGGCCCGGTCGTTCCTGATCTCGGCCGACTGCGGTCACGCCGTGCACCCCAACTACCCGCAGTTTCACGATCCCGACCACAAGGTGATCATGAACGGCGGGCCGATCTTGAAGGTCAACGCCAACCAGCGCTACGCCTCGGACGCGCCTGGGCAGGCGCGCTGGCGGCGGGCGTGTGCGGCGGCCGACGTGCCGACGCAGGTATTCGTATCGAACAACGCTGTGCCCTGCGGCTCCACCATCGGACCACTGTCGGCCACCCGACTCGGCATCCGGACGGTCGACGTCGGCGTCCCGCTGCTGTCGATGCACTCGGCGCGCGAGCTGTGCGGGGTGCGGGACCCCGGCTGGTTGGCCGACGCGCTGCTCGCGTTCTATCAGGACGGCGCGTGAGCCGCGAGCGCAGGCGCAGCAACCCGCACTTCTGAGAAAGCGCGGGATTGGTGATCGCACGGTGCCCTCGTACGGGCGAACCCGCTCCCGCGGGTCCATGGGATCACCAATTTCAGGGATCGGCGCCGGTCACCGCTTGAACGACGGCCGCGCCCGAGTCAGAATCGATACCTAACAGTCTTAGGTATGGGGGTCCGGTGGACATCGGGAAAGACTTGGTCGCTGCTTCATCGGCGCCGCTCATCTTGGGCGTCCTGGCTCGGGGCGACAGCTACGGCTACGCGATGATCCAGCAGGTGGCGGCGCTGTCGGACGGCCGCTTCGAGATGAGCGAAGGGTTGCTCTACCCACTGCTGCACCGACTGGAACGGCTCGGCCAGATTGAGGCGTTCTGGGGGGTTGGAGAGTCGGGGCGGCGCCGACGCTACTACCGGATCACGGCGGCTGGCCGACAGGCGCTGGCGGAACAGCGCAGCCAGTGGCGCACCGTCGAGGCGGCGCTGTCCGAGTTGTGGCGTATGGCGGCCGCGCCAGCAAGTGGGGTCCTGGCATGACGGGCCAGGCAAAGATGGACGCGGACGTGGCTGTCTGGCGCGCCCACCTCCAAAGCCGACCCGGCATCAGCGCCGGCGACGCGGACGAGTTGGAGGACCATCTGCGCGGACACCTGGACGACCTCATCGCCCGAGGGCTGACCCCCGACGAGGCCTTCCTGGTTGCGATCAAGCGGGTTGGAGTCCACAGCGAACTGGCCCGTGACTACGCCCAGGAGCACTCCGACCGACTGTGGAAGCACTTGGTCGGTTCCAGCGAGCCGCCCTCGTCCAGCCGGCCGCTGTTGATCACCCTGGGCTTCGCGGTGCTCGCGGGGCTTGCCGTCCAACTGCCCCTGTACCTTTCACGAGGGTGGGCTTCGCCCGCCCCGCCGCTGCTGCCGCTGACGGTGGCGGTGGTCGGTCTGGGTCTGGTTGTGGCTGGCTACTTCTGGTGGCTCCGGCGTCCGGTGCTTCCGGGGGTGGTCGCGGCGACGCTGGCGGCCCTCGCGACCCTCCTGGCGGCCCGGTTGGCCTTCCCCTTCCCGACATCAGCTTTCAGCGACACCGCTGCTCTTCAACTGCTGCACGCGCCGATCGCGCTGGTGGTGATTGTTGGTGCCTCCTACCTGGGGAGCTCCTGGCGGGACACCTCACGACGAATGGACTACCTGCGCTTCCTTGGCGAGGCGGCGATCTACTACACCCTGCTGGCCCTGGGCGGAGGAGTGCTGCTCGGGCTGACCGCGGGAGTGTTCAACCTGGTCGGGGTCGACGCGACCCCGATGCTGACCCAGTGGGTGCTCCCCCTGGGCGTCGGCGGCGCGGTGATCGTCGCGGCCTGGCTGGTGGAGGCCAAGAAGAGCGTCATCGAGAACATGGCGCCCGTCCTGACGGCGGTCTTCACCCCGCTGTTCACCCTGGTCCAACTGGCTTTCCTGGGTGCCATGACGGTTACCGGACGCCTGGTCGACCTGGACCGCAACGCCCTGATCGTGATCGACCTGCTCCTAGTGGTGGTCACCGGGTTGCTGCTCTTCTCGGCCTCCGCCCGTCCGGCCGATGCTGCGCCGCGGGGCTTCGACTGGCTGCAGATCGCATTGGTGGCTAGCGCACTGATGATCAACGTGTTCGCTTTGGTGGCCATGGCCGGGCGAATCAGTGAGTTCGGAGTGAGCCCGAACAAGCTGGCGGCGCTGGGCGAGAACGTGATCCTGGCCGTGCATTTGGCGGTGTCGGGTTTGCTCTATCTCGGCTTCCTGCGGGGCAAGCGTCCGTTCCGGGATCTGGTGGGTTGGCAGGGTCGGTTCCTGCCGGTGATCGGACTCTGGGCGGCTGTGGTCGTCCTGGTCTTTCCGCCGGTATTCGGCTTCCGCTGACGCCGATTCGGCGCGCGAGAGGAGCCCCCGTAGGCTTCCGCCGTGGCTTTGACAATCGGCATCGTGGGGCTGCCCAACGCGGGCAAGTCCACCCTCTTCAACGCGCTCACCCGTAACAACGTGCTCGCGGCGAACTACCCGTTCGCGACCATCGAGCCCAACGTGGGCGTCGTCGGGGTTCCGGACGAGAGACTGCCCGTGCTGGCCAAGCTGTACAACTCGGCGCAGACCATCCCGGCGACGGTGAGCTTCGTCGACATCGCCGGGATCGTGAAGGGTGCCTCTCAGGGTGAGGGGATGGGCAACGCTTTCCTGGCCAACATCCGCGAGGCGGACGCGATCTGCCAGGTCACCCGGGTGTTCCGCGATCCGGACGTCACCCACGTCGACGGGTCTGTGAACCCTGGGAGCGACATCGAGACGATCACCACCGAGCTGATCCTGGCCGACCTGCAGACCATCGAGAAGGCGCTGCCGCGGTTGGAGAAGGAGGCCCGGCTGAACAAGGACAAGCGGGAGTCCCTGGAGGCTGTCATCGCGGCCCAAACGGTGCTGAACTCGGGTCGCGGCGTCCACCAGGCCGGGCTGGACAAGGCTCCGCTGAGGGACCTCTTCCTGCTCACGGCGAAGCCCTACATCTACGTGTTCAACTGCGACTCCGATGAGTTGACCGATGACGACCTGAAGACCCGGATGCGGGCGCTGGTTGCCCCGTCGGAGGCGATCTTCCTCGACGCCAAGATCGAATCCGAACTGGTCGAGATGGACGCGGACGAGGCTCGCGAGTTCCTGGTCGAGATGGGAATCGACGAACCCGGCCTGGACACCCTCGCCCGGGTCGGCTACGAAACGCTGGGCCTGCAGAGCTATCTGACCGCGGGCCCCAAGGAGTCCCGGGCCTGGACGATCCGTAAGGGCGCCACGGCGCCCGAGGCGGCCGGCGTGATCCACACCGACTTCCAGAAGGGGTTCATCAAGGCCCAGATCGTGAGCTTCGACGACTTGGTCGAACTCGGGTCGGAGGCGGCCGCCAAGGCGGCTGGCCGGATGCGGCTGGAGGGCAAGGACTACGTGATGGCGGACGGGGACGTGGTCGAGTTCCGCTTCAGTTCGTAGGTTCCTTCGTAGCTTCGAACACCATCAGGGGCTCCTTCGCGGTTCCCTTGAACGGGGTCTGTTTCCAGTCGCTCCAGACGTTCACCACGCGCAACCCCACGTCGGCGAGGTCACGGCAGAGGTTCTCGAAGGTTCGGAACTGGAGTCGCAGATCGATGTTCACGATCGCGCCGTCGTCCAGGAACTCGTTGTGGCAGTGCATGGTCACGATCCCGTTGTCGTCGGGTAGGTCGGCGATGACTGACTCCCGCAGTCTGCCAGCGGGTGTGCCGCGCTCGCCGAGTGGCTGGTTCCAGTCGAGCCAAGCCCGAGCGAGCGGGTTGCGTGATTCGAAGACCAGGTGACCACCCTCTCGGAGTCCAGATGCCACCTGGCGCAGGGTCTCTCGCCACTCGTCGCCCACGATGTGCATCGCGACATTCCCGCTCATGATGACGAGATCGGCGGAGTTCGGTGTGATCTGGGCGCTGGTTCCTAGCCTCCATTCGACCTGTTCACCTCCGGGACGCGATGCGGCCTTGGCAAGCATTGCTCGTGCGGGATCGATGCCCATCACCTGCCGTCCGGGGCCGACGAGGGTCACGGTCAGGATGCCCGTACCGCAACCCAGATCGGCGACGGTCTTGGCCCCGGACATCCGGACGAAGGCACGAAAGTAGTCGTGGTCTGGCCCATCGGGGTTGTCGAAGTCGTAGATCGCAGCCAAGCGTTCGTCGTCGTAGGCCGGGTCAGGAGCGTAGTCCTCGAACCGAGCCGCGAGTTCGTCGGAGTGGGCAAGGATCTCCTCAACAGTGCGTGGCATGGTCATCACCTCAGAAACTTCTCGCGGGCACGCATCTCGTGGACGATGACGATGGCGGTGGTGCCCTGGGTGTAGCCGATCTCCAGGATGAGGGCGGCTTGGTTAGCGCCGATCAGCATGGTGAACCCATCTTCCAGGTCCCAAGCTCGGATCGGGTTGCGGTTGGCGTGGAAGATCTCGTCTTCTGACACCCCCTGCTTCAGCGCTGACTGGGCGAGATCGGGTCAGCCGCGCGTCCAAGGTACCTGGTATGCAGGCAGCCGCCTTGTTGTCATGTGGGCGCGCGTGCCAGCAGGGCACCCCGTAATCGTGTAACCGCCGCTGGCGCTCGGCCGTCCTCTGTACTGTGAGAAAACGTACGGGCAGGCCCGGCCGGCTCTCGATCAAGGAGCAGCGATGCGCGCGGCAATCATGCACGCCCCAGGCCAGGTCGACCTGGTGGAGGTCCCCGACACGACGATCCAGTATCCAACCGATGCGGTTGTACGGGTCGTCGCCGCTTGCGTGTGCGGCTCCGATCTGTGGCCGTACCGGGGCGTCGAACCCGTCAACGAGAAGCGGATGGGTCACGAGGCGGTCGGGGTCGTCGCCGAGGTCGGCGACGAGGTGAAGGGCATTGAGGTGGGCGACTTCGTGGTCGTCTGCATGTTCAATAGCTGCGGTGAATGCGCCAACTGCCTGGGCGGCTGGCCAACGAACTGCTTCACGCGAAGCTTCTACGGCACAACAGACACCGAGAACAGCGCGCAATCTGCTCAGCAGGGCGAACTGCTGCGCGTCCCCCGTGCCAGCTGGAACCTGGTCAAGGTGCCAGGCGTCGACCCGGAGTCCGACGAGGGCCGAGCGCTGATTCCCAGCTTGCTCACCTTGGCCGACGTGATGTGCACCGGCCACCATGCCGTCGAAGCCGCAGGAGTGACGGAGGGCAGCACCGTTGCCGTCGTCGGTGACGGCGCCGTTGGGCTGTGCGGCGTGATCGCCGCCAAGCGGGTAGGCGCCGCCCGCATCGTGGCGATGTCGCGGCACGCCGACCGCAGCGCACTGGCCAGCAAGTTCGGCGCGACCGACATCGTGGCCGAGCGTGGCGAGGAGGGGATCGCCAAGCTTAAGGAGATGTTCGGCGGCATTGGCCCCGACACCGTCCTCGAATGCGTTGGCACCGAGGAGTCGATGGCCCAGGCGCTCGGCTCGGCCCGACCCGGCGGACAGGTTGGTTTCGTCGGGGTACCCGCTGGCGGACCCCAGTTGCCCGTACCACAGATGTTCGGGACGAACGTCGGCGTCAAGGGGGGTCTCGCTCCCATCCGCCGCCACATCGAGGCACTGCTGCCGGACGTGCTGAACGGCTCGATCACACCTGGTGCCGTGTTCGATCTCCAGGTTCCCCTGACTGACGTAGCCGAGGCCTACCGCGCCATGGACGAGCGCCGCGCCACCAAGGTGCTGCTCTGGACCTGACCGGCGCCTGCGGGTAACGGGTCGGAGCGCATAGCAGTGATGCGTCGTCTTCTCCGGGCGACCGGCGCCTCGAGTGGGCCCGAATCAGCATCGCGCCCACCCCACGCCGAGTCGTCGGCGTCGCCCTCGCGCTCCAAGCCCGGCACCAGTTGGCGGCCCTTGCCATGCGGAACGTGTCCAAGCGCTTTCGACCATCACCCTCACTACGCTGATGCCATGCCGGACAGCCCCTTCGTTCCTGACGCCTTCGTTCCGCCGCGTTCGCTGGTGACCGCCGACTTCGTCCTCGAGCCGCTTGGCCCTCCGCACAACGAGTCAGACCTAGCGGCATGGTCGTCCAGCATCGAGCACATCCGCAGTACCCCCAGCTATCCGGACGGGACCTGGCCGCCAATCGAAGGCATGAGCCTGGCTGAGAACCTCAGCGACCTCACCCGGCACGCCGCCGATTTCGAGGCCCGGAAGGGGTTCACTTTCACCGTTCTCGACCCGGACGACCGGCACGTGATCGGCTGTGTCTACCTCTACCCGCCGTCGCGAGGCTTCGGTGACGTCAGCGTCCAGTCGTGGGTGAGCGCCGAGCGAGCCGAGTTGGACGCCCCACTCGCCAACGCCGTAGCCGCCTGGCTGACGGCCGCTTGGCCGTGGCGCGAACCAGATCGCTACGGCCGTCCGACGCCACCAACCGACGAGCGGATCGTCGTCGGCGAGCGGATCGTCAAGGCTCCGGCCGCCCGGATCTTCAACCTGATCGCTGACCCCGCCGAGCAGCCCCGCTGGGACGGCAACGACAACCTGACCGAGGCCCCTCAGGGCCAACGAGTGCACGCTGCCGGAGAGGCGTTCACGATGCTCACCAGCAAGGGCAAGACCAAGGTCAACCACATCGTCGCCTTCGACGAGGGCCGGACGATCGCCTGGCAGACAGCCGATCTGGGCCATCGGCCGCCGGGTCACATTTGGCGCTGGGACCTAGTCCCGATCGACTCGACCACCACCCGGGTGATCCACACCTACGACTGGACCGGCGTCACGGACGAGGCCCGCTGGCCGCGGCATCGCCAGACCTCGGCGGCCAATCTGGTCGCCTCCATCGACCGGTTGGCGGCGCTGGCCGAGAGCCGGTGAGGCCCGGGTTCATCAGCGTGGAACATCGCCGACCAACTGTGGTGCGTGATGTTCCATCGTGCGTCGGGGGTCGACGCTGAGCTTGAGAAACTCAGGAGTGCTCCAGCGCCAGCCGGACGCTGAACGCCCCGAGGGCGACGCCGGTGGCGGCGTCGATCGTCCGCCGCACCCTGGCCCGGCGCAGCCAGGCGCCGGCGCGATCCATGACTAGGACCAGCAGCCCCAGGTACAGCAGCCCGACCACGGCGTGGGTGAGCGCCAGCAGCAGCAGGGTCGCGAACCCGCCGTCGCCCAGGAACTGGGGCAGGACAGCCAGGTAGAACACCAGCACCTTCGGGTTCGTAATGTTCGACAAAACCCCTTGCCGAAAGCCGCGACTGGCCGCCGTCCCGGTCGGAAGGTCGGCGTACTCGCCCCGCCAGGCCGCCACCAGCGCCTGAATGGCCAGCTAGGCCAGGTACAGCACGCCGGCCCACTTGATCGCCAGGAACAGTGGCTCCGAGGCCACGATCACCGCACCCAACCCGGCAGCGGCCAGCAGCCCCTGGACCGCGCAGGCGAGGGCGATTCCGGCGGCGGTCGCCCAGCCGCGCGCCCGTCCGCCGGTCAGAGTGTGGCGGGTGACGATGGCGAAGTCGGGGCCCGGCACCATGGCGAGCACGATCGCGATGGTGAGGAACGAGAGATAGGCCTGCGGGGTCACGAGCCCAGCATGCCGGACGCCGCCGCGGCGGCTGTGCGATGCTCCGGGAGTGAACCACCATCACCATGGCCACGATTTCGACGCCCACTACTCGATAAGTGAACGGATCTGGTCCGGCGAGCCCAACTTTGCCCTGGTCCAGGAGGTTTCGGGGCTGGCTCCGGGACGGGTGCTTGACGTGGGCTGCGGCGAGGGTGCCGACGCGGTCTGGCTGGCCGGTCAGGGGTGGACGGTGACCGCCCTTGATCCGTCGATCATCGCCTTGACCCGGGCCCGCGAGGCCGCCCGTGAGGCCGGAGCCGCGGTCACCTTCCGGCACAGCGGCCTGGTCGAGGCCGCCCTGCCCCCGGCCTCCTTCGACCTGGTCTCGGCGTTCTACTTCGCGCTGGCGAAGACCCCTGACCACCAGGCCGAGCAAGCCCTCCTGAACTGCGTCGCCCCTGGAGGCCTCCTGCTGGTCGTCCACCACGCCGAGTTCGGCCAGCACGCGTCCCGGATGGAGGGGTTCAACCCCGCCGACTACCTCGAACCGGGCGATATCAAGGCTGCGCTGGGGACGGACTGGACGGTGGAGGTGTTCGAGGAACGGGAGCGGGAGATCAGCGGCGGCGGCGGCGCGCATCACCGCAACGATGTCGTCCTGCGCGCCCGGCAATCGAGGTGACCACGCCTCGGGTCTTGGTGATTGGCGGCGCCAACCTCGATCTCAAGGCCCAAACCGATTCGGCCCACATCCCGGCCACGTCCAACCCCGGCCGGTTGTCCTCTTCGGCGGGCGGGGTCGGCCGCAACGTCGCCGAGAACCTGGCCCGGCTCGGCACCCGGGTCGAGTTGGTGGCAGCCATCGGCAGCGATCCGTTCGGCGCGCAGCTTCGGGAGGCGACCGCTGCCGCTGGGGTGGTCCTGGACCGCCTGGTGATGTCGTCCGCGGCCAGCGGCACCTACCTCGCGGTGCTGGACGACCACGGTGATCTGGTCACCGGCGTCGCCGACATGACCGCCACCGACCAGTTGTCCCCGGCCGATCTGCGCCTCGATCAGGGGCTGCAGGCCGAGCTGTTGGTCCTCGACTGCAACCTCCCGGTGGCCGTGCTGGAGACCCTGCTCGACCTGGCCGCCCGCGAGGCGATTCCGGTGGTGGTCGATCCGGTGAGCGTGGTCAAGTCCGCCCGCGTCCGGGACCTGCTGAACCCAGCGCGCCCGATCTTTGCGCTCACCCCGAACCTGGACGAACTGGCCGCGCTGACCGGGATGCCGACCGACGACCATGCCGATCAGGACGCCGCCGCCGACGCGCTGCTCGCCAGGGGCGTCGAGGTGGTCTGGGTGCGTCGAGGACGAGCCGGGTCGCGGCTGTACCGGACAGGCGCCGCGCCCGCCCACGTTCCGGCGACGACGGTCGTCCCGGTCGACGTGACCGGCGCCGGGGACGCCATGACCGCGGGCTTCGTCCACGCCCTGGTGAGAGGCCAAGACGCCGTCGGAGCGGCGAGGTTCGGCGCGGTGGCGGCCGCCCTGACCGTGGCCAGCCAGCACACTGTCCGTCCAGACCTCACCCACGAACTGGTCGAATTCCACCTGTCGAAGGAGTTCTGATGACCCATCCGATGCTGGCGCTGTCACCGGAGGTGGCCGAGGCGATCGACACCGGACGACCGATCGTGGCGCTGGAGTCCACGATCATCAGCCACGGCATGCCCTACCCGGACAACGTGGCGATGGCCCGCGAGGTGGAGGACCTCGTCCGCGAGGGCGGTGCGGTGCCGGCCACCATTGCGATCCTCGACGGGCGGCCGCGGATCGGACTCGACGCGGGGCAACTGGAACTGCTGGCCAGCGACCCCCACGTCGCCAAGGTGAGCGTCCGCGACCTCGGGCACGTGATCGCGACCCGGGGCCACGGCGCCACCACCGTCGCCTCCACGATGCGGCTGGCGCACCTCGCGGGGATCCGGGTGTTCGTCACCGGCGGCATCGGCGGCGTCCACCGTGGCGCGGAGGCCAGCATGGACATCAGCGCGGATCTCACCGAACTCAGCACGACCCCGGTGGCGGTGATCAGTGCCGGGGTGAAGTCGATCCTGGATATCGGCCGGACGCTGGAGGTGCTGGAGACCCTGGGCGTCCCGGTGGTCGGGTTCGGCACCGACGACTTCCCGTCCTTCTACTCCCGCACCTCCGACTTCGCCTGTCCGCTGCGGGTGGACGACGCCGAGCAGGCGGCCGCGCTGATGCGGGCCACCTGGGGCCTCGGTCTGCCCACCGGCATCTCGTTCGCCAACCCCGTCCCGGCCGCCGATGAGCAGCCGCGCGGCGAGATCGACGGCTTGATCGAGCAGGCGCTGGCCGATTGCGACGCCCGCGGCATCACCGGCAAGGACATCACCCCGTACCTGCTGGGTCGCATAGTGGAGCTCTCGGGAGGCCGCAGCCTGGCGACGAACATCGCCCTGGTCAAGAACAACGCGCGGGTGGGCGCTGCGATCGCGGTCGCCTACACCGAGTCAGCGGACTGAGTGGAACTCAGGCAGCGCTGAACGGCGATTGTGACCCCGAAACGGCCCAATTCCGGCGTTCAGCGCTGTCAGAGTTCCACGGCCGGCGTCAGCGCTGGTCAGCGGGCAGGTAGTCGCGGCGGGCGTAGCCGGTGTAGATCTGCTTCGGCCGGACGATCTTGGCGTCCGGATCGGTCATCGACTCCTCCCACTGCGCCACCCAACCGGCCGTCCGGGGGACCGCGAACAGCACGGTGAACATCTCCGGGGGGAAACTCAGCGCCTCGTAAATCAGCCCCGAGTAGAAGTCGACGTTGGGGTACAGCTTCCGCGACACGAAGTAGTCGTCTTCGAGGGCGATCTTCTCCAGCTCCACCGCGATGTGCAGCAGCGGGTTCATTCCGCGCACCGCAAACACGTCCTCGACGGCCTTCTTGATCACCTTGGCCCGCGGATCGTAGTTCTTGTAGACCCGGTGGCCGAACCCCATCAATCGGCCGCGCCCGTTCTTCACCCCGTCGATGAACTCCGGCACCCGATCGAGCGAGCCGATCTCCCGCAGCATCTTCAACACGGCCTCGTTGGCGCCGCCGTGGAGCGGGCCGAACAGGGCACCGATCCCGGCGCCGCAGGAGGTGAACACGTCATTTCCCGAAGACGCCACCGCCCGCACCGCGTTGGTGGAGCAGTTCTGCTCGTGGTCGGCGTGCAGGATGAACAGCACCTCCAGCGCCCGGACCAGCCGCGGATCGGCCCGGTACACCTTCTGCTGGCCCTGGAACAGCATCGCCAGGAAGTTCTCGACATAGCCGAGTTCGTCGTTCGGATAGACCGGGTGACGACCCACCGAATGGCGGTAGGCGAAGGCGGCCAGGGTCGGCATCTTCCCGATCAGCCGCTGCAGGTTACGGACCCGTGCGTCCCGGTCCTCGATCCGCCGGGCGGTGGGGTAGAACGTCTGCAGGGACGCGACCCCGGCCATCAACTTGGGCATCGGGTGGGCGTCGTAGCGGAACGCGTCGATGATCTGACGCACGTTCTCGTGGACGAGGCGGTGTCGGTTGATCTGGTACTCCCAGTCTGTCAACTGGGTCGGCGTCGGCAACTCCCCGTGCAAGAGCAGATAGGCCACCTCGAGGAAGGTCGACTGCTCGGCCAACTGCTCGATCGGGTAGCCCCGGTGTTCGAGGATGCCGGCGTCGCCGTCGATGAAGGTGATCGCGCTGCGACAGGAGGCGGTGTTGACCAGCCCCGGGTCGTAGGTGCCGAGGCCGCCCAGGTCGGTGGTGAGCTGGGCCAGCCCGGTGGCCCGGAGCGTGCCGTCGGTGACGGGCAGGTCGGCTGTCTGGTCGCCCAGGGCGACGTGGAGGGTGTCGGCCATGGTCCGACCCTAAGGAGCAGCGATGACGGTGATCGTGGGGGGCCGCTCCCTGAGATCGGCGGACAAAGGAAGAGGCCGCCGGTAACTCCGGCGGCCTCATCCTTACAGGTGATCTTCTAGGTGATGAAGTCAGCGCCACACTGGCAGATGCCGTGAGGCGGCGTCTTGGTCACGAGGTAAGGACCGAGACTCAGTGAGGCATGGTTGTCTGGGTCGGAGCTGCAGGGGCACGAATGGCCCCACTCAGCCGTGATCGTGAACTCGAAAGTATCGTTGGAGCTGTCCTTCGACCCCTTGAAGAAGAAGTACACAGTGCCGGTGTCATTCGCGGGGATCTCGATGCACCCAGAGGCCGGCTTAGTCCACGTGTAGGTCACGTCCGTACCGGTGGTGGCGATCTGCACGTTACAGATGTAAACGTCCAGACTCGAGTTATTCGTGACCGTGAACGCCATGGCATAGCCCTTGGGCGCCTTGCGGCAACTGTTCCCGGGGAACTTGCAGGCACCCTGGTAGCTGAAGGTCGGCTTCGGCCCCGACATCGCATACGCCGGCGCAGCCCCGGCGATGGTGATCGCGGGCACGGCCCACGCGGCGCCCACCGCGAGCTTGCGACGAGATAGGCCCGTCGGCTCGCTGAGGCGAGGCTTGCTGGTCTCGTCAGTCATGTCGAATATCCCCCAAAAGTTTGTTCGCTGGATTTGCCAGACGCGGCAAAAATACCATCCGCCCAGGGGTACGGCAATCCGCGGCCACCTGGTGACCACATCCCGAAAGCAGCAAAACTGCGTAGCCAGCACATCACTCCGGCGCTCGTGGGGCGCTTCACCGAGATGGTAGGGGTAGCTGCCCACAGTGTCGAGCACCCACGCCATGCAGTCGTCGGTGGCTTCCAACCGTGCCCACCGGCGCCCCTCGGGTAGCCTCGCCCGGGCGAGGGGGTGATCATGACCGATCCGCAGCACCGGGCCGACGAGCGCGGCCCCCAGCGGATCGACCAGCGTGACCTCGACCGCCTGGCGGAGTCGCCGGTAAAAATGCGCCGGGTGGTCGAGTTGTTCGCACCCTTCCGCTGGCAGCTCGTCCTGGTCACCCTCACCATCGTGGCCGCGTCGGTCGTCGGGCTCGCCCAGCCGTTCCTGATCAGGGCTGTGATCGACGACGCGCTGCCGCACGGAAACATCAAGCTGCTGATCCTGGCGGTCGGCGGCATGCTCGCGGTCGCGGTGATCACCGGCGTCCTGGGCGTTGCGCAGACCTGGATGGCCACGGCGATGGGCCAGCGGGTGATGCATAGCCTGCGGACGAGGGTCTTCGGCCACCTGCAGCAACTGTCCCTGGACTTCTTCAAGCGCACCCGGTCGGGCGATGTTCACTCGCGGTTGACCAACGACATTGCGGGGCTCCAGTCGGTGGTCACCACGACCGCAACCTCGGTGGCGTCCAACCTGACCACCGCGATCGCCACCGCGGTAGCAATGGTGGTGCTGAACTGGCGGCTCTCCCTGCTCAGCCTGATCATCCTGCCCCCGGCCATCTGGACGACCCGGCGGGTGGCCCTGCTGCGGCGCGACCTGACCGCCAAACGGCAGCAGGCCCTGGCCGACCTGCACGGCCAGGTGGAGGAGTCCCTGTCGGTGAGCGGCGCCCTGCTCAGCAAGACCCTCGGCTTGGCCGAGCTGCGCGCCGCCGCCTTCGCGGACAAGTCGTCGGAGTTGATCGACCTCGAACTGCGCAGCCAACTCGCCGGCCGCTGGCGGATGGCGACGATGCAGATCATGTTCGCCATCGTCCCGGCGCTGATCTACCTGGCCGCCGGCTTTCCGCTGACCGCGGGCGATGTGACCATCGGGACGCTGATCGCCTTCACCACCTTGCAGGTGTCGATCTTTCGGCCGATCCTCGGGTTGCTCAATATCGGCGCTCAGTGGGTGTCCTCGATGGCCCTGCTCAGCCGGATCTTCGGCTACCTCGACCTCCCGATCGACGTCGCAGCGCCCACCCGCCCGGACGCCGTCGACCCGGCCCGCCTGGCCGGGGAGATCCGCTTCGAGCAGGTCAGCTACCGCTACCCGGACGGCGACGCCCCCGTGCTGGACGACGTCGATCTGGTGATCCCCGCCGGCTGCACCCTGGGCGTGGTGGGGGAGACCGGGTCGGGCAAGTCGACCCTGGCCGCCCTCCTGGTCCGGCTGGCCGACCCGACCTCGGGTCGCGTCCTGATCGACGGTCACGACCTGCGCAACCTCGCCCCCGAGGCCCTGGCCGCCACCGTCGGGGTGGTCACCCAGGAGACCTACTTGGTGCACGACTCGATCCGGGCCAACCTGCTGCTGGCTCGTCCCGACGCAACGGACGAGCAACTGTGGGATGCGCTGCGGATCGCCCAGGTGGACGACGTCGTGACTTCTCTTCCGGAGGGGTTGGACACCGTAGTGGGGTCCCGGGGCCACCGCTTCTCCGGCGGTGAGCGGCAGCGGTTGGCGATCGCCCGGACCGTTGTCCGAGACCCGCTCGTCCTGGTGTTGGACGAAGCCACCAGCGCGCTGGACACCGAAACCGAGCGTGACCTGCAGGGCGCCCTGGACGCCCTCGCCCGCGGCCGGACGACCCTGACCATCGCCCACCGCCTGACCACCCTGGCGGACGCCGATCGAATCGCGGTGATCGACCGCGGGCGGATCGTCGAGTTCGGCACTCCGGCCGAACTGCTCGCCCTCGGCGGCCGCTACGCCGACCTCTCCCGCTGAGCGATCGCCGCTCTGGCCACCACCACCGTCGAACCGCTGCCGACCTCAGGGTTCACCCCCCGCCGCCGCGCCCCCGCAGTCTGCGTTTCTCCACTGGCGACGTCACGCGGCGGCGAGTTGGTCGTCCGCGCCACTAACCCGCCGCCACGGCCTGTCACCAGTTGCCGGGACGGGGGCCGGAGTCGGGCGTTCCCGACTCGGCGACAGTCCTAGACTGCGGCCATGCTGATCGTGACCACCAACGACATCCCGGGCTACAAGATCGAGGCCGTTTTCGGCGAGGTCATGGGCATGACCGTTCGCAGTGCCAACATCGGAGCCAACTTCGTCGCCTCCTTTCGCGCCATCGGGGGCGGCGAGGTCAACGAGTACACCCAGCTGGTCTATGACAGCCGCCAGCAGGTGATGCAGCGGATGTGGGAGCAGGCGGTCCAGCGCGGCGCCAACGCGATCATCGGCTGCCGCTTCGACACCGGCGAGATCGCCGCCCAGTTCTCCGAGGTCTGCTGCTACGGCACCGCGGTGGCGGTCGTGCCAATCCCGGAGGGTCAGCCCGGCGCCACCCCGCAGTCGATCGCCGACGCTGCCCGCGCCCAGGCGCGTTAGACCTAGACCGAACGATTTACCCGGGCCCGCGTCCGGCGACTGGGGGCTGCGCTCTGCGCGGTAACCGGCCAGAATGCGGTGAGGCCCGAAGGGAGGGTGAACGGTGCGTAGTACGGCGGTGCTGCCCGATCTGTCCGTCGCCCGCGCCCACTGGCTGTCTCGGTCCCTGCTGGCCTGGCCGTCGGATGCCCTGCCCGCAGGGATGGACCCGGCCACCCTGGATTGGCGGCTGCACTGGTCCGCAACCGGCGAGATCAATCCTCGAGCCGCCGAACCGCTGCCCTGGGAGAGCGCCGAGTTGACCCTCGACCCGCACGGTCTGCCGACCATGGTTGCCCTGCGGAACCCGCAGTTGCGCGGTTACCTGGCGCTGCGCCCCGACTCGGTGACCGCCGCCCAGGCCGAGTCCATCCTTCGCGGCCAGGTTGTGGTCAGCGTCCACCAGCGCTCGGGCCGGCTGGTCAACGCCTCCGGGGTCCAGATCCCGCGGGTGCTGGACGACCTGTACGCCGACGCGACGTCCGCTCAGCTCGGCGTCACCTGGGACGGCGGACTGCCCACGTTCCGGCTGTGGGCGCCCACCGCCCGACAGGTACGGCTGCATCTGTGGCGCGACGGCGTCGACCTGCACGAGGCAGGCGATGTGATCGACATGCAGGTCGAATCGGACGGTTGCTGGGCGATCACTGGCGGCACTGACTGGCGGGGTGCCCGCTACCGGTACGAGGTGACGGTGTTCGCACCCTTCGCGCAGCGGCTGGTCACCAACGAGGTGACCGATCCCTATTCGGTGGGGTTGACCATCAACTCCACGCACTCGGTGGCGATCGACCTGGACGACCCCGACCTGCAACCCGAATCGTGGCGAACGACCGCCCAGCCGAGGCTCGACCACCACGTCGACCAGGTGATCTACGAACTGCACGTTCGCGACTTCTCGATCAGCGACAAGACCGTACCCCGGGACGAGCGTGGCAGCTTTCGGGCCTTCTCCCACGACAGCCTGGGCACCCGTCACCTGAAACGCCTCGCCGAAGCGGGGCTGAACACCGTCCAGTTGCTCCCGGTGTTCGACAACGCTTCGGTCGAGGAGGCCCGCAACCGCCAGGTCTCCCCGCCCAAGGACGTGCTGCTGGCGTTGCCCCCCGATAGCCCGGAGCAGCAGCGACGGATCAGTGCGAACACCTCCGCCAACGGCTTCAACTGGGGTTATGACCCATGGCACTACCTGGCCTGTGAGGGCTCCTACTGCTCGTCGCTGGATGCCTCCGAGGGCGGGGGCCGGGTGATCGAGTTCCGGACGATGGTCGGGGCGATCCACGGCCTCGGCCTGCGGGTGGTGCTCGACCAGGTGTTCAACCACACCGCCTCCGGGGGCCAGGACACCAAGAGCGTCCTCGATCGGATCGTGCCCGGGTACTTCCACCGGCTCTCGCTCAGCGGCCGGATCGAGATGTCGACCTGCTGCCCGAATGTCGCCACCGAGCACCGGATGGCCCAGAAGCTGATGGTCGACGCCTGCGTGCTGTGGGCCCAGCACTACAAGGTGGACGGGTTCCGGTTCGACCTGATGGGCCACCACTCCCGGGAGAACATGCTGGCCGTCCGGGCCGCCCTGGACGCCCTGACCCGGGACGCGCACGGCGTCGACGGGCGGGCGGTGACCCTGTACGGGGAAGGCTGGAGTTTCGGCGAGGTGGCCGGCAACGCCCGCTTCGTCCAGGCCCGTCAAGGACAGCTCGGCGGGACCGGGATCGCCACCTTCTCCGACCGGCTTCGCGATGCCGTCCGCGGCGGCGCCCCGTTCGACGAGGATCCCCGGGTTCAGGGCTTCGCCACCGGGTTGATGTCGGCCGACAACGGATCGTCCGCCAACGGCAACGGCTTCGAACAACGGGATCGGTTGCTCTACTACGGCGACCTGATCTCGCTCGGGCTGGTCGGCAACCTGCGCGACTACTGGCTGCCGTCGGGGATCAGGCGCCGCTTCCTGCGTGGCGACGAGCTGGACTTCCAAGGCGGTCCGGCGGGCTATGCCGACAACCCGGACGAGATCATCAGCTATGTCGACGCCCACGACAACGAAACCCTGTTCGACGCGCTCACCCTGAAACTCCACCCGGCGACCTCGATGGACGAGCGGGTTCGGATGAACACCCTGGCGCTGGCCTGCGCGACCCTGGGCCAGAGTCCGGTGATGTGGCACGCCGGCACCGACATCCTGCGCAGCAAAAGCCTGGACCGGAACTCCTACAACTCCGGCGACTGGTTCAACTACCTCGACTGGTCGATGACCGATAACGGTTTCGGCGCCGGGCTGCCTCCGGAGGTCGACAACGGCGCCAAGTGGCGCTATCTCCAGCCGTTCCTGGCCAATCGCGAACTCAAGCCGTCGCCGACGCACATCCGGCAGGCGCACGACCAAGCCCTGGATCTGTTGCGGGTTCGGGCCTCGACCCGGCTGTTCCGGCTCGGAGCCGCGCATCTGATCCGGACCAAGGTGACCTTTCCGGCCGCGAACACCTGGCAGCAGGTGCCCGGGGTGATCGTGATGTCGATCGACGATCGGGTCGGCGAACCGGTGGACCCGAACTGGGGTCGGCTGGTCTTGGTCCTCAACGCCACCCCGCGCCCGGTGAACGCCCGGGCGCCGGGGGTGCCCGGCGACTTCGTGCTCCATCCCGTGCAGCAGGCCGGGGTTGACCCGACGGTCCGCGAGGCGGCTCGGACCGCCGACGGGTTCGCCGTCCCGGGGCGGAGCTACGCAGTCTTCGTTCAACCGCGCTGAAATGATTTAACTAGCGGACATGCTTTCGCGGTTGGGAGTCGTCGGATACCCTAGGGGGTACGCGACGTGGTAGCACGGAAGCGTCAGCGACCGCCGGGCAAGTGAAGCGCGATGTCCCCCGCGCTCTGGCCCGGCGTTCGTCACCCCGGGGCGGTCGCAGCCGTCGGCTCGTTAGACGAAGATCACCTGCGCACCCTCGGACAGTTCAATGAAGTCCGCGGCGCTGATCACGGCTTCCACGCCTTCGTACAGGTCGTTCTCGTCCAGCCCGTTCATGTCGAAGGACAGCTTGCAGCCCCACAGGTGCCCGCCCGAAGCGACGATGATGTCCAGCATCTCCCGGACGCTCGGGATCTCCAGGCCGTCCAACTGCTTCTTCATCATCGACGTGGCCATCGTGGTCATTCCGGGCAAGGCGCCCATGCCCGCCCACAGCGGCATCGCTTTGGCGAACGGCAGGTGCATCGCGGTGTTGCCGAGCATGGTGAACTTCAGGCTGTCCATCGTTCGCTCGGTGACCAGGTCGAAGCCCCAGAAGGTGAAGAAGATGTGGGTCTCGATGCCCTCACCCAGGGCTGCGTTGGCCATGATCAGCGCCGGATAGGCCATGTCGAGATTGCCCTTGGACGCGATGAAGCAGATCTTGCGGTGCGTGTCCGGGTTTGCGGCGGGGACGGCCGACTCGGGCATCACCGACGCTCTCGGCGGCGCCTTGGCGGAGGTCGGCGTCGGCGCCGGGGCCGCACCGAAGTCGGGGACGATCGGTTGGTCAAGGATTTCGGTCATGGTCACATCTCCTGGTGCTACACGCAGCCCTTGGGTTTCGGCAGCCCAGCGATGTAGGACATCTTCTTCGCGGGCTTGCCGGGGAATAGTTCGAACAGCCTCTTGATCTCGAAGCCACCGACGCTGGCGGTCCGTCGCAGCGTGGCGGTCTCCTTGCGTCCCGGGAAGTCGGAGCGAAGGAACCGCAGCACCTGCCAGTGCGCCTCGGTCAACTCCGGGATGCCGGCGTACCCGGCCAGCACTCGTCCCAGGTCCTCGTCCCACTGGTCGTAGGCGGTGAGGAACCCCTCGTCGTTCACATCGATCGGTCTTCCGCCGATCATCGTGGTGGGCATTGTTTCTCTCCTTGTCGGATGCGTTTAGAAGCGCGGAATGATGGGCTCGGCGAGCACCTGGGAAGCGTCTGTGGTGGAATCAACGCCGGGCCGGGCGACGTACTCGGGCAGTGGTGGCGCTGCCGCCGACCGATTCCGGGCGGCCCGGGGTGATGGACTCGCCGACGTCCCGGAGGGACGGGCCGCCGGGCGTGGGGTCCGAGGGGTGCTGCGGCTCGCAGGCCGCTCGGCCACGGAGGTCGGTCGGTGAGTGCCCCGTCCCAGCAAGCCGCGGAACAGATCTGCGGTCGACGTGCCGGACGCCTCGGCCTCGATCTTCTTGCCCATCAGGTACATGTCGGCGGTGAACGGCAGGGGCCGACCCCGGATCAGCAGATTCCAATAGACCCAGCGGAAGGCGACCTTCGCCCAGTGGTTGGCCCGGGTCTCCTTGAGCAGGCTCATCGGACCCACCATCGGCAGCGGGAACTCGCCGGTGTAGGGCTGCGTCCCGTAGTTGAAGTCGAGGAGCATTCCCTTTCCCTGGCCGGACTCGATGAAGCAGTTGGCGTGCCCGTCGAAGTTGTGGGTGAGTTGCCGCCCGGCAAGGTAGTCGTCGAAGTTCTCCATGAACACGTCCACCGCGAAGTGGGCCACCGAACCCGCTTTGGAGGTCTGCAGCGTCCCGGCGTCCCCGAGCACGAAGATGTCCGGATGCTCCAGCGAGCGCATCGTCCCCTGATCGCAGGGGACGAGATTCAGTTCGTCGCCCAACCCGGACCGGGCGATGTAGTCAGGTCCGAGATTGATCGGCACCGTGACCAGCAGGTCGAACGGGATCCGGCGGTCGTCAAAGCTGACCAACTCCTTGGACTCGTTGTCGATCCGCTCGACCATGAAGTCGGTCTCGAGCGCGATGCCGCGCTTGGTCAGTGCGTCGGCGAGCTCGCGGGACGCGACCGGCTTGGTGAACGCCCCGTCCAAGGGTGTCACGTAGGTGATCTCGACCCGTCGGCGAATGTTCTTGTCCGCGAAGTAGGCGTCGGCGAGGAAGGTGAACTCCAGTGGCGCCACCGGGCACTTGATCGGCATCTCGGTGATGTGGACGACCAGGCGGCCGCCGCGGAACTTCCGGATCGCCTCCTGCAGGGCGCGAGCCCCCGGCAGGTCATAGAACTGGTGGATGCTGCGTCCCACCTCGGGGCCGTCACCGCCCTCGGTCAGCTCGGGCCGAGGCTGGACGCCGGTGGCGATGATCAGGGTGTCGTAGGTGAGCGTTCGCCCGTTACCCAAGTGCACCTCCTTGGCCAGGGCATCGACCCGCTCCACGCCGCACAGCACCAGTTCGACCCCGTCGGGGATGAAGGCGTGGCGGGCCCGGACGATCTGGCGTGGCGACAGCTGCCCGAACGGCAGGAACAGGTAACCGGGCTGGTAATGGTGATGGTCGTCCTGATCAACGACCGTGATCTCGAGCTGCTCGGCCGGGTAGGCGGAGCGGAGGCGGTTCGCGACCATGGTGCCGGCCGTGCCACCGCCCAGAATGACTAGTTTCCTCATTGAAACTCCCTTGTGGGCTGTCTTCAGGATATACCCCGCGGGGTATGCGAATGACCGGATCTGGCCCGCTCTCCGATGGTTCGAGGTGATCGTCGCCATGGGGACACCGGGACGATTCCGCGGCTCTCCTGTGACCAGGTCCTGGCCCCAGGTCGGCCCGTGGTAGCCAGGTGGCGACACCTGGTGGCGGCGAGTTTGTCGTCCTAGCCACCAACACGCCGCCACGTGCTGCAACCACGTGTCAGGAGTGAGCGCCGGTTCACCGGTCTGGGGTTGCCCGAGGCCGTCCTCGGACGACTGCCCGCGGTCGTGCAGGCCGCAGGTGCTAGCGGACGCGTTCCCGAAGCACCCGGCTGGCGATCCGGCTGAGTCCGACCTCGGTGATCCCCAGGTAGCTGGCCAGGTCGCGCTGCTTGATCCGGGCCACCCAGCGCGGATGCCGCTCCAGCAGCAGGCGGTAGCGCTGCTCCGCGGTCTGTGAGCGGGCCTGATAGGCGTCGGCCTGGACGTGCAGGATGTGGGTGTAGAAGTAGGTCAACAGCAACTGTGACCACTCCAGGTGCCGCTGGGCCAGGTCGGTGACGGCCCGGAAGTCGAACCGCAGCAGTTGGCTGGGTTCGATCGCCGTGGTGGTCGAGCGACTGACCCCGCTGACCGCCTCCTCCAGGTCGGCGGCGGAAGAGTCCAAGCCCAACTCATAGATCCGGCGCACGCCGTGCGGGCGAAGCGCGGAGATCGAAGCGACAAACTCGTTCTCCTCGCGGAAGGCGAGGATCCGGACCCGTCCGTCCGGTGCGGTGTCGTGCAGTTTCATCATCCCGCGCACCAGCAGGTACGCGTAGGGGTGGGTAGAGCCGTCCGCGATCAGGACGTCACCGGTCTTGAGCCGCAGCTCGGTAACGGTGGACCTGACCGCTTCCCATTCGGGCAGCGCAAAGCCCGCGTAGGTCTCGAAAGCGAGCCTCAGCCGGGCGGAGAGGTCATCGGCGGACGGGCGGGTGGAACTCGGCATCGCGGCTCCTCGGGTCCAGGAGTGGCCCGAATGTACCACTTGGCAACTTGGTCAATCCTGGGTCCTGACCAGCGATCTCGCCCTAGATTGTGAGCAAACGCTCGACCAAATCGTCCCAGCCGACGAGCCGACCAAAGGACTCCTCATGAACAACCAGCTGATCTGGACCGACCAGGACCGGCGCGCGGTGGACGTGGCTCGCGTCCTGGCCGCCGACGCCGTCGAGAAGGTCGGCAACGGTCACCCGGGTACCGCTATCTCACTGGCCCCGATCGCCTACCTGCTCTACCAGAAGGTGATGACCGGCGACCCCGCCGATCCCCGCTGGGTGGGACGCGACCGGTTCGTCCTCTCGGCCGGCCACTCCTCGCTGACCCAGTACAACCAGTTGTTCCTGGCCGGCTACGGGCTGGAGATCGAGGACATCGCCTCGCTGCGGACCGAGGGATCGCTGACCCCGGGTCACCCCGAGTTCGGTCACACCAAGGGCGTGGAGTGCACCACCGGCCCGCTCGGTGCAGGCATCTCCAACGCGGTCGGCATGGCGATGGCCTCGCGTCGGGAACACGGCCTGCTGGACCCGAAGACTCCACTCGGTGAGTCGGTGTTCGACCACTTCGTCTACACGATCGCCGGCGACGGCTGCATGCAGGAGGGAGTTGCGTCCGAGGCGTCCTCGCTTGCGGCCACCCAGGATCTGGGCAACCTGATCCTGATCTACGACGACAACCGGATCTCGATCGAGGGTGACACCAAGATCGCTTTCTCCGAAGACGTCGAAGGCCGCTACGCCGCCTACGGCTGGCACACCCAGCACGTCGACTTCACCAACGGCTTCACCCAGTACGAGGAGAAGATCCAGGAGCTGTACGACGCCATCGAGGTGGCCAAGTCGGTCACCGATCGGCCGTCCTTCATCAAGGTGACCACGATCATCGGCTGGCCACTGCCGACCAAGGCCGGCGACCACTCGGTGCACGGCTCCAAGCTGGGCGCCGACGAGATTGCGGCGCTGAAGACCGAACTCGGATTGGACCCGGCCAAGAGCTTCGACGTCGATCCCGAGCTGCTGGCCTACACCCGCAAGAACGCCGCGGACCGGGCGGCCGCCGCGCGCTCGGAGTGGGAGGGGCGCTTCGACGCCTGGCGCGACGCCAACCCCGACCAGGCCGCCCTGTTCGATCGCCTGGTGGCCCGTGAACTTCCCGAGGGCTTCGAGTCCGCTCTGCCGGTGTTCGCGCCGGGGAAGAAGGCCACGCGTGCCGCCTCCGGCGAGGTGCTGTCGGCGCTGGCCGGCACCCTGCCGGAACTGTGGGGCGGCTCGGCCGATCTGGCCGGGTCGAACAACACCACGATGAAGGGCGAGCCGTCGTTCCTGCCCTCGGAGCGCAGCAGCCACGAATTCAGCGGAAACCTGTTCGGACGGACGTTGCACTTCGGGATCCGCGAACACGGGATGGGCGGCATCGTCAACGGGATCGCCGCCTCCGGGCTCACCCGGCCCTACGGCGCGACCTTCTTCGTGTTCGCCGACTACATGCGTCCCCCGGTGCGGCTGGCGGCGTTGTCCCACCTCCCTTCGATCTTCGTCTGGACGCACGACTCCGTCGGCGTCGGCGAGGACGGACCGACCCACCAGCCGATCGAGCACCTGTGGGCCTACCGGGCCATTCCGGGCCTCGACGTCGTGCGACCCTGCGATGCCAACGAGACGGCCCAGGCCTGGGCGCAGGCGCTGCGGATCACCGATCACCCGGTGGGCCTGGTGCTGTCGCGGCAGGATCTGCCGATTCTCGAGCGCGGCGAGGGTGCCTGTGCCCCGGCCGAGAACCTGGTGAAGGGCGGCTACGTCCTGAAGGAGGCATCCGGGACGCCGCAGGTGGTGCTAATCGCCACCGGTTCCGAGGTCGCCCCGTCCCTCGACGCGCAGGCTCTGCTGGAGGCCGACGGCATCGCCACCCGGGTGGTCTCGATGCCCTGCGTCGAATGGTTCCAGGCCCAGGACGCGGCCTACCAGGCCGAGGTGCTCCCGGCCGACGCCACCAAGGTGTCGGTCGAGGCAGGCATCGCGCTGGGGTGGCGTCAGTTCGTGGGCGACTCAGGTGCCAGCATCTCGATCGAGCACTACGGCGAGTCGGCCGCGGGCGGCCTGCTCCTGGCCAAGTACGGCTTCACCGGCGAGAACATCGCCGCCGTGGCCAAGAGGACGCTCGGCTGAGCCGCCGAAGGGTGCCCCGGGTCTCGACCCGGGGCATTCCGCTGTCCGGGGGTGGGTGGCTGGCCGGGGTGTGCGGCCGGTGCCTTGCGGGCCTGGCGTCCGTCCTCGCCCACCGGGCGTCTCCCTGGGGCTCTTCATCGCGTCCTCGCCCACCTAGCGTGCGGGACGCGCCGGTGTGACTCGGCGTGTCGCGCCCCTTGGGTGGGCGAAGTCGGACGACGAGGAGGCGCGCGTCTTGCGACCCCGGTTCCGTTCCCCGGGCGGCCGGCCTCTGGCCGCCCCGTACGTCCACCCCTGCGGCGGCGGGCGTCTTGCCACCCCGGTTCCGTCCTCGCCCACCTAGCGTGCTGGACGCGCCGGTGTGGCCCGGCGTGTCGCGCCCCTTGGGTGGGCGAAGTCGGACGACGAGGAGGCGCCTACCCTGGTGGCCATGGATCCACTCGCCCTGCTGTCCACCCTGCTCAAGCGCTCCACCCTCGGTGAGCGGACGATTCTGGAACTCGACCTGGACTTCTCGGTGCTCAGCGCACCCCCGGACAACCCGCTGCAGGCGTTGAAGGCGATCAACGCCCCCACCATGAGGGCGCTGCGCGAGGGGCTGCGCGACGCCGCGAATGATCCGACCATCGCGGGGTTGATCGTCCACGTCGGCACCTGCCCGCTGTCCTACACCCAGGCCGAAGAACTGGGCGACCTGATCGAAGCGTTTGGGGCGGCCAAGCCCGTGTGGTCCTACACCGAGTCGTTCGGCGAACTAGGCACCACCCTGCACCCCTACCTGGTGGCGATCCGGGCGCAGCAGGTCTGGCTGCAACCGTCGGGCCAGTTGTTCCCCGGCGGCGTCCGGGCCCAGATCACGTTGCTGCGCGGCGTGCTGGACAAGGTCGGCGTGGAGCCTGAGTTCGGCCAGCGGCACGAGTTCAAGACCGCTGCTGACAGCTACGCCGCGCACCAGATCAGCGACGCCAACCGGGAGATGACCCAACGGATCGCCGATTCGGTGGACGAGCAGGCCGTCCGGCTGATCGCCCGGCGGCGCAACCTCACCGAGGACCAGGTCCGCCAGGCCGTAGCGGCCGGACTGTTCACCGCGGCCGAGGCCGTGGAGCGCGGGCTGATCGACAAGGTCGGCTATCGCGATGAGGTCTACGCCGCGGCCCGGGCGGAGTGGGATTGCGGCGGGGCCAAACTGCGCTACGTCCACCGGTACTCCCGCCACGCCGGCCCGGCCGAGCTGATCGCGCAGCGGACGCGTCCGGCGGTGGCGGTGGTCAGGGTCCGGGGCGGCATCGTCACCGGACGCCCCCAGCGTCCCCAGGGAGGGGGCCAGCCGGTGGCCGCCGCGGAGGTGGTCTGCCAGCAACTGCGCGCTGCCGGTCGCGACCCACAGGTCAAGGCGGTGATCCTCCGCGTCGATTCGCCCGGCGGCTCCGCGGTCGCATCGGACGCGATCCGCCGCGAGGTGCACCAGCTACGTGCCACCGGACGTCCGGTGGTCGCGTCGATGGGCGACCTCGCGGCGTCCGGCGGCTACTTCGTGTCGATGCCGGCCGAGGAGATCGTGGCCAACCCGAGCACGCTGACCGGGTCGATCGGAGTGCTGGCCGGGAAGTTCGTCATCGACGGACTCAAGGACAAGATCGGTCTGGTTCTGGCGGACATCGTTTCCGGGCCGTGGGCGACCTTCACCTCTGCCAACCAGAAGTTCACCGACGAGCAGTGGGCGACCTTGAACCGGCGACTGGACGACATCTACGCCGACTTCACCACCAAGGCGGCCGCCGATCGCGGACTGGACCTGTCCGTCCTGGAGCCGCTGGCCCGGGGCCGGGTCTGGACCGGCGCCGATGCGCTGGAGCGGCGGCTGGTCGATCACCTGGGCGGGATGGACACCGCGATCGACCGGGCTTGCGCGCTGGCCGGCTTGGAGCGGGGTGAGGCGGTGGTCCGCCCAGCGACCGGGTTGAACTTCCTGACCCAGTTCAAACCGGCCGAGTCCAGCGAGTCCCAGGTTGCGACCTCGGTCAGCGCGCCCCAGCCGCTGACCCTGGACGGCGTGGTCGAGGCCATCGCCGCCCGGATGGGGCTGGTGGTGCCGGGGGTGCTGTCGTTGCCGTTCCGGATCGAGTTGCGCTGATCGGCGGTCGTGGGTCGCGGCCAACTACCATGGTGCCGATTCCTGTCGACCCACCCTGAGGTGCCGAACTCGTGAGCCAACCAACCTCCAACCCCCGCCGCGGCCGAGGCGCCGCAATCGCCGGTGGGATCGCGGCCGGAGCGGTCGTCGTCCTGGGCGGCGGCTACGCCGCTGGCTACGCGCTGGCCGGGGACAACGTCCCACGGAACGCGGTGGTCTCCGGGGTGCCGATCGGCGGCCTGTCGAGCGCTGCGGCCACGGCGAAGCTGGAAAGCGAACTTGGTCCACGGCTGACCAAGAAGGTGACCATCACGGCGGTGGACCAGAGCCTGGAGTCGACGCCGGCAGACCTGGGTTTCGGAATTGATTACCCGGCGTCGGTCGCCCAGGCGGGGGCGGGGCGCAGTTGGGACCCGGGCCACATCGTCAACGTGCTCACCGGCGGTTCGGCGCAACCGGCTGTGCTGACTCGCGACCAGTCGAAGCTGGACGCGGCTCTGGCCTCGCTGTCCGACCGCTTGGACGGGGCGCCGGTCGATGCGTCGCTGGCGGTCAAGGACGGCAAGGTGGTTCGGTCGGCCGGCAAGGACGGAACAGGGCTGGACCTCGCCAAGACCACTGACGCGCTGGCCTTCGGCGTTCTCGACAGCTCCCGGATCAACGCCGTGGTGACCACGGTCGAGCCGGACGTGACCACCGCGGAGGCCGACGAGGTGCTGACCCGGGTCGGCGTGCCGGCGCTCGCGTCCCCGATCAAGGTGAAGGTGGACGGCGCCGGCTCCTTCGACCTGACCCCGGACAGCGTTGGCAAGGCGCTGACCTTTGTCGCCGAGAACGGCACCCTGGCGCCCAAACTCAACGGCAAGGCGCTGGTGAAGAGTTCAACAGCGGCGTTGCAGAATCTGGGCCTCAAGCAACCCAAGGACGCCACCATCACGATCCGCAACGGCAAGCCGAAGATCATCGCGTCCGTCGATGGCGAAGGAGTCAAGGACACCGATCTCGCCGCGGCGGCGGTTGCCGTTCTGGAACAGCCGAAGGGACGCTCGGTGACGGTCAAGGCGTCGGCTCAGCAGGCGGCGTTCACCACCGCTGACGCCAAGAAGCTCGGCGTCAAGAAGGTGACCGGGTCGTTCACCACCTACTTCCCCGGGACCGCCTACCGCTACAACAACCTCCCCAAGGCCGCCCGACTGATCAACGGCACCTTCCTCAAGCCGGGCGAGACGTTCTCGATGAACGAGACCCTCGGCTACCGCTCGGCCGCCAACGGCTGGATGGCCGGCGGCGCCATCGACGGTGGCAAGGTCGTCGAGCGGATGGGCGGCGGCATCTCACAAGCCACCACCACCACCTTCAACGCCATCTTCTTCGCCGGCCTGAAGGACATCTACCACAAGCCGCATTCGCTCTATTTCAGCCGCTATCCGGTCGGGCGCGAGGCCACCTTGGACTGGGTCTCGGTGGACATGAAGTTCCAGAACGACTCGCCGTACGGGGTGGTCCTGCAGGCCTACACCACCGGCAAATTCCCTAACCAGGGCTCGATCACGGTGAAGGTGTGGAGCACCAAGGTCTACACCATCAAGACCACCACTCCGGTCCGCAGCAACTACCGATCCCCGGGGCCGACCCAGTACGACACCAGCCCCAAGTGCGTGCCGCAAAGCGCGATGAGCGGATTCGACGTCCGGTTCAAGCGGTTGTTCTACAAGGGGAAGACCCTGGTGAAGTCGGAGCCCTTCTTCTGGCGCTACAACACCTTGACCCCGGTCGTCTGCGGCAAGAAACCGGGCACCTGAGTGGTCATGGGTCGGTGACCGTGACCTCCGAATTGAGGGCGACGGCGCTGGTCCGTAGGGTCGTGGGGTGAGTGCCGTGATGATGCCCGGGGCGCCGGTCGCCGACGCCGTCTACGCCGACCTGACCCCGCGGATTGCCGCGTTGCGTGCGGCGGGCCACAACCCGGGGCTCGGGACGATCCTGGTTGGCAGCGACTCGGCGTCGGCGGGCTACATCCGGATGAAGCAGGAGAGGGCTGCCGCCCTCGGCTTCGAGGGGCGCCACGTCGGGCTCCCCGACGACGCCGGCCAGGCCGACCTGGTGGCCGCGATCCGCGACTTCAACGACGATGACGGCGTAGACGCGGTGCTGATCCAGCACCCCACCCCGCCCCAGATCGACTACGAGGCGGCGCTCGCCGAACTGGATCCGGACAAGGACGCCGACGGCGCGCACCCGGTCAACATGGGTCGCCTCGCCCTCGGCATGGCCGGACCGCTGCCCTGCACCCCGGCCGGCATCGAGGCGCTGCTGCAGCACTACCAGATCCCCGTGGCCGGTCGCGAGGTGGTGATCCTGGGTCGCGGCTTCACCCTCGGCCGGCCGCTGTCGATGTTGCTCTCGGCGAAACGCCCCGGCGGGAACGCCGCCGTCACCGTCGTCCACACCGGCGTCCCGGACTGGCCGCGCTACACCCAACGGGCCGAGATCGTGATTGCAGCCGCGGGGGTGCCGGGGATCCTGCAGCCCGAACACATCCGTCCCGGTGCCGTCGTCGTGGGTGGGGGTGTTCGCTACGAGGGCCGCCGGCTGCTCCCCGATGTGGACGAGCGTTGCGAGCAGGTGGCCGGGTGGATCACCCCGCGGGTCGGCGGCGTGGGCCCGACCACGATCGCGATGCTTTTCCGCAACACCGTCGAGGCCGCCGAGCGCCGGCATCAGGCCTAGTTACCCAAGATCCGGCCCGCTCAGCCCGCAGCAACTCCCGGCGGCAGGTGCGCCGGATTACACCCTGAATGGTCCGAATCGCCGGTCGGGCTGCTCCTGAGGGCGATCCACGCGGTAATCCAGCGCTGACTTCCGGTCCGAACAGCTCTCGCCAGCCCGCGCTAGTCCGCAGGCACCCGTAGCTGGATGCTTCGCGCGTCCTGGCGGCTCGCCCACCAGGCCAGGGCGACCAGGAGTTCTCCGGTGGCATCGGTGGTCAGCCATTCGCCCTCGACCCGGGCGTGGTGGACGCCGTCGGTCCACGTCCCGCGCCCGGGGAACACCTCGGCCGGCGGCTCTCGTCCGGCCACCAGGTCGCTGATCCGGAGCAGCTCTGGAGTGCCGGCCACGCCCGCTCGCTCGGCCAGCTCGTCCAGCAAGTCGGCGGGGGCGTGCTCGGGGTTACGGCCTCGCGCCACCTCGATCACCCTCAGTACGAGCACGTCGGCGGCCCGCAGTCGATGTTCGCGTCCGTGCCGGTCGACCAGGACGAACGGATCGGTGCCGACCACGAAGCCGACCAGGTCGCCCTCGCCGTCACCGAGGCGCCGCCGGAGGCTCACTCGTTGCCCTGGCCGGAGCCGTCTCAGTTGTGAGTCTTCCATGGTGGCTCCACCGATCTGAGGGGGCGGGCGGGGTACAGTGGCCCGAGGCCAGACCAGCCAACGAGGAGCCTGTAATGACGTACATCATCACGCAGCCGTGTGTCGACATCAAAGACCTGGCGTGTGTTGAGGAGTGTCCCGTCGACTGCATCTATGAGGGCAACCGGATGCTGTACATCCACCCCGACGAGTGCGTCGACTGCGGCGCCTGCGAGCCGGTCTGCCCGG